>ONGJ01000160.1 GCA_900317375.1 uncultured Eubacteriales bacterium
TTTTCTATTCGTTCAGGTCTCAGCCCGTGACAATGGCCTCGGCCGGGCACTGAGCCGCGCAGGAGCCGCACTCCAGGCACTTCTCAGGGTCGATCTCGTAGTGGACCTCGCCCATGTCGATCGCTTCTGCAGGACACTGTGCTGCGCAGGAACCGCAGGACAGGCACTCATCGGTGATAAAGTAAGCCATGGTATTCCCTCCATAAAATGTAGTATCAGATTTTACGGACAGGCTTGGAAGCGCCCGCCTTCTTTCTGTGGAAAATATTGTAGCACAACCTCTGAAAAAAGCAAGAGCGAATTACTATATTTTTTTCTTGACATTCACACAAAGTAAGAATAGAATAACTTGAATTGTGTTTTAGAAGGCCCGGGGAGGCTTTTAAATAACTTTTCGTGTTGGCGGCCGTGCTGTGGCATGCCGGCCGTTTCCGTGATAATTGCAATTGCATATGCCTGTGAACCCACGCAAAATTCTTAAAAGAATGGAGGTGTGTTTACTACCTATGCCGACTTTTGTATGGATCATTATCCTTCTTCTATTGGCCGCCGCCGGCTTTCTGTTCGGGACCCAGTACCGCAAGCGGGTTGCCGAACGCGAGATCGGAAGTGCCGAGGACGAGGCCAAACGGATTATAAATGAAGCGATAAAAAGCGCCGAGAGCAAGAAACGCGAAGCTCTCGTGGAGGCAAAGGAAGAAATACACAAAAACCGCTCGGAGTTTGAGCGAATACACAAAAACCGCTCGGAGTTTGAGCGGGAGGAAAAGCTGCGCCGGGCTGAGGTGCAGAAGCAGGAGCGCCGCCTGCAGCAGAAGGAAGAGGCGCTGGACCGCAAGACCGATGCTCTGGAAAAGAAAAACGAGAACCTGAGCCAGAAGATCTCGGCCGTCGAGGCCCAGCAGGCTGAGGTCCAGCTGATCAAGAAGAGCCAGCTGGAAATGCTCGAAAAGATTTCCGGTTTCTCGGCGGACGAGGCCAAGAACTATCTGATCGATAACGTCCGCGAGGATGTCACCCACGAGATGGCCATGAAGGTCAAAGAGGTGGAAGCCCAGTACAAGGAAGAGGCTGACAGCCGCGCCAGAGAGATCATCACCACTGCCATTCAGCGCTGTGCCGCTGACCACACCAGCGAAATCACCGTCTCGGTCGTTCCCCTCCCCAACGACGAGATGAAGGGACGCATCATCGGCCGCGAAGGCCGCAACATCCGCAGCATCGAAACCCTGACCGGCTGCGACCTGATCATTGACGACACCCCCGAGGCCATCACCGTATCGAGCTTTGACCCGGTCCGCCGCGAGGTTGCCCGTCTGGCTCTGGAAAAGCTGATTCAGGACGGCCGCATCCATCCCGCCCGGATCGAGGAGATGGTCGCCAAGGCCCAGAAAGAGGTCAACGCCACCATCAAAGCTGAAGGCGAACGCGCCGTGTTCGAGACCAACATTCACGGCCTGCATCCCGAGCTGGTCCGCCTTCTCGGCAGGATGCGCTACCGCACCAGCTACGGCCAGAACGTTCTGAACCACTCGATCGAGGTCTCGCACATTGCGGGCCTGCTGGCCTCCGAGCTTGGTGTTGATGTGACGACTGCCAAGCGCGCCGGCCTGCTGCACGACATCGGCAAGGCCATCGACCACGAGGTCGAGGGCAGCCATGTTTCCATCGGTGTGGACCTGGCGAAAAAGTATCACGAGTCCGACGCCGTCATCCATGCCATCGAGGCCCACCACAACGATGTCGAACCGCATACCGCGGTCGCCTGTCTGGTTCAGGCTGCCGATGCCATCTCGGCCTCGCGCCCCGGCGCCCGCCGTGAGAACATCGAGAACTATGTCAAGCGCCTCGAAAAGCTGGAGGAGGTTTCCAAGAGCTTCCCCGGCATCGCGAGCTCCTACGCCATCCAGGCCGGCCGCATCGCCAAGAAGATCGAGGACGAACTCACCTACCCCGGTCAGATCAAGGTTCACGTCCTGCGCGAAACCAAAGTGGTCGACTACGCCAAGTAAAAATGCTTCCCCTCTGCTTTACCGGCAGAGGGGATTTTCACAAGGAGCATGTATGTTTAACGGCTTTACCAAGGAAACCGCTGAGTTCCTCTGGGAGCTCAGCTTTCATAACGAGCGCCCCTGGTTTCAGGAGCATAAGGATCAGTACCTCCGTGTCCTCCACGAACCCTTTCACGCCCTCGCTGAAGACACCCGCGCCCTGATGGTGAAAAACTGGCCCCTCTCGGATTTCGATCTGCACGTCTCGCGCATCTACCGCGATGCCCGTCGCCTCTTCGGCCGCGGGCCGTATAAGGACCACCTGTGGTTCACCATGAAAACCGGCGGCAGCAGCCATACCGAAGGTCCCGTGTTCTGGTTCGAGCTCTCGGCCGCCACCTTCAGCTACGGCCTTGGCTATTTTGATCTCAGCCCGGCGGAGGCGGATGCCTTCCGCCACAGCGTGGATGTGAATCCCGCCCGCTTTGAGCGCCTGGCCGCGGACGCGTTGAAAATGCGCGGCTTCCACATCATCGGGGAAGAGTACAAACGCCCGAAAAAGGACATGGGCCCGGTCATCAACCCCTTTTATAACCGCAAGCGCTTCGGCCTCGAGCACATCGCCGACTTTGACCCCGAAATGTTGGAGTCCGGCCTGCCGCAGAGGCTCTTTCGTGCCTACCGCCGCCTTATGCCGATGTACGAATATCTCTTCGAGTGCAGCAGCTCGATGCCCGTATAAAATCGCCCGCCTGCAGGTCAGGCGGACGATTTTCTCTTTATCCGTTGTACGCTCTCTTGTATTCGCAGCTTGTCATCAGTCCGCCCGTGTTGGTGTTGTACATCATGGTGGACATGCGCCCCGTGCTGTTGATGACCATCAGGAAGCTGTAGGGCGGATTGTCGCTGTTGTAGAAATAGTCTTTGTCCGGCTCATGGTAAAAGTCCAGGCCGTATTCCTCTTCCCCGTCACGGGCCGTCAGATGCAGGATGGAATCCTCCCCTTCGAGGCTTACATGTGTCCGGAATTCAGTGCATGTACCTTCGCGGCCGCCCATATAGGGCAGGATGCTCATATCCCCGCTGTGTACTGTCCAGGAATCGCAGTAAGGAATAAACTGTTCCAGCTTGCCCTGCCAGAACTCACGCTCTTCCAGCTGGTCCCCCCAGGTATTCAGCCATTCCTGCGCCCCGGCGAG
>ONGJ01000159.1 GCA_900317375.1 uncultured Eubacteriales bacterium
GGCAGGCGGCGGCAGGGCATGAGCGTGCCGTCCGCCAGCAGGATGAGCAGGCTGCCTCCGGCACAGCAGTGGTAAAGGCCGCTCTCCGCGTCATCGGCAAACTGCAGGGACCGGACACAGCGCAGGGGCGTGAAGCGCTCCAGCCGCCGTGCCGTGCGCACCAGCTGCCGGAACTCTTCGCCCGAGAGACTCAGATGCCCGGCGTCCTCCTCCGCAGGGATGACCACGCGGTCGAACCAGAGCTTGTCGACCCCATGCGCCCGGCAGAAGAGCGCCAGCGCGGGCAGGGACCGCCGGTTTTCACGTTGGGCGGTGAAGGAGACCTGTACAGGCACGCCGCGGGCCTTCAGCCGGTCGATCCCCTCGGCAGCGCGCAGAAAGCTGCCCCTGCCGCGGATGCGGTCGTGGACGCGTTCGGTTCCGTCCAGGCTGACCTGCACGAACTCCGGCTTCAGCAGGGCAAGCTGCCGGGCCGCCTCGGCGTCGACCATGGTACCGTTGGTCAGCACCGCAAAGCGATGGCCGTGCCGGCGGATCTCTTCCGCAAGGGAGAAGAAATCGGGATGGGCAAGCGGCTCGCCGCCGGTCAGGTTGATCTGGGCGTGCAGGCCCTCGGCCTTCAGGAAGCGTTCGTAGCGCGCCAAAGCTTCCCGGAGGGCATCCGGGCTCATCTCGCAGGCGTAATCCGCCTGGTAACAGTGGCGGCAGCGCAGGTTGCAGCGGTGCGTGATGTGCCACTGCAGAATATGCCGCCCGCTATAGACCTCGGCACCCATAGGCTAAAAGCTGCTGGATCCGCCGCCGCCGCAGCTGGAGCAGCTGGACCCGCTGGAGCAGCCGGAGCAGCTGCTGCCCGAATCGCTGGAGGGCGGGCTGTATTCGCGCTTCTGCCCGCGGTTGACGACGGCGGCTGCCGCAAAGGCCAGGGCTGTGGCCCCGATGATCTGGGTCTCGTCCTCCCTGCGGAAGGTGGAGGACTGGCGGAAGACCCGCCCGATCATCAGGATCAGACCGACCATCAGCGCGATGCAGGCGTTCGAGAGATGCTTCATCGGCTGGGCGATGCGGTTGCCGCGCAGGAGGCTGTTCATCTGCGAATAGGCCTTCTGGGAGGCGGTGTAGTATTCCCCGCGCGTCAGGTAATTGCGCACATTGTTGGTGATGCTGTTGGCGCGCGCCGGGGTCAGCACCTCGTACATGGCGCCGTAGCTCTGAATCGTGACCCTGCGGATCTCCATGTTGATGACGAGAATGCTGCCGCTCTCCAGATCGAAGAGCGCGCGACGCTTCAGCCTGGCCTGCTCGATCTCGTCGGAGGCGTATTCCCGCGTGGACCAGAAGGCCACGCTGCCGTATGCGGTGAGAGGCTGCATATCGCTCAGAAGCTGGCGCTCTTCCGCCTCGGTGAGCAGGTCGATATCGTCCTCGATGACGACGCGGTATCCCGTATCGGCGTTGCGCCACTCCAGACCCTTGTCGGTCAGGATACCGAGGCTGGGCATGGCGGCGAAGGGGTCGTCCTTCGCTGCCGCATCGGCCGAAGCCGGCAGCAGGGACAGCAGAAGCACGGCCGGGAGAAGCAGCAGAAAGAGCTTTTGGAAGAAAGCTGGCTTACGCATGGTCCTGCCCTCCCTTCTTGTTGAACTGGGGCGGCTTGTGCGTCGCAAGCTGCATCTGCAGCAGGAAGGATTTGCGGATCAGGACGAACAGAATGACGGCCTCGGCAATGCAGACGGCGTAGAACACCGCGTTGTAAACCGGAGCGAGGAGCAGGACGACTCCGCTGACGATCACAGCCAGCACGGTCAGCACGATGGCGGCCTTCTGCGAACGGATATAGTCCGCCCGCATGCGGGCAGCCTCTTCGTCGTTATAACGTTCGCTGAGCCGCTTTGACTGGCGCGAGCACATGAAAACCCCGATGATCAGCAGCAGACCGGTCAGGATCAGGGCCGACTCGGGCTTGAGGGTGAAGAAGAGACTGAGCACCGCGAACGCCGCCAGCGCGGT
>ONGJ01000157.1 GCA_900317375.1 uncultured Eubacteriales bacterium
GAGGTCAGAAGATCCACATAAAACTTCAGCCCGTCTGCGTCCGCTTCCCGTCCCAGCATCAGGCTGTAGCCGCGCCGTACAAAGGCCGCCACGGCCTCGTCGGAGTCATTCAGCGTTTCGGTGAAGACAAAGTCGCTGAAGCTGCTGAGCACAAAGGATGCATAGTATTTCCCGTTTTCCTGAAAGACATACGGGTGAATGGCTTCCGGCTCGCCGCCTGCCGTATGATAGTGCAGCACGGCAAGGAACGCCGGATTGATCCCCGCGGGAATCGGCAGCGTTACCTTGACAGGCACCGCCAGCATGCCGCCGGTATTCGTGTTTTCAAGGTCCATCGAGAATTTCACCGCAATGCTGCTGTTGTACATGGCCGGGACCACATCGTCGTTTTTCGGCCTGTCCAGTACAAACTTGATAGGCTGGTCGGCTGCCTGCGGCGTGTTCAGCTGCGCACCGACAACGCTGATCTCATCCGCACCGAAGCTGCCGTTCATCTCCGGCGCAACCGTGATCGGCGTTCCGCCGAGTTTTTCATCCAGCATTGCCATGGTGCCGAGCACCCCGTCGTACCCCTGGTCCGTTTCCATCGCAGTCTTCAGGCTTGCGGTATCCATCGCCTGGACTGCAGACCGGATTTCTTCATTGCTCTTGCCGGCCGCGTTTGCTGCAATCTGCTGCAGCTGGGTTTTTACTCCGGTCTGAATTTCTGTCACATTCGAATGCTCGCTCCACTCACTCCATGCGCCGTTGTTAAACACCGTAATGTCCCCGCTCAGCAGCCGGAACCGCACGCTGTAATAGCCTGTGCCGTTTTGTTCAAGGCAAATATCGTAGATGTTCCAGGTCACCTCACCCGCCTCTGTCGAATCATAATAGATCGGTTTCCATGTACTCCCCGCAAAATGCGGTTCCTCATCTGCTGTTTTGGCAAACCGGATATCCATTTGGATTCCGTTCGCATGTTCAATTCCTTCCGGTACCACATAGGTTGCAGCAATGCCGTTCAGGACCGGCTTTGCCATTTTCGGAAGGGAAACGCTGGGCTTTTCATAGTGCCAGACTGCGGACTCTACTTTGTCACTGTCGGAATATGAAATGCCGTCACCAACAGCGTAAACAGCGACATAGTAATCGCCGCTTCCCCCTTCCTCCAGAAACTGCGTAAAGAGATCCGTTCTCCACACTCCCTGATCAAGAGGGTAACCGGAGAGATTAAAATGCGTTTCATACACCGGCTCATTCTGCCCAAGCCGATAGAGTACGCAGCACATGGCATTCTGAAACGGCTGATTGATTGTCACTACGAACACGCCGTGATATTCGATGTCCCAGTGCAGGTTCGAAGGCGCTGCCAGCTTCGGCAGGCCGGGTATGCTGTCGTGTTGAAGGGATTCGGTTTCCTCTTCTATAACAAGATCTGTCTCTTCCTCTTCCGGAATAACGTCTCCTGCTTCTGACGGAATGACACCTTCCGTTTCCGCAGTGACGGCCGCGGCTTCTTCCTCCTCAACCACGTCCACGCCGACGGCTTCCTCCGGTTCTTCTGCCGTGACCTGCTCCCCTCCCGCGATTTCATCGCATGCCGCCTCGCCGCTCTCGGCAAAAGAAATTGTCGGGAACAGGGACAGGCAAATCATAAGGCAAAGCAGCAGTGCCAGTGTGCTCTTCGTTTTCGTTTTCATAAGCCGATCCTCTCTTTCTGCCTTTGAATGGGTGTCTTTTTTCGGTTCTCGTTCTTTCTCTTTTCAGCGGATCATGGAAAAGGCCATGTCATACGCGGTTGCGCAAGCTTCCGCGCCGCCTGTCGTTTCAGCTCATCGAGCGCAGGTTGATGCAGTCTTTGAACGCCCGGCGGCCGATCACCAGAATGCTGTCCGGGAGGTCAATACTCTGGAGTGCCTGATTCCCTTCAAAGGCGCTTGTTCCGATTTCAACAACGGTATAGCCCTCTACGGTCTGAGGGATCGTCACGGATGCCGCCGCGCCGTCATAAGACCTTACTCTTACGGAGCCGCTGTCGATCACTTCATAGGTGATCCCGTCCACTACGAACTCCTCCGTCGTCGGCTCTTCCGGCTGCAGGCCATAACTGGCGACGATGTCTGCAAACTC
>ONGJ01000156.1 GCA_900317375.1 uncultured Eubacteriales bacterium
ACGATGCGATGGTAAACCCTCAGTACCCTTTTAAGGGTCAGCAAGTACTGACCCTTATAGGGTCTGAGCAAACCACCAGTTCACTGGTGGTTATGATTTGTTTGCTGCCGCGGCAAAAGAGCCTGTCAGCGGTAATCATAGACGTATACTTCGTGAATTTCTTCCGTATATCCCTCGTAAAAGCCCCTCGGCATACCGAGGACGATTTTTGCGCCGCGGTTATAGAGAAGCAGGAATTGATGATTTTCCTCATCGAAGCACAGGCCTTCGATCTCGCCCTGTTTGATCACATCATGGAAGGCCCGCTCCGGCACGGCCTCCGCCGTCACGCCGTCACTGCTTACAACCAGCCGGTACATGCTGTCCGCTTCATCGCAATCGGCATCTCCGTCATCGGCGGTGACATAGAGATCGCCTTCGTGACAGGCAACACCCTGTATCCATTTCGGCGCAGGCTGCATCTCCAGCTTCCCTTTGAAATCACCGGAATCCAGATCATACAGATAGAGGAAACGACTCGACGGATCGTCTATCCAGGAACACATATAGACGATACCGGCGTCCGGATCGACTGCGATCCCTGAGCATTCGCCCTGCCCGGTATCGGCCCGGAAAGGAAACACCCGCTTCAGCTCCAGCGTATCCCCGTCATAGACAGCGACCTGAATGTTTTTCCCGACGCCGTCCATGAAGTATTCCACGCCGAGATAAAGCTCATTCCGGTATACATCGATATCGCCGATATGGTTCACTTCCAGTTCGTAACCCTTGAACGGGTCCGTATTCTCCGCGACAACATTCCACTCTTTATCGTATTTCGTCAGGGTCGTCGAGCCGCTTACCCAGTAAAAACCGTCTTCCGCACAGATCCCCTGACGACCGGCGACCGGATGGACCGCATGCAAAGTATACGTATGTTTCGCAGACACGTTCTCAACACCTCCGTTATCCGCCCGGGCTGCCGGGCTTCCGAAAAGCACCAGAAATCCCACGATCAAAAGAATGACTGTTTTTTTCAAATCTGCACCTCCGTCTGCTACGATTTTACTTCACTGCCGCCCTTTTTTCAAGGTCTGTTTCCATGTGCAGGATGGGACCGCCGGTACTTCCATGCCTGCGTCAATCTTTCTTGCATCCCGGCGGAGAATCTGCTATCATAAACAAAAGTGCAAGATCTGTAAGGAGGATGGGAATGAAGGACTGTTCTCAGATTCGAATCGGCATCATCGGCGCCATGGACGAAGAGGTCGAACTGCTGCGCCGCGAGGCAGCCGCGGAAACACCGGTCCGTATTGCCGATATGGATTTCTGCGAAGGCGTTTTCGACGGCCGGCCCGTTGTCATCGCCAAATGCGGGGTCGGCAAGGTCAATGCGGCCATCTGCGCCCAGATCATGATTACCCGCTTTCAGGTCAGCCATATCATCAACACCGGCGTTGCCGGGTCTCTGGATACCCGGGTCCGGATCGGCGACCTGGTCATCTCGACCGATGCCGTACAGCACGATATGGATGTGACGGCCTTCGGCTGCCGGCGCGGGGAATTTCTCTACTCTGGCCTGTTCGCCTTTCCGGCGGATGAAGGCCTCCGCCGAACCGCCCGTGCGGCCGCGGAGGAGAGCGGGGCGGACATCGGCATTTTCGAGGGAAGGGTCTGCTCCGGCGATCAGTTTATCGCCTCCCGGGCGCAGAAGGAGGACATCAAGAAGACCTTTGACGGGCTGTGCTGTGAAATGGAGGGCGCCGCCATTGCCCAGGTCTGCCACCTCAACCATACTCCGTGGGTCATCCTCCGTGCCATCTCGGACTGCGCGGACGACTCGGAAGAGATATCCTTTAACCTCTTTGCCAAATCCGCTGCCCAGACCAGTGCGCGGATCGTACGGGCCTTCGTCAGCAAAGTGGAATAAAGGAGAAAAAGATGGACGCAGTACAGCTCTGTGAAATCGGCATGCTGGTCGCCTTCGGCATTTCCTGGCCTTTCAACATTCTGAAGTCCTGGCGTTCGCGCACGGCGAAGGGGAAAAGCGTTATCTTTGAATATCTTGTGGTCTTCGGCTATCTGATTGGCCTGCTGGGCAAGTATATCAGCTGGAGGCGCACGGGGGTCCTGGCCTGGTCGGTCTGGTTCTATATCGCGGACATCCTGATGGTCCTGACCGATATTCTGCTCTATTACCGCAACACCGCCCTGGACCGCCGGGCCGAGAAGCTGGCCGAAAACAAAAAATAGAAGATGAAGATCAAAAAGAGCTGAGGACTTG
>ONGJ01000153.1 GCA_900317375.1 uncultured Eubacteriales bacterium
CACTCCTGTGATCAGGAAAGCCATCCCGCAGGAAATGACCAGGCCGATCAGATAGTAGATGACGCTCTTGATTCCCGCGTTAGGTCCGGCGGTCATCGTAAAGACTCCCAAAAGCCCCGAAGGTCCCCATGTCGTCGCCGCGACCTGCATGGCCATTACAAACGCGCCGCCAAATCCCGCGCCCAGACCCGCCGTTATGAACGGCCTTCCCATGGGCAGCGTGACTCCATAGATCAGCGGCTCGCCGACGCCGAGTATGCCCGCCGGCAGCGCTCCGCTTATGATCTGCGAGAGGCGGTCGTTCTTCACTCTTTTGGCCTTGATCCAGATCGCGATCGCAGCGCCGACCTGCCCGGCTCCCGCCATGCACAGCGTGGGGTACAGCGTGATATATCCCATCTGCTGGAGCTGCACGGTGTACAGTGCCACCAGTCCGTGGTGCATTCCCATAGCGACCATCGGCAGGAAAAGTGCCGCCGACACATACCCGGTGGCCGCCCTGACCCACACATTCGGCGACATGCACACACTCTGTACGGCAAAACATATCCCGCCCGAGATTAGCCCGAAAATCGGCATGATAACAAAAATATACGGGATCAGGCAGGCGAGCAGTGTCAGCACCGGCGTAAAGACCACATCCAGCGCGTCCGGAATGTGGCTGCGGATCCACTTCTCCACTTTTGTCATGATCAGCACGCCGAAAACAACAGCCAGTATTCCGCCTCTGCCGCTCCTCAGCATGGAATCGAGCGGCGAGCTCTCATTCCACCAGCCGATCGTCTGCGCGATCACATTGATGCCGTCGAGCCCGGTGATCATACCCAGCATTCCGCCGAGAATCGGCGTCCCGCCAAACCGCTCCGCGGCTCGGTAGCCCGTCCACGCAGTCAGATACGTCAAAAAGGAAGTATTGATCAACCCCAGCATCGAGCACACAACACTCAGAAAGCGATTGTCCGCCCATCCCGGATTCAGCTGCTGAATGAGAATGTTGACGCCCGCACACAGCCCGGACGCAATCACTCCCGGAATCAGCGGCACAAAAATCTCCCCGAACACCTTCAGCGCGCTGCGCACCGGGTTCTCCTTCTGCATGGCCTTCACGGCCTCTTTGTTCCCGCGCCAGTCGCCGGAGACGCTTCCCTTTGCGTCCGCGTTGCCCTGGCCGCCGGCTTCGTCAGCCTGGTCCACGTCCGCGGTCGGAATGCCCATCTTTCTGCACACTTCACCGCACTTGCTGCTCTTCCCGGGCCCTACGACGACCTCTATATAGTTCTTGCGGTCCTGCACAATCCCCAGAACCCCTTTCACCTGCTTAAGTGCCTCGGCGTCAATCTTCTGATCGTCCTTCACCTTGATCCGAAGCCTCGTCATACAGTTGGTCGCTGAAGTCACGTTTTCCCTCGTGCCGACCCTCTCAAGAATATTTCCTACCAGTTCTTCGTAATTCATATTCTTCTGATCGCCTCCCGCACATGCCCGCGCGCTTCCTCAAGACGCTTTTTTGCCTCGTTTACATCGCAGTCCGCAAGGAGCATCGTGATCGCGGTCTTGCACTTGCCATCCGCCTGCTCGAGCGCCGCCTTCGCGGCCTCCTCCCCGGCTCCCGTCGCCTCCATGACGATGTGAAGCGCCCTCATCCGCAGCTTCTCGTTCGTCTGCACGACGTCCACCATCAGGTTCTGGTATGCTTTGCCCGTTCCGACCATCATCGCGGTCGAGATCATGTTAAGGACCAGCTTCTGCGCGGTTCCGGCCTTGAGCCTGGTCGATCCCGTCAGGACCTCCGGCCCGGTCACGATCTCGATCCCGAGCTCCGCCGCCTTGCTCAACTTCGAATCCGCGTTGCAGGAAATCGCCACCGTATGACACCCAATACTCCGCGCATACTCAAGCCCCGCCAAAACATAGGGCGTCCTCCCGCTCGCCGCCAGCCCGATCACAAGATCCCTGGCCGCAAGATCATACTCCTCCAGGTCTTCTCTCCCCATGTCCCGGCTGTCCTCGGCTCCCTCGACCGCCTTTGTAAAAGCCTTCTCGCCCCCGGCGATCAACCCGATCACCGTCTCCGGACTCACGCCAAAAGTCGGCGGACACTCCGAAGCATCCAGCACACCCAGCCGCCCGCTGGTCCCGGCTCCCACATAAAAGATCCGGCCGCCCTTCTCCAGACTCTCAATTCCCCACTCGGCAGCCTTCGCAATCTCCTCGAGATGCCTGCCCACCTCCCGCGGGACTTTTTCATCTTCCTTGTTCATCGCCGTCACGATCTCCAACGGCGACATTATATCAAGATTCATAGTGTTTGGATTTCTGGTTTCTGTGGTCATGATTTCGCTCCTTGTGTTGGGTGAATTCTGC
>ONGJ01000151.1 GCA_900317375.1 uncultured Eubacteriales bacterium
GCGGCGATCAGGATGAATTTCCGCCCGTCTATGACTTCCGTCCGGATCAGATGGCTGTACTGCGGGTCCACGGTTATCTTGATCTCCGGGGTCTCGATCAGCATTTTCTTCGGGTCCGTAAGGTTCCCGGGGCTGAAGCTCCCGTCCTCTCCGATCATCTCCCTGCAGGTGCTGCGGAAGCTTTCGACCTGGCTGCCGGTCGCGCCGCTGTTTTCCATGATCTCGACCATCTCTTCGGCGCTCATCTTCATCGGCTCCGGGTCTTTGCTTTCCCTGTACAGGACGATCCGCTCGCTGAGCTGCTCGTGGATGCCCTGGACGAGGTCAAAGTTCTTCTTTTCGCCCAGCGCGGTGCTGATCATCTCCTGAAACTTTTCCTTCTGCTCTCCCGCGGGCATCGGCACGCTCGCCTGAAAGACCGCGTCGATGAAGTCGTCGTGCGCATCGTTCACATCTTTGGAATAGAACAGCGCTCCGTATACGTTCGTGCTCCGCTCCTCGAAAGCCGGGAACAGGAAGCCCATCGACGGCGCGGTGAGGATCTGCCCCAGCGCCGCGGTATGAAAGGATTTTGCCGCGGCGTCATAGCCCAGCTCCGCCTTCCCGGTTTTCACCGGGCAGACACAGCACAGGATATAGCGGTATACATCGCCGCCGTCCGGTTCGCTGTCATTCTCTGCGCGGTGCGGCACGTCATAGCTGTCAAAAATCATGAGGATCGCGTAATTCTCGTCCCCCATATCGATGCTGGAGATGACGCTTTCATAGAACGAGCGCCGCAGCTCCGCATCCCGCAGCTCCGTCCTCCGCAGGGCGGCCAGCAGCTGATGCGCGTCGCTCTCCATCACCTGGCGGCTGGCGAACGAGAGCTCCCTCAGCGTCCTGCCCAGGCTGCCGGACAGGGTCTTGCGCATGAGGCCGAAATACTTCTCCGCCTCGTCCTCTGACAAAAGCCCTGCGGACTCTTCAAAATCGGCGATGATCTCTTTCCCGCCGTTGACAAAGCAGCCGTAAATGCTGCGTACGCTGTTGTGATCCGGCCGAACCCGGCGTCTGATTTCTCTTAGATCCTTCTGGTTCATTTGTTGTTTCAAGCTTCCTTCTTCCTGTAAAAATCGACCCGGAAAGGTTGACGAATCCCCCATTTTCGAGTATAGTTATTCTACCGTAATTCTGCACAGATTACAAGAGAATCGTTTTGTGAAGGACGGCTGTTATGAGGATTCTTCCGCAGGCGAACAGAATGATCTGTCTGGTGCTGGCGATGCTGCTGGCGGCAGGCTGTCTTTCCGCGTGCGCAGGCAGGCCGTCCGGCGGCGCCTCCGACCCTTCGGCGGAGGAGGCACAGGAGGACGAGCGCTTCCTGACCGTTGTGGATGAAGAGCCGGATACGGTGGATTTCCAGTGCACGACGATTTATTATACCATCGCCCAGAACGTTTTTGACCGTCTGGTCGAGACCGTGGTCGGCCCGGATGGCGAGATGTCGATCGTTCCCTCCCTGGCGGAATCGTGGCTGGTGTCCGATGACGGCCTGCGCTACACCTTCCATCTGCGCGACGGGGTCAGGTTCCACGACGGCGCACTCCTGACCTCTGACGATGTGTACTATACCTTTTTCCGGCTGCTGACGCACCCGTATTCCTGCAACCGTGACATCGCCCGGAATATCCTGGGGGCTGACAGGCTGGAAAAGGGTGAGACCGATGTGCTGGAGGGCTTCCATGTTCTGAACGATCGGGATTTCTCCATCACCCTGGAACAGCCGTTTGCCGCTTTCCTGTCCTGCCTTTCCATGCCGGGGGCATCCATTCTGAATAAAGAGAGCACGACGAAAGCCAGTGTCCGTTTCGGCAAATCGGCGTATCACACGGTCGGCACCGGGCCCTTTATCTTCCACAGCTGGGTTCCTCACCAGGGCATCGTCCTGAAGGCCAACCCCGACTGCTGGTCCGGCCCGCCGGAATATGACGGGGTTGAGCTTCGCTTCATCACCGACTTTGTGGAAGAGCGCATGGAGTATGACAGCGGCCAGCTGGATATCCTGGATCTGAACGACATCGGCGACGCTGCCGAGTATTATATCCACGGCGATATCTATCAGGATAAGCTGACTGCGGTGCAGCAGGTCGGCATCTCGTATATTGCCCTGAACGAATCGATCAGGCCGCTGAACAACGTGAAGGTCCGCAGGGCACTGCAGCTGGGGCTGAACCGCCAGATGCTGCTGGACGCCGTTTACAGCGGCCGCGGCAATCTGGAAAACGGGATCTTCCCGCACGGCCTGAAGGGCTGGAATCCCGATCTGCCCGAGATTCCCTATGACCCGGATGCCGCGCGCCGGCTGCTGAAGGAGGCCGGCTTCAAAGACGGTTTTGATCTCACCTTCAGCGTGAAGTCCACCGCCACCCCGCTCGAGCGCGAG
>ONGJ01000150.1 GCA_900317375.1 uncultured Eubacteriales bacterium
GGCATCAAGGCCTTCAGCGTGACCGCCGGTGATCTGACCCTGAAGATCGCCGTGGCCAACGGCCTCGGCAATGCCGACAAGCTGATCGAAAAGGTCGAGAGCGGCGAGGAGTACTTTGACTTCATCGAGGTCATGGCCTGTCCGAACGGCTGCATCGGCGGCGGCGGACAGCCGCCCGCCTCCAATGCCCGCAAGAGAGAGCGTATGGAGGCCATCTTCAAGGCGGACGAGGCCTGCGAGCTGAAGATCCCGAGCCAGAACCCGGCCATGAAGTATGTGTACGACGAACTGATGAAGGGGCGCGCACACGAGCTGCTGCACATCCACTACCCCCTGCACGGTCATCACTGATCATAACGCCAAAGCATAAGAATCTCCCCGCCGGCCTGCCGGCGGGGAGATTCTTAACTGCGTCTTCTCCCGTGATTCAGCTTTTCAGGGCCTCGTACCATTCGCGCATGATCTCGGCCGCTTTGGTTTTGCCGTCTGCGTATTCCGCCTGCCAGAGCGATTCCCGTCCGTCGTCATGGACGATCCGGATGAGGTTCTCGCTGCCCTTCTCCGGGAAGAAGTCCAGCCGCAGGCCGTCGTTCGGCATGTTCAGCGACAGGGTTTCGCCCTTCGGGACCTCGATGCCGTCTGCACTGTCGATAAAGACCTTCGTCGTCAGCCGCTCGACATAGGGCACCGCGTCCGCCGAAGCGCTTTCACGCGCACCGTCTTTCTCCGTGCTGAGGGTGCAGACCTGCCCCTCCATCCAGGCGGCCCGCGCAAGCTGGATCTCCGGCTCCGAGTTGCCGCGTGCCTCCGCGTGAACGCCGGGGTTGACCGTCATGAAATTTTCCTTTTCCTGCCAGGCCCACTGGTTCAGCTCGCTCCAGATCGCCATGTCGGCGTCCATGTTGTCATAGCTTTCGCGGACGATGCGCACGTCGGTCGGGTGCTCGAAGAGATAGTACATGCCGTCCTCGTCCCTGCCGAAGACCTCGCTGCCGAACATCAGATAGCACAGCATCTGGTGCAGCTGCTCTTCCGTCACGCGTGAGATGCTGAACAGCCAGCCTGCTCCGGCGGTGTACTGTCCGGTGGCTTCCGCGGCTTTGATGGAGGCCGTCTCGGAGACCGAGAACAGCTCGCCGTATTCGTTCTTCTCAGGGGTCTCCACCGTCACCAGAGCGGAATAGGCCTTCGGTATCGGAAGGAACATGCCTTCGTTGTCGTAAAAAACCGAGTCCGGATATTCCTTCTGCAGGGACAGGATTTTCTGTTCCGTTTCTTTTTTGCTCGCGGCAGGGGCGTTGTCCGCAAAGGCGGCGCCGCACACCGACGCCAGCATCAGGACGGCCAACAGAATACCGATTGTTCTTTTCATAAGTTTCCTCCGATCGTTTCGTATGGTGAAAGAGTTTCTGCACAGAGGCTTCTGTTTTCCCTCTGTCCGCTTCCCGGTCTGATCAGGAATAGTTCTTCATCTGGTCGATGATCAGCTTTCCGACGGTATCCGCGAACTGCGAAAAATCGCGGATCCTGACAAAATCCTGCCCGTATACCATTTTCGCGGATGGCAGGTCGATGTCGTCGCCGGTGAAAACGCAGATCACCGAAATTCCCTCCGCACGCAGGCGGCGTACCTCGTGGGCCGTGTCGGTCAGCGCCCGGATGCCGTCATACGTGATGCCGACGTCCCGTTCGTCTCTGCGGATCTTCGCTGCGGCGTCCAGCGGCTTCACATCCGATAAGATGATGAGCATCTTGTGCTCGTAGGGGGCCTCTTTCATCAGGCTTCCGGCGGCCCGGACGGCGAGGCCGTCCCGGTTGCAGCCTTCCGTGTAATAATCAAAGATGCTGCTGCTGTCTCCGGTGAGGGAATAGTCGCTGAAAAGCCGCAGGACGGTGAAGCCGCTCATCGAGCAGAAGCTCATCACCCGGCAGGGGACCCGGCATCTTATGAGCGCTTCCGAGATGATATACGCCTGCGAGGAAATCTGATGCGCCCGCCGGAACTGGGAATGGGAGGCATCCAGGAGGATGTCCACGCTGATGTCGCCGGCGTTCTCGTTTTCTCGTCTTTGAAAGATCTTTTCGTCGTTCAGCCTGGCGGCCCGCCAGACAAGCGCCGGGTTGACCGTGCCCGAGCTGGCCTTTACCTGCGCCGGCTGCAGGTGCAGCAGGATCGAGTTTGCGATCCCGGTGCTGAGCCGCGAGATCAGAAGCCGGTTCTGCTTCAGGTTTTTCCGGTACCAGGCGCGGTTTCCCGCGATCAGATCCGCCTGGCGCTTTCGCTGATGCATCTCAAAGCTGCTGTACATTCCCTGCAGCTCCACGACTTCTCCGCGGGTAATGCTCATGTACGGTAAGGAAGCAAGCAACCGAAAACAAGAGATAGACCGCCAGCACTACACTATTCCGAACCAAAGACCAAAAGATAAGCATTGTGG
>ONGJ01000144.1 GCA_900317375.1 uncultured Eubacteriales bacterium
TCCCAAAGGGTGGCGAAGGCATCATGCCGGGTCACGCCCGCCCCCCGGCGATCCACCAGATAGGCCAACAGCTCCTTTGATTTGGAACGGCGAAAGTCAAGCGCCCTGCCGTCCAGCAGGATTTCAAAATGACCGAAGGTCCGGACACAGATGCGCGAAGACCGGCAGGCCTGCTTTGATAACAGCGCATACTCCAGCTCCTGCTGCAGCAGCATTGGGTCAAAGGGCTTGAGCAGATAGGCGGAGGGATGCACCGCATAGGCTTCCAGTGCGTACTGACGGAAGGCCGTGATGAAAATAACGGCAGTCTGCGGATGGAGGCGGCGGATCTCCCCTGCCAGTTCCAGACCGTTCATATCCGGCATGTTGATATCCAGAAGAGCCAGGTCCGCGGGGTGATCTTTCAGCCAGGCCGTTGACATCCAGAAGAGCCAGGTCTACGGTATGGTCTTTCAGCCAGGCCAGCGCCTCCGGCGACGAGGTAAACGCCTGCACATCGGTCAGGAGCCGGTGCGCCCGGCAGCAGGAGACGATCTGCGCCAGCATCAGGGCATCATCGTCCACACAGACGGCAGTCATACGCTTCCTTCCGTATCCTGTGCAACACGGATGTCCGTAATTGCACACTGGTCGCCGGTCAGCGCAGCGTAGACCTCACTGATCTCATCCTTGATGGTGGTTTTGTTGAAGATGGCAATGCCGAGGTTTTCGGTTTCCACCTCGATAATGCTGCCGCTGCGGCGGAGCGAAACGGCAAAATCCAGGCCCTGCCTGTTCCGTTCCTTCCAGGCATTCCAGCCGGGAAAGCTGCGGGTGTGGTCGATCGTAGTATCGTTTTCGACATGCTCGTCCGAATCCCAGGTTTCGCCGTCCAGGCGCAGCAGCAGGTATTCACGGTAATCCTGCCCGTTTACCTTTCCGTTGGCAGAGGTATAAATGATGACAAAGGGACAGTGCCAGACCAGCCGCGCCGTCGGCAGGCTCTGCCCATGGAAAGACAGCTTCATGCCGCCATCACGGATCGGGACGCCCTGCGTCGATTCGGTCCGCCAGCCGTCCACCTGGACGTTCGGCAGATCCCCCTGCGGGCAGCCGCGGATATAACTGATCTCCTCGGCAATGCGCGGGATTTCGTCCGCGGAAGCACTGCAATCATCCCGGTCAACGCGGATATTGTTGATGATGCAGTGATTGCCGGAGAGAGAGATGTAAGCAAAGCGGGTGCTGTCCGGCAGGGCGAGGATGTGCTGGACGGTCTTCCGCCCGTCAGAAATCCGGATGCGCACATGATCCCGGATTTTTACAGCCTCGACCAGATAGCAGGTATAATGCTGTCTCTCTGCCCCGTCATAGGAATCCGGGACCTGAGGCCGAATGTCGGTCTCGATTTTCCGCACGTTCTCGCACACAGACTCGCCGCTGAAGCGGATCTGGGCGTATTCACAGTAGGCCAGGTCCTTCTTCTTGAACTCATCCTCATGCACCCGGGCATCGAGCGCGTCGAACAGGATCAGCACGGGAAGACTTTCGGATTCCGGGAAGCCCTCAAGCGGCCTGCTGTAAAGATGAATACGGACTGTCTTGTCGGTGACGGGAATGCCCGTTGAACAGTCATGATAGACGGAATCGCATTGAATCCGGGTGACAGCCGTGTCATCCGTGCCTACCTCGCGCTCGCGCATGCTGTATTCCAAATCGAGATCGATCAGGTGCAGCATGATTTTGGCATACTGAGGATCAAACTGCGTCCCCATGCCCTTGACCAGCTCTTCACGCACCTTCTGCTGCGGAATCGGCTCGCGGTAGCTGCGCTTGGAGGTCATGGCATCATAGGCATCCGCAACGGCGATGATACGTGCGATATCGGGAATATCTTCCCCCTTCAGCCCGTCGGGATAGCCTCGCCCGTCATAGCGTTCGTGATGGTAGTGTGCCCCGATGCTCAGATACGGGGACTGCTGGATACTGGAGAGAATCCTGTTGCCGTAAACCGGGTGGAGCTTGATCTGGCTGAACTCTTCGTCAGTCAGTTTGCCGTCCTTGTTGATGATGGCGTCGGGGACGCCGATCTTCCCCACATCGTGAAGCAGCGCCGAAAAATACACCTTTTCACAGTCGTCATCCGATTTGCCCGCATCCCGGGCAATCTGCGTGGAGTACATGGCCACACGGGCCGAGTGACCGTGGGTGTATTTGTCTTTGGCGTCGATGGCCGCCGCAAGCGCCTCTGCCGTCTGCTCGAACAGGTCATGCATGTTCTCCTGTTCTTTTCTGTAGCTTTCAATCTCCTGCTTCCGGCTGCGCTCCAATTCGCGGCTCATATCCTGTAGGGCAAAAATGTACAGAAGCGCCGCGGTGGCAACAATGGTCATATTCTGCAGGGAAACACCGTACATAAACACCTGACACACGGAGGCAATGACAGAAAGGCAGGAGAACAGCAGCAGAGAAATGCTCATGTTGCGGCTCAGCCTGTTGAAATTCTGAAGAATGACAGAGATCTGCAGAAGCAGAGCCGCCATCGGAATCAGATAGGAGATGAGGAACCCGGGTGCGCGCTGGTAGCGGTTCATCTCGTCGAAGGTATAGTACAGGCCTGTGAACTGGGAAATGATGACCAGCGCCATGCCGATCAGGGCCAGCACCTTCACCGCCCGGAGACGTTTGGGCGGTTTTTCAAGGCCGCCTTCATGCGTATACAGGTCGATAAGATACAGATTGAAGCTGTAAATCACGGCAAGAGTCAGAAAGAACACGAGGAAATTGCTGATCCTTACCATCCACCAGCCCAGAGTGCTTGTATCCCCTCTGTAAATGTACGCCTGACGGTCTGCTATCAGCAGAAGCATGGAGGTGAACTCGAACTGCATGAGGGCCAGCTTCCGCGTTTTCGACATGCTCTTCGTCAGGTATACAAGCAGCCCCATGAGGCCGCAGATTCCGCTCAGAAGAAGCATGATGTCAGCCTGGTATTGTCTTAAGTATTCCATATCCTGTACCTCAAGGAACCCGATGCTGCGGCATTTCCCTGTCCGCCGACTTCACCCCAGCGGTCAGGCGGACAGGGCAGCATCCGCTCCCATATGGGAAGCAGGCCGCTGCCTTTTCATTTGATGAGACGAAGAACGGACCGCCGATCAAAGCAGAGCGTTCTTCGTCCCGTGTACCGATTATCCCTTATCTGTCGTGGTCTCGGTCGTGGTGGTGGTGACGCCATCGTTGCCAACCGTCGTC
>ONGJ01000143.1 GCA_900317375.1 uncultured Eubacteriales bacterium
CGCACTCTTGATGGCAAACCGTCCCCCGGCCTTACTCCGCAGCCCCAGTATACCATTTTTCATCCATTTTGTGCGCGGCTTTGCGGCATGGGCTGTTCTCCGTCCTAAGCCTCTTCCACCCTCAGCGTCAGAACAAAATCTTCCGTTCCGCTTTGCGGTTCCCGAAAAATGCTTCGGGCTTACGCTGATCTTTGCATTTTTCGACCGCTGCAGTAATCAAGTGCTTCCTTCATCCGCCCCCGGCGGCGGAAGCCCTTGATTCCAGAGGCGCTTTTTTACAGTTCCACTAACTTCAAAGATAGTACAAAGTCCTCTGTTCCCGATGAACTGCGACTTTTCGGCTTCGCGATGCCCGCCAGGATGACTCTGCAGCCGTCCGGCGGGTTTTGCTTTGCCCAGAAGCGCAGGTTGTCCAGCTCGTCCGCGATGGCCAGCCGGTCCTCGTTGCCGGAGATGCTTTTCCGCCGCGTGATGTTGATCTCCACGGCCTCCCAGCTGTTGCCGAGAATGTCGGTGTCTGTCCTCCGTCTCGGCATGGTCATGGACCATCCTTCATAGGTGGGCAGATAGTCCAGGTTGACTTTCTCGCCCGCCAGCATCGGCGCGGAGCACAGCCACTCATAGATCTGTTTTGTTGTCATGATTTCAATCCTTTACCGCTTGATACCGATGAAAAGCCAATGAAATGGTTTTTCGGACGTTGTGATTGTTTTGTGACAAAACCTGTGGTATAGTACAAACAGGACGTTGTGATTGTTTTGTGACAAAACCTGTGGTATAGTACAAACATAAATTGGAAAAAAATTTTTTTAGGAGGTTGCTGAAATGGATGAGAACAAGGAAAAAGAGGAACTGAACGACGAACTTCTGGAACAGGTCACCGGAGGGAATGTTTTTACAGATCCGCCGAAGTTTGTGCCGGAAGCGCGGCCGAAGAAGCCGCAGGGTTAAGTGTCAAGAAATGCATGTTTTACAGCCCGATTATCCGTTTTAAACCTGTGATACAGTACAAACATAAATTGGAAAAATTTTTTCATGAGGCTGCTGAAATGGAAAAGAACAAGAATCTCGAGAGACTCAGCGACGATTTTCTGGATCAGGTTGTCGGCGGAGCGGGCGGCTCAGGAAAATGGCAGCAGGAAGCAGACTGGAAGAGCGGGACAGTTGTCGGTGTGCCGAAGTCCGGTCCGACGAATTGCCTCTGCATGAGATCAAGCCCCGGCGGGGATTATTGTTTTCAATACACCTGGCAGGTCGGTTACAGCATCGATGTATCCCCGTCGTCCAAACAGGGAAGCTGGATCAAGGCTCGGGCCTACGATGGCTTCACAGGCTGGGTAGACGCCAATTGTGTAAGATATTGATGAGGTATTCATCATGAATAAAAACCAAGAAAAAGTGAAACTAAACGACGATCTGCTGGACAACGTGGCAGGTGGTTATGGCATGCAGGGCGCTGTGTGCCCGTGCGGAGAAACCGATACCAGCCAGTTTTCTATTGTATCCAAAGGGCCGGAGACGGAGGTCCTGCATTGCAGAACCTGCGGCCGGAATTTCACACACCGTTGGGATTAAACTGCTGTCAGGAGGTTTTATCATGAGTAGTATCAAGGGGATCAAGGGTGCGGGTAAACAAGTTGTTCAAGTTGTTGGTATCATTACACGGCCCATCATGAAACTGGCGTCAGGGATAAAAACAATAGTAAAGATAATCACACAAAAAGTGTAAAGCAGAAACCTGAATCAGTTTTAGCCTTCTTCCACCCTCAGCGTCAGAACAAAATCTTCCGTGCCGGAAGCACTTTTGCTCTTCGGCTTCGCAATGCCCGCCAGGATGACTTTGCAGCCATCCGGCGGGTTTTGCTTTGCCCAGAAGCGCAGGTTGTCCAGTTAGTCTTGATACCGATGAAAAGCCCAATGAAATGGGTTTTCATCGGAAAGGACGAGCAGCGTAATGAGCGAGCTTTCCTCACGCTTGAGGGAAGCGAGACGATATGGAGCTTGTGAGGACGTCACTCGTAGTTTGCCCCCGTCCTCTCGTTGATCCGGCTGCTGACTTCCCAGTGCTGTATGCCTGGCTGGCCGTAGTCCCGGGTGCTGACGCTCGTGACGATGATCACGTTGTCATAGCTTTCCCTCGCCTCGGCCAGACTGACAGCCTGGGGGATTTCTCCTCGTACGAAAAAGCTGCTCCTTCCGGCTTCCTCACCGTCCGCCTGCAGCGTCCAGTGCTGCTCCGGCTCATGACTCTTCGCATACTGCCTGGGCGGCAGGTACGTGACCGGCTCGCCGTCGGCATTCCGCGCATCGACGCCGAAGGGGATGAAGATCTTCGTATAGCTGGAATCATAGTCGCCGGCCTGAAGGACAGCCCGCCTTTCCAGGTCCTGCACCATCACCCCCCGCAGGATCGTCAGGTACAGATCATCCCCGTGCTGATTGATCAAACTTACTGTATGAGGCGCATACACGTTGCCGTCTCCCGTCTTTTCACTTTGAACTTTGAACTTTGCACTTTATCCGCATCCGCGGAACAGCAGTCCCCATCGTGCGAGATAGCGCGACGCAGTATCGCGGATCTGCCTTTCCGTCTGCTCGGCAATTTCCGCGTTGTTGCGAAACTGCACGCTGTGGTTGCCCACTTTTTCCGACTGCACCTTCCATGCCGCGTCGCTCTGCAGTTCGGCCTGCTCCAGGTTGAGGCAGAGCTCCGCGATCGCGCACTCCGCCATCTTGACTGCCTCCACGGCTTTTTCCGGGAGGCAGTCTTTTTCATAGCGTCCGGTGGTCAGCAGGTCGAGATACGAATCCGCCCGCAGCGCATACTTCGCAAAGTTCTCTTCCGCCAGCAGGGAACCGAGGTAGGTGTCGCGGTAGTATTCATAATCCGCAGCCATTATTCGGGGATATACACCGCGAAGGGACTGTAGCTCTGCAGGTCGCTGCGGTAGGCGCTCACCGGGTTCGGGATCTCCCATCCCATCCGCATCACCGCACGCAGCGCCACCATGTCCTGCTGCGCCAGCGAGTACACGACCTCGCGCGTGGTCGGGTCCACGATGGTGGCCTCGGTCAGCACCTTGTAGGTCACATCCTGCCGGATACTGTACACCAGCTGGCTGAAGTCGCCCGCGATCATCAGCGCCTCGCTGTCGTCCCACGCGCCGTTCATCGGGAAGTCCAGGTGGATCCCGTCCAGGTCATACTGGGCCGCACCCTGCATGCTGTGCATGAAAAGGGGATGACCCACCTGGTCCGTCAGCGCCCGCAGCCGCGAGCGCATCGAGATCGCGCTCAGGATCCGCGTCGGCAGATAGCCGTTGTCCTCCACCTTTGCGATCAGGCCGCCCGGCCCCATGATGTCGGCGAACAGGTCGCTGGTCGCGGTGACCGTGGTGCCGGCCTCGGCGGCCGTCTGCACGATGCCCTTGCGCCAGGTCGAGGGCTTGCCGGTGCCGAAGAGGATGGCCTCGTCCACCCGGCGCCCCATGGCCTCGACGATGCGGGGCTTGACCTCGGCCCAGATGTCATAGTTCGTGTCCGCCAGCACGGCCTCGGGGATCGGGATGATGACCGCCAGCTCCTCGGCGTGCAGCTTTTTCTTCTCCCAGGCCTGGGCCGCGGTCTGCTTGAAGCCCATGTCGCCGTCCACCCAGTAGGCGATGGGCAGCATGTCCAGCACGTTGATGGTCTGGGTCTTGGACGTCATGTTGGGCAGCTTGCGCCCGACCCTCAGCACGGCGCTCTGCTCCACGACGCCCTGGAAAATCTCTCTCGTGACCGGCTCGGGAATCATCCCCGCCAGATTGTCTCTTTCAATACTCGGCAT
>ONGJ01000141.1 GCA_900317375.1 uncultured Eubacteriales bacterium
GGTCTCCGCGGGCAGAGAACTGGTTGTATTTTGCCCTGCCCTCCGTGGCAGCGGCGTCACCCAGCTTCTCCAGAAGCGCCTCGTCGAAGGTCGCTGCGAGGCCGATTGCCTGCGGAAAGCTGGTGGCGGTACCGCCGCGTGCAACGCCATGCAGCGCTTCGTTCCACCAGTTATAGGCGGGGATTCCCAGACGCTCGATCGCGGGGGAATCAAAACGAAGCTGACTGGCTTTTTCCCGAAGCGTCATCTTCCCGACGAGGGCCCGGGCCTTTTTTTCAGCGTCTTTTCGATTCATGTTTTGTCCTCCTGAAAAAGGATAGGGGGCGTCAAAAAACCACCTATCCTTTCGTCTGTTTATGATTCTGCTTCGTCTTTCTGCGAAGGCGGCTGCGTTCCGTCGAAGCGGGCGATGACCTTTGCCTGATGCTTCGCGGCGAAATAGGCAGGGCAGGATACGCCGAACAGGATGTAAAGAAATCCGATATAGACCAGCACAATCTGCGGCAGCAGCAGAATGGCGGCCACAGGAACGGCAAAGCAGAGCCAGATGGCCAGGGTGTCCATCGGCGAGGCCGCTGCCAGTGAAAGGGCGTTGCGGATCTGTCCGGCGATGCTGTTTTCAAAGAAGGCATGCAGGGCAAAAATGTAGGCGAGATAACTGAACACCAGGGAACTGACAAGAACCGCGACGATCAGGAAGAGAATCTTCATTCCGCCGCTGAGAGAAAGCGCAAACAGGATGTCCGAAACAGCGATCGCAAGGCCGAGCAGACCGATCAGACCGAGGACAACAGCTCTCCCAAAGTCACGGCGAAAGGCGATAAAATAGTTTTTCGCAACCGCTTCCGACCCGCCGCGGACCAGGGTGATCATCACCCGGGCGAGGGCGCTGCTTGCCGGCCCGAAAGTGAAAACAGGCAGACAGCAGAGCAGCCACAGGATGTTCAGGACCATCAGGTCGAACATCCGGCGCAGAAACAGACCGAGAGAGGAGGCAAGCTTGTTTTTCTCACTCATGTCGCATCCTTCTCCGGGCGATCGGCCGCCGTGTTCAGATCCGCAACCGTCTCGCCTTCCAGCAGGCGCCCTTTGACGACAATATGCTCGGACGGCGTGGTAAGGGGATGTTCAATCTTTTCGATCAGCCGGGAAGCGGCAATGCGTCCCAAATCTTCGGTGTTCTGCTGCCAGGTGGTCAGGCGCGGACTGAGCATCTTTGCCAGATGAATGCCGTCATAGCCGACGACCGAAATGTCATCCGGAACACGCAGGCCCGCGTCCGTGATGGCGTTGAGTCCGCCGATATAGGAATAATCGTCCGAAAAGAGAACGCAGGTCGGCCGGACCGGAAGCGTCAGGACCCGTTTTGTCGCCGCGCAGGCGGTTTTCGGTCACCGCGGTGTCGCCGCCGTGAATGTAAGCGATGCGCCGATGTCCGCGGCTGTATACATATTGAACCAGTGAGGCCATCCCGTTCATGTTGTCAGAGAGGACGGCGGGCCGGTTGTTGAACGCGTGGTCAAGCGAGATGGTCGGAATATCGGAAAAAACAAGCTCCTGAACCATCGGATCATGATAATCGGTACAGATCAGGGCAACGCCGTCAACCTGACGGAAACGGGCATGCTGCAGATAGGTCGTATTTCGGTGGCCGACGTCCGAGTTGATAAACGTGATGTCATAACCGCAGCGCTCGGCCTCAAAGCGGAAGCTGTTCAGCGTGGCGGCAAAGTACTCATGCATAAAGCCGCTGCTCTGAAGGTCCTCAAACAAAAGACCGAGGTTGTTGGTGCGGTTGGTCTTGAGCGTACGGGCTGCGGAATTTACGGTATAGCCCATTTCCCTGGCAACCCGGCCGATCCGCGCCCGTGTTTCTTCGCTGATGTCCTGCTGCTGGTTGAGCGCCTTGCTGACCGTGGCAACGGATACTCCGCAGCGCGCGGCAATGTCTTTTAAAGCAACCACACAGCACCATCATCCTTTCCGCAAAGCATTACTTAATCGTCAAGACGGAATTGGGAAAAAAGACAGGGAAAAGCCCTTTTTGTCTGCCTTGCACAATTTCCGAGCCTGTTTTTCGTGAGTATTGCCAAACAGAATCGATGCCGGAAAGAATACGGATAAAACAAAGCGGAAAAACGGCACGGATTTAGACAGAAAAAATGAAAATAGGCTTGCTTTTTGGCTGAAAATAAGCTAAGCTAACAGAGGCTTAAACGTTTTCGAAAGGAAGGGGCCTGATCATGAAATTCGGATTTTTTGATGACGACCGAAAAGAATATGTCATAACGACACCGCGGACTCCGCTGCCCTGGATCAACTATCTCGGAAATGAGGACTTTTTTACCCTGCTGTCCAATACGGCCGGCGGCTACAGCTTTTTCCGTGATGCGCGCCTGCGGAGAATTACGAGATACCGTTACAACAACTGTCCGCTGGACCAGGAGGGCTTTCATCTTTATGTGAAAGATGGAGACTGCGTCTGGAATCCGGGCTGGCAGCCGGTTCAGACGGACCTGGACGCGTACTGCTGCCGTCACGGTCTGGGCTATACGGTCATCGAGGGAAAGAAAAACGGCATCCGCGTCAGCCAGGAGTTCGCTGTCCCGATGGGCGAGCGCTGCATGCTGATGCGCGTGACGGTGCATAACGGGACGGGCGAGGCAAAGACCCTGCAGGTCTTTCCGTATCTGGAGTTCTGCCTCTGGGACGCCATGGACGACTCCTCGAATTTCCAGCGCAACTACTCCACCGGCGAGGTGGAGGTGGTCGGACCTGCCATCTATCATAAGACCGAGTACCGCGAGCGCCGCGATCATTATGCGGTCTTCTGGGCAAACCGGGGTCCGGACGCTTTCGACACCGCCAGAGAGGCCTTTATCGGCACCTACGGCAGCCCGGCAAAGCCGCAGGCCGTCTTCGGCACCGGCTGCACGGACAGCGTGGCGCACGGCTGGCAGCCGATTGCGGCGCAGCAGTTTACCCTCCGCCTGAAACCGGGCGAAAGCGATACGCTGATCTTCGGCCTCGGCTATATCGAGAATCCGGCAGATCAGAAATGGGAAAAGCCCGGCGTCATCAACAAGAAGCCGGCAGAGGCCATGATCGCCCGCTATGCCTCGCCTGAGGCTTTTGACGCGGCGATGGAAAAGCTTTCGGCCTTCTGGGAAGAGCTTCTGTCCGGCTACCGTGTCAAAACCGGTGATGAAAAGCTGGACCGGATGGTGAACATCTGGAACCAGTACCAGTGCATGGTGACCTTCAATATGAGCCGCTCGGCCAGCTACTTTGAAAGCGGCATGGGCCGCGGCATGGGCTTCCGCGATTCGGCTCAGGATCTGCTCGGCTTCGTCCATATGATTCCCGAGCGGGCGAGGGAGAGAATCCTGGACATCGCGGCGACCCAGTTCCCGGACGGCAGTGCCTATCACCAGTATCAGCCCCTGACCAAGAAGGGCAACCTGGCGGTCGGCAGCGGCTTCAACGACGATCCGCTGTGGCTCATTGCCGGCACCTATGCCTATCTCTGCGAGACCGGTGACTGGAGCATTCTGGATGAGACGGTCGATTTTGACAACGACCCCGCCCTTGCCCAGCCTCTGATGGAGCACCTGCGGCGCAGCTTCCGCTATACCGAGACGCATCTCGGACCGCACGGCCTGCCGCTCATCGGCCGGGCGGACTGGAACGACTGCCTGAACCTCAACTGCTTCAGCGAGCATCCCGGCGAGAGCTTCCAGACCACCGGGCCGAACGAGGGTCCCGTGGCGGAAAGCGTTTTCATTGCGGGCATGTTTGTGAAGTACGGCCGCGCCTATGCGGACATCTGCCGTCACATCGGGCTGGATGCGGAAGCCGCCGAGGCGGAGAAGGCTGTCGCGCAGATGGAAAATGGGACGGTGCCTGGTTCCGCCGCGCCTATGACGCCTTCGGTCATGTGGTCGGCGGGAAGGAATGCGACGAGGGTCAGATTTTCATCGAGCCGCAGGGGATGTGCGTGATGGCCGGGATCGGAAAGGCGACCGGCGAGGCGGCAGCTGCCCTCAGGAGCGTGGAAGAGAGACTGGATACCCAATACGGCATCGTTCTTCTGCAGCCGGCCTATACGCGTTATCATCTCGAACTGGGCGAAATTTCCAGCTATCCTCCCGGATATAAGGAAAATGCCGGTATCTTCTGCCACAACAATCCCTGGATCGTCTGCGCCGAGGCCGAACTGGGCCATGGCGACCGTGCCTTCCGGGTGTATGAGAGAACCGCCCCGGCATATATCGAGGACATCAGCGAGATCCACCGGACCGAGCCCTATGTCTACAGCCAGATGATCGCCGGCAGGGATGCCCCGTCCTTCGGAGAGGGAAAGAACAGCTGGCTGACCGGAACGGCGACCGGAACGGCGGCCTGGACCTTCCTGAGCATCAGCCAGGCCATCCTCGGGCTGAAGCCGACGCCGGACGGCCTGAGCATCGACCCGTGCATTCCTTCTGCCATGCCGGGCTTCCGCGTGACACGCAGATACCGCGGCGCGGTCTATGACATCGAGGTCAGAAATCCCGACGGCGTCCAGCACGGGATCGCCCGCGTGACGGCGGACGGAAAAGCGCTGAAATCCAATGTCCTCCCGCCTGCCCCGAAAGGCAGCACCGTCCACGTAGAGGTGGTCATGGGTTAAAAAACAGCAGACAAAAAGCAATCCCCGCCGGCCTGGCCGGCGGGGATTTTGCCAATTGTGATGGAAAACTGGGAAACGCTGTTTGTTCTCCGGTCCGCAAATCAGCCTTTGACGCCGCCCAGGGCAACGCCGGCTATGATATACTTGGACAGGGTGAAATAGACAATGAACAGCGGCAGTACCGTCAGTGTCAGGCCGAGGTAGATGGCGCCGTATTCCGTCTTGTAGATATCGCCCTTCAGCAGGGAAACCATGATCGGCATGGTCTTCAGTTCGTCCTTGGTGAGCAGAATGGAGGGGATGAACAGGTTGTTCCAGGTGCTGACGAAGCAGAAAATACCCTGGGTCGCCATGGCCGGCTTCATGATGGGAAGCGCGATTCTGTTGAAGGTGTTGAACTCCTTCGAACCGTCGATTCTGGCTGAGTCAAGCAGCTCCAGCGGCAGGGACGCCAGCATAAACTGCCGCATGAAGAAGACCGACCCAGGCGCGTAGATGGCAGGCAGGATCAGCGCCAGCAGATTGTTGGTCATATGAATCCGGTACATGAACTGATAGAAGCCGATCGCGGTGACCTGAGCCGGAATCATCATGACGCAGAGGATAAAGGTGAAGAAAGCGTCACGGCCTTTCCAGGTATAGGCCACCAGCGCATAGGCCGTCAGCGTGGAGAAGTAAACGGTGAGGGCGGTGGCTCCGACAGCGACAATCAGCGAGTTCAGGAAGCCTCTCCAAGGGTTGAAGGGTTTGCCTTCGAAAACCTTGAAGTTGTCCATCAGGTGCGAGGACGGAATCAGCGAAACGGCATGCTGCTGAATCTCAAAGGTGCTGCGCGTCGAGTTGACGACCATGACCACAAAGGGGAACAGGCTCAGAATCGCGAGCACGATACAGACAAAATAGATGAATGCTTTGACAACCGGATTTCCGTCGCGTCTGTTTAATGTCATGACAGTCTCCCCCTTTTATGCCTTTCTATCCCGCATCAGGAAGAACACGATCGCCGAGAAGAAGGCGATGATCACGAACATGATCATACTGGCAGCAGCGGCGCGGGCATACATGTAGCTGCCCTGGAAGGCCTGGTTGTAGATAAACATGTTCGCCGTCAGCGTCGCGTTGTTCGGATTGCCGTTGTTCAGCATCTTCGGGATATCATACATGCTGAGACCGCCGATCAGGCTGGTAATCAGTGTATAGGTGAGAATTGTGCGCAGGTTCGGAAGCGTGATCTGGAAGAAAATCTGTGTGTCGGTTGCACCGTCTATTTCAGCGGCCTCAAAGATCTCCGGGTTAATGCCCAGCACGCCCGAGATGAGGATGATCATGGTATAGCCGTACCACATCCAGAACTGGATGAAAGCGACAATCCATCTCGTTGCCTTGGGACTGTTCATGAAATAGAACGCGGAGTCTCGCAAACCGGTATTCACCAAAAGATCGTTGACCGGGCCTTTGGGATAGCCGAAAAGGGCATTGAACAGGATGGCGACAGAGGCCGCGGTGATGATGTTTGGCATATAGAAGACAACCTTGAAAAAGCCCTGACCGCGAATCTGGTTGCGGCGGCTGGTAAACCAGGCTGTCAGAATAAGCGCGAGGGTGATCTGCGGAATGAAGTTCATGATCCACAGAGTGAAAGTGTTGCCTATAGCAGTTTTGAAGGTCGGTGCATTCAGAACCGCACGGAAGTTTTTCCAGGGGTCGTCCTTCAGGATGTGAAAGGTGATGTTTCCAAGGCCTTTGCTGTCCGTAAAGCCCAGGACGATGGTATAGATCGTCGGGTAAAGGTTAAAAACCAGGAAAGCAATAAAAAAGGGAATGGAAAAGAGATAGCCGTACTTGGCATAGCTGAAGCCATGCTTTTTCACGAGAGTAGAGTTCATGAAATCTCTTCACTCCTTCGCAGAAGATTCATAGACAATGCAGGATGGAAAAACAGCGGAAAAATAAGACAAGAGGAGGGAAGGAGAGCAGAAGCTAACCTTCCCTCGCATCTGTTTTAGAAATCAGCAGACAATGTCAGGAGATCAGAAGTCAACTTCGACATCCAGGTTGTCGGCTACGTTGGTCTTGAAAGCGGTGAGTGCATCGTCGCGGCTCAGCTCACCGGCGGTGTACTGGCGGACGGCATCACGGAAGTAGGTGTTGATGGTCTCATCGTACTGGGTCAGGTTCGTGCCGTTGGCATAGGCATTGGCAGGAACGAAAACGTCAAACATGTTCTGGCCGCCGAGGAAGTCGAGCTCGCCGTTGGACTTCGCCATAACTGTACCGGAAGCGACGGTGTCCTTGGTGCCCTGTTCGCCGGACCAGGTGCCGTTGGCCCAACCATACTGCAGGCCGTCTTCGGAAGGATCGAGAGTGATCCACTTGATGAGCTCGGCAACAGCGTCAGCATTCTTGGTGTCCTTGTTGGCCAGGACCCAGGTGCCGCCCCAGAAGAAGCCGACGTTCGGAGCGCAGACGGCCCAGTCGCCATAGGTGCCTTCGCCCGGCTTCTCGCCGCCGGAGTTACCGGCCATGACGTAGTTGATCAGCCATGCGGGGCCATAGAAGCCGAGGACTTCCTTGTCGCCGGCGCCCTGCATATCAGCATACCATGCTTCGGTCCAGTCCTGCGTATCGTTGTGATAGCCGTTGTCTTTCAGCTGCTTGGAGAGATCCAGGAAAGCTTCGCGCTTCGGGTCGATGTTGAGCTTGCCGTCAACAATCCAGCCGGCGTCGGAGCTGTTCTCGATGGCGTGCCAGATGTCGCCGTCACGATGGCATAGCCCTTCGCCTTCAGCTCTTCAGCGGCCTCAAAGAACTTGTCCCAGCTCTGGGTGCCGGCGCCGATCTTCTCGCCGACGACTTCGGGATCGTCAGAACCCCAGACGTCCTTCGCGATGGAACGACGATAGATGAAGGCACCGCCGGTGGCCTGGTAGCCGAGACCGACGACCGCACCGTCGGAGGGACGGGTGCCGATATCGACAGAGTACTGGGCAATGTCGGCGTCCTTGATCATGGCGTCAATATCAATGCCAAGATCTTTGTAGGCAGCGGCAAAATTGGAAGCATCGCCCTGGGTGTACTTCAGGACAAACGCGGATTCTGCACAGTAGATGTCGGGAGCATCGGCTCCGCCCTGAGCGAGCGCCTGGTCCAGAGCCGGCTGATACAGGCCGTCAGTGGTGGCAATGATGGTGGTTTTGATTTCGTACTTGTCGGCAAAATCGGGATGCGTCTCAACATAGCGGTTGATCATGTTGGGGACTTCATCCGTGAAGGACATGACATTGATGACGGTTTTGTCTGCGGCATATGCACTCGGGGCAATGGCGCACAGAGAGAACACCATGATCAAAGTCATCAGCAGCGCGAGAGACTTTTTCATTTTCTTTCCTCCTAAAATGATTTTGTTTGTGATATATAATGCAGGAAATCCTGCCTATCACCGTTTTGGACGAGTTTCGAAATCTTACTTAATCGTTTTCGACCTATAATTTACGCTTTTTTTCCTGAAAATGCAATATGGAAATACAAAAAAATCAGATATCCACACTTTTTTGTTTGCCTTGCACAATTTTGCAGTCCATTTTTTGTGATTATTACCGAAGAGCAGAAAATCCTGTGTTTTTATTCTTGAAATTGCCGGAAAGATAAGGGAAAATATGCACAAAACAGGGCGAATATTCAGCCGTTCAGACTTGCATTTTCACAAATATGAGCAGAAACAGGGAAAGCCTTAAACGTTTTCGAGAGGAAGAGGCCGAAAAGACCCGCCTCCGCGAAATCCGGCATACGGATCCCGCGCGGAGATCCCCGGGCCTGCGGAACAGCCGGCGTGAAGCCGTGAAACAAGGTGGAAAAACCAAA
>ONGJ01000138.1 GCA_900317375.1 uncultured Eubacteriales bacterium
GACTGTATTGTATCGCCGAAGGGGCGGAAAATAAAGCGCAAATACCGGAAGCTGCCGCATGCTATTTTCTCAAAAACCGGAAAATAGACCGCCTGTCATAGCTTATGCTCTTTTTTTGAAACTCCCCGGGTCTTCTCCGGGGAGTTCATGTTAGTCTGCAACATCGTCGTGCCAGGGCTCTTCATAAGTCATCGCCCGCTTGCTGTCGCCGACGCCTTCGGTCGTGGGATCGACCACGATGCCGAGGATCACCAGCACCGCGAACAGCGCGTTGACCACGGTGAGCAGCTTTTCCTGCAGGTCCCCGAAGTCGAGCTCGATTCCGAAAACTGCGCACCCGGCCTGCACCAGGAGCAGCACCGCAGGGATCAGCGCCAGCCAGAACATTTTGTTTTTGATACGTACTTTCCAGTTGATCATACTCTTTCTCCTCTCTACTTGTGCGCCTGACTTCTGATATAGTCGTCAAGCGCCTGTTTTGCTTTCGGGACATTGTGGTTTGCACCCAGCTGCAGCAGACCGTCGAGGCAGGCGGAGACCGCGACACACAGAACGCGCTGTTCCTCCTTTACTGCCTTCAGGTCCTCTGCCTGCTGGCTGGTTTTGTGCAGCCACAGGAATGCTTTGTTCGTGTAGTTGATGAGTGCGACCGCTGCGCCGATCACTGCCGCCAGACTGACGATATCTGTCGCTGACCACATATTCGTCACCTCTCCAGCAGCTTTGCCCAGGTCTTTGGTCCGACAATGCCGTCCCACTCTGCAGGCTGGTCCGGAAACGCGGTTTTCTGAAAGTCCTTCACGATGCCCTCGAGAAAGGTCCCGAAGGTCCCGTCGACGTCATGCACCGGGAAGCCCCGCGCCCTGAGCACGGCCTGCAGCACGGCGGTATCGTCTCCGTTCATCCCGCTGCAGATCGTCCTCGGAGGCCAGCAGGTTTCCGCCGCTGGCACAGCAGGGGAGGCCTCGCCGGTTTCCGTCTGTTCTGCCGGGGCCGGAGTCCCGACTTTGTCCAGCTCCCCCTTGAGGCTCAGCGCATTCTGGTAGCGGGCATCCACATTATTGAAGTACGGACGCTCATACAGACGGCAGACCTTGTCGGTCGCTGTCCAGATATCGTCCGTGGTTTTCAGCACGTTCCAAAGGCCCGCGTATTCGCCGCTCTCGCTCAGCTCGTGCAGCGCGAAACGGACCTGCATCCTCAGGTCGTCGATGCTGTCCGCGCCGGAGTTTTTCCAGAAGTCATAGAGGGCCTCTTTCCTCGTGTAGTAGGTCCACTGCGCAAGACCGTAACCTTTCTGATCCCGGGCAAACTGCGCTCTGCCCAGCCTGCCCTTTTTCAGGTCATCGGTGTAGGCTGTCGACTGCAGGCGGCCCTGCGAAAAATCGCCCTGCACCCGGTTGGGCTCCAGACCGCTTTCCGCCATCCAGTTGCCCATCAGACCGAGGGCCCCGGCCTCCGAGACCCCGGCATCTCTTAGCTGCTTGTAAATCAATTGCACATTACTCATATCATCTCTCCCTCGTCTTTGAACTTTAAACTTTGAACTCTGAACTTTATTTCGCCATCAGGCGCACAACGGTGCAGCCGTTTCCCATTCTCTCAATTCCTTTGAAGAACGTGAAGCCCTCAAAGTCTTTTTCTGCCTCATCGAAGACCCGGGTGAGGCAGTTTGTGTGCTGTGGGTCGTTGAAGATCCGGAACAGTTCCGGCATGTCGGCCTCGGTTGTCTCAAACCGCAGGCTGCCGTCAAAGTCGCTGATCCCGATCCAGGTGATGGGAATCTCTGTGTTTTTTGCTGTCCTCAGTTTTAGCATCTTTCTATCTCCCGTCTTTGAACTTTGAACTTTTCACTTTGAACTTTTTCAAGGATCTCTCCATTCCAAGTAGTATAGTGTGCGGCCGTCCACGGTTTTCTGTGTCGTGCCGATGTACTTGCCGCCGAAGATGAACACGCCGTCGATCTGGCAGTTCTGGAAGTGCGCCGAGCCGGGTGATCGATGAGGTCCCGATCCGCCCGGTGGGCAGGGTCCCTGTCGTGATCTTCCCGGCATTCAGGTTGTCGATGTTGGCATTGGCCACATGCAGGGTCCCGTTCTCGATGGTGCAGCCGCCAATGTTCCCGGCGGTGGCGTTGACCGTGCCGTTCACCGTCAGCCCCTCATCGTCAACCAGCATCACCTGGTGCTCGTTGGACATGAGGAAGAACTTGTCCGCGTCCAGGTACCAGGCGAAGCTGCGAGGGTCGCCACCGGTGCGCGAGACCTTGGCCGCGATCTGGCTGGCCTGCTGCGTGAGCTCGGACTGAAAGCCGTCCATCTTCCGCACAAAGGCCCGGTCGGTCGAGGACTGATACGGGTACTCGTGGTCCAGACTTTCCTCTCCCGGGCAGCCGATGTTGGCCGCGCTCAGCGAGTCGTAATTCACATCATACTCATACAGTCCGGTAGAAAGTCCATTGACTGAAACCGTGTCGCCGAGCTCGACCGCCAGGTTGATGCAGGCGGCCTCGGCATGATACGGTCGGTAGGCGAATCCGTTCAGATGCAGGTACAGGTTCACCGCCGCGGTCTGTGTCGCCCAGGGGCACTTGATCTCAAACACGTAGCCGCCGGTCGATCCGTAGAAGACCTCGGTCCCGTCCTCCTTCACGAAGCGCACGCCGGTGCAGCTGGGGAAGGCCCTCTCCGTTTCCAGCCGCTGCATGCAGCCGTTGGTCGTCGCGTCGAGGACGAGGTCGGCCTGCGAGACCGACTTCCGTTCCCAGATGCACACCAGCTGCAGGGTGTTTCTCTCCGAGATGATGAAGCTGCCGCCATACAGGGCCGCAATGTACTGCAGTGTCTCGCGCATGGTGTAGCTCACCGGCATGGGAATGCGGTAGGCCTGCGTCATCAGGGCGGTGGTCTTCGCATCGACGGTGATGTTCAGGATCTCCGCGATCTCAGACACGGAATCGATGTCCCGTGCCGGCCATTCGAGATCCGACCAGGGCTGTGTCCGTTCGGCCATCAGCATGGAGTCATAGCCCGTCAGCGAGAGGGTTCCGTCATTGTTCTCTTTCCGCGTATCGAGAAAGTACGTGCCCTTTGGGATCCATTCGCTCCGCTGCCCGGCATCGTTGACAATGCGGAAGTAGGGCTGGATCTTCGCCATCCTCGCGATGACCGAGGTGCTGGCCCGCAGCCGCAGGTTGATCTCCGAAGACGGCGCCAGACCGATGGTGGGCGAGCCGGTGCCGAAGACCGCCCGGCTCGTCTGCATCGAGACGATGGTGTCGATGCCGTAGATCGTGCCGTTGATCTCCGCTTTTACTTCCGTCCGGTGATCCCCGGCGAGGATTTCGTTGTAGAGTGTGGATGTTGTGTGCATCGTCAGACCTCAATCAAATGGACTTCATAATCGTGATAATCGCCGTGGGTGCTGTCATAGATGAACCTTGCCTGATAGCTCTCATCACCCTTGTACATGGTCTTGTTCACCTGGCTGCCGGCAGGGTCGTAGTATTTCACGCTGAAGGTCTGGCCCGTCATCAGGTTCCGGATCGTGGTGAGCTCGCTGCCCGTCAGGGGACGGAAGCGGACCAGAATCTTGGTTTTCGTTGCTACCCGCGCCCGGTGCATCTTCCCATCAAGAGTGCGGCCCGCATCAGGGGCGTCGATGTCGAAGGTCTGGAAGGTGAGCCCATCCTCAGCGATATACTGGATGATGTTGGTTGTTCCGATTGCAAACCGCGCAGCGGCCAATTGAAATCACTTCCTTTACGGATGGCGGTTTCCTGCTTGACAAAACAGATAATCGTTGATATGATCAATGTGGGATATCCCACTTTTGCTTGATTGGAGAGTTGAAAATGGATACTGCTGTTCAGGAATACGATGCCAAACTGGATTCAAAGAATCGTATTACAATCAGAGAGGCGAATTATGAGTACTATCATGTCTCCGTGCTGCCGGATCAGAGAATTATACTGGAACCGCGTGTGCTCACAGCTCCGTTTACTGTTTCTGCAAACACCTTGAATATGATGGATCAATCCGTCGAAAACTTGAAAAAGGGAAAAGTGTCACCGGCTATAGATCTTTCAGAATTCATGGAGTGAGAATATGTATCGGATACATCTTGGCATTCCGGAAATGGAAGAACTTTGGAACCGACTGGAAGAGAAGCACCGCACCGGATCTGCAAACAAGAATGAAGAGAAACTTCGGAGGCAGATGGGCAAAGCAATGTCCCTGCTGTCGAATAATCCAAGACATCCCGGACTGCATTCACATGAGATATCATCTCTCTCGGCTCGGTACGGACTGAGAGTATGGGAATCATACCTTGAAAACGATACCCCCAAGGCTGGGAGAATTTTCTGGTGCTACGGACCGGAGAAGAGTGATATCACAATCATTGGACTGGAACCACATCCTGATGACAAGGCAAACAGCTACAGGAAAATCACGCTTTCATCCATGAGAAGAGGCTCATAGCGCTTTCCGCATATATGTATTTGCGGTAAACCGGGTCTGTTTGACCTGCCCCTAATTCTTAGCGCCCGCAGTATCTTGTTGAGGGGCAGAGACTCTCCCTTGGAGCGCACGAAGCCAGCTGATTAGGAGCGGTCAGCCAAACGCTCTCTGATTCCGTCTCTGGTATTTCGTCACCACGTCCGTCAGCTGCTTCCCGTCCAGATAGACGCGGATGACCGGGTCGCTCTGGCTGCTCTGGCCTGCGGAGGCGATGGCGCTGGCAATCGTGTCGGCCAGGCTGCCCAGATCGAGAGGGGCGGAGGGCGCTGCCGCGGAGGGCGGGACCAGAGCCCCGCTTGCTGCCGCAGGAAGGGAAGCCAGAGTCAGGGCATTGCTCGGTGCCAGCTTCTCAAGTTCTTCTTTGAGTTGGACCGCGACCTCGTGAATCCAGAAAGTGTTCCTCTCCAGCGGAATGATGGCTTCCTTCCCGGCCTCGCCCGCGCCGATCAGGGTGGGGCCGTCCACGATGCCGCCGCGTGCATACCACTGCACGCTCAGGTGCGGGATCGCCGTGATGCCGAGGAACTTGGCCAGGACGCTGTCCCTCGCCAGCTCCTGCCACTCCACGGTCAGGTGCGGGACTTTGAACTGGAACCGCCCGAGGTTCAGGCCGTTCCACCAGTTCCGCAGACCCGCGAACTTCTCGCTCATCAGGCGCTTGAAGCTCTCCCAGCGATAGTGGAAGTTTTCCTGCAGGTCTGCGAAGAACGCGTCCATGTCCTGCAGGACCGTGTCCCAGTTGATCCCGGTCAGGACCATGCTGAACACGAGGCCGATGGTGAGGCCGAGCATGATCCCGAAGGGGCCCGCGGCCATGAAGCCGATCAG
>ONGJ01000137.1 GCA_900317375.1 uncultured Eubacteriales bacterium
CGGATTTCGATTCCGATGAGCTTGCTATGGCGCAGCTTGAGATCCGGCCGCAGAAAGAAGCTTCTGCTGAAAGCAAGATCCAGGCCGCCTATGGAGACAAGTATGATTTCTGGACCATGATCGGCGCGAAACGGGATGTGGCGGAGTTGCTGGGCGAAGAAGAGCCCCGATCCATCCGGGAGCGGCTCAGACGAAAAGAGCTGGAGAAGGAACGGATCAATCAGGCGCGGCAGCCTGAAAGAAAAAAGCAAAAGGATCGTGGATGGGAGCGGTAATTGCCGCTCCCATCCTCTTGAAAAACTTCGGATATCTTCAAGTTAAGGCAGAGAGGCAATAAGGTCTCTTCGTCCTTAATTTCTTTCTCGATCTTTTTCATGTCTTTCATTCGGCATGTTCCTTTCCTTCAGCTTCACGGGGTACCCCCGCGTCGGTTTTGGGTTTGTATTCATAGCGAATATAGCAGATTTGATCTTTGCTTCCCGCCACGGCCTCCATAAACGCGAGAGCACGATTTCTCAGTGCTCTCTGCGCCTTCCGAGGCGTCAGGGAGCGGTCGGGCATCATAATTTCAGAGAAGCTCACCTTGATCCCCGGCCGCTTGAGGAAACGAAAAAGCCCCTTCCGTTTCCGGTATGTGACGACCATGGCCACCGCAGGGGCGTTTTCCTTGACGGGATAGCGAAAAGAGGTGTCCGGGAAGGGCCGGATCCCCGTGTAATACGGCCAGATATGCGCCTCGGGGAACATGGCGACACAGGCATTCTGGCGATAGCGGAGAGAGATGGCGTCCAGAAAGCCTCGCATGGCTGACATCTCCGTGGGGATCGGCAGCGCGCCGAGCATCATCACCAGATGCTTGATCCCTGGAATGGACACCACGTCAGGCCCCGCAACGATATACGCCCGCCGGGGAAACGCGGCGATGGCCGGGAGAAACGCGTCAAGGATCTGCGTGTGGTTTCCGTATAGGAAAAACCCTTTTCCGCGGAGCTGACGCAGCACCTTTTTGTTCTCAAACCTCAGTCCCAGATAGAGTCTGGCCACCAGCCAGACGATGGGGAAAGCGATCACATAGTAAACGACGAAGGATACCGCACGCCAGAGGAGAGAAGAACGGACAAAACGAAACTCCTTCCCAACGCGGCAGGTGGTGATGTTCGTACCCGCGAAGTCATCGTTGAGCGGATCGGAATAGGCGTAGACCCGTTCAGCTCTCATGCCTGCCCTCCGATACGTCCAGGATCATCTTCTCCATCTGATCCATACAGCTTGTGAAATTGAACTGCGCGGCATAGCCCAGATAGCTTTTTGAGCAGGAGAGTCTTTCCTCCGGGTGCTCCAGCCACCAGTCCATTTTGTCCGCGAGATCCTGCGGATCATTGTAGTGAAAGAGATTGTGATCCGTCAGGGCAAAATGCCGCGTAGCGCTGCGCGGGGAATCGGCGATCAGGGGCACCTTGCCGCAGGCGATGGCCTCCAGACAGGCGATGGCTTCGATCTCGATTTCGGCGGGATGGACATAGAGATCCGCGTAGTTGATGACCTTTACAAGCTCTTCACGGCTATAAAACCTCATGATCGGGTCGTGAACGCCCCGGCGCTTGGCCTGCCGCGCCAGGCTCTGCCTGAGAGGCCCGTCGCCGGCAAAAATCAGTTGGATCTCATCTTTGTAGCGGGATCTGGCCACAGCTTCGATCAGAACTTTGTGGCTTTTTTCTGGACTGTACCGGCCGGTAAACAGCACGACAAACCGGTCCTTCAGTTCTTTTGGCTTCTCTGCCGGTTTCGGCTGAAAAATGTGATTCACGCCGTTTGAGATGATCCGATGCGGCGTGGGGCCGACGATCGCTTCAAAGGTGTCGCAGATAAATTGGGACGGGTAATGGATACAGTCGCAATAGCGATAGAGATTCCGATAAAACACGTGATAGGCGATCCGATTGGCGGGGGGAAAATCCTTCATAAAGATATGCCCGGTGAAGTTCTCCGCCTGGCAGTGAAATCCCGCCGTGAGAGGGAGCCCCAGCTTGTGAGCAAGCCTAGCCGCGGCGGAGCCAAGCGCGAAGGGCATCATGACATGGACATGATCCACTCCGTTGAGCGCCACTGTCAGGATGTTCCTGTCCGGATTCGCCAGCGCGACGCCGTTTTTGGCTACATACGCGTTCAAAGGTCCGAGATTCAGTATGGGAACAACATAAAAGTCCTTCTGTCCCGCTCTCTCCGGGTCCGAGCATACGACACGCACATCGTACCCCTTTTCCCGCAGGGAGCGGATCAGATTCATGGCGGCGATGGTCGTACCGTTATTCTCTTTCCCCAACACGTCACAGATTACGGCTATCGTCATAGTCAAACACTCATTTTCTGCTTATTTCAATTTCCCGTCCCGGAGCCATTTCCGGATCTCTTCATTCAGCGGTCTCAACACACCCTTCGGGCTGATCTCATCCAGCAGTTCGATCATCAGCCGCACTTGCTCGTCGGTCAGCGCAGGGTTTCTTGAAACACTGCGAAGCTTGGCCTTTACGACCTGAAGGCGGATCTCCTCAAGCGAAGCGTGGTCTTCGATCATCAGGCGAACCTGCCCGCTCGCTTTTGCCGTCTGGATTAGATCCTTGTTCAGGAGCGTATAGGAAAGCCGCCCGTCTTTGTCGCTGTAAGCGTCGACAACGCGCTGATATTCCGCGCTGTCAATAACCGCCTCGATCTCCGGTTGAGCGGGAGCTTCTTCCGCCTCCTCCGGTTCAACAGCAAGCCCTTCGGGCAGCTGTACTTTGCCGAGGTTTTTGTAAGGCAGCCCGGCAGTCAGCTTGATTGCCTCCGCAAACGCCTCCGGAGGATAATACTCCAAAGGCGTATTTGCAGTGGGGATCGCCTCGCCGGAAGTCTTGCTGATCGAGGCAAGCCCCGGTTGCCGGACATTGTTTCCCCAAATGGTAATCCCTGCGCCGCCGGATACCAGCTTTTGCCGATAAGCAACGGCGGAGATCGTTGTCAATTGGACCGTACTGGTTCTTATCATGCCTGATTCCTTCCTTCCCAAGAATCGAAGTCTTTCCAGAAAGCCAGAACAGCGGCCGTATAGCGTTCCGGATCTGTGAAATAACTCATGCCATGGTCCGCCCCGGGTACGATCAGCAGCCGTCGCGGCCCGCCGCAGGCGAGATAGTTTTCATAGGTCATCTCCACCGGAACAAAGTGGTCGCCTGTGCCGTGAATCAGCAGCACCGGGATTCTTGTGTTTTTCAGAGCCTCCGTCGTGGAGAAGTCGTTGGAGCCTACCTGGATCTTATGGCGCAGGATTTCGCTGGCAATCACGCCGCGCACGCCGTAAGCAATATGCAGATTGTTGTTGGCCACGTGCTTCCAGATAGCGTGCGGCGAGGTGTAGCCGCAGTCGGCGATGATTCCATGTACGTTCTCGGGCAAGCAAAGATCTGACGCCATCAGCACAGTCGCCGCACCCATGGAAACGCCTACGAGATAGATTGGGAGATCTGCGCCGACACTTCGGTTTACCCAGGATACCCAGTCGAGGCAGTCAAAGCGTTCTATCAGGCCGAAGCCCATGTACTCGCCGCCGCTGTTGTCATGGGCGCGCTGCTCGATATACAGGACGCTGCAGTCGTTCGCCGCCCAGGAGTCGGCCACGATACCGAAGGTTTCGTACCAGGAGGCGCGCCAGCCATGGACGGCAATGATGATCCGTTTCGCGTTCTACGGTCGTGCTGGCCTTTTTCGAGAGCCTGTCCCCGGCTTCGATCCTCGCTTTGAAAAAGGCATCGTCCTCTATAAACCCAGCGACACGCTTCTCCGCCAGCTTCATCAGCTTCGGCTCCTCTCGATCCACCGCCATCTTCAGCAGGTACTTTGTGGTAGCAAAGGCGGAGATCGACGCTACAGCGGCTGAGCCTGCAAGGACACCGCCCCACTTTATGATTTTTCTTGAGGGGCTCGTCATGTTTTTTTCTCCTTCCCCGAATCATTCAGATAACAGTCGGCCATTTTTTGGATCCGCTCCATCCTGTTCTCCAGCTCGGCGCTCAGCACAGCGCATTCAAACAGCTCTCTTTCCAAATCCGCAACAGTTGGCAGATTCTTTTTATACCGGATCTTGTGCTCAAGGCTGGCCCAAAAGTCCATGGAGATCGTCCGAAACTGCACCTCGACCTTCATGATCTTCTTTTCGCTGCGCAGGAAGATCGGAACGCCGACGATCAGATGCAAACTTCTATACCCGTTCGGC
>ONGJ01000135.1 GCA_900317375.1 uncultured Eubacteriales bacterium
CCTGACCCTCGGCGAGATTGACAAGGCCATCAACATGATGATCAACGGAACCAACATCTGCAAAATCATCATCGACTGCCAGAAGACCTGAACCGCCTCTCGGCGGGAACCGCATATTTTAAAAGCTTCGGCCTTCCTCCCGGCTGCCGGGAAGAAGGCCGAAGTTCTGTTATGCTGTGGACAGCGCGGCTCAGAGCTCGCCGTAATAAATTTTTGCCAGGCCGCCGTGGGAGGTCTCGCGGTACTTTTCGTCCATGTCCCTGCCGGTGCGGTACATGGTGGCGACGACCTCGTCGAACGAGATCTTGCGGTTGGCATACAGGAAGCGGGACAGATTGACCGAGCTGATGGCGCGCATGGCGGCAACGGCATTGCGCTCGATGCAGGGGATCTGCACGAGGCCGTTCACCGGGTCGCAGGTGAGACCGAGGTTGTGCTCCATGGCGATTTCCGCGGCATACTCGATCTGTTCGATGTTCAGGCCGTAAAGCGAGGCCAGCGCGGCAGCCGTCATCGAGCAGGCACTGCCGATTTCCGCTTGGCAGCCGCATTCGGCGCCGGAGATGCTGGCGTTGGTGCGGATGACGTTGCCGATCATGCCGGCCACGGCCAGCGAATCCAGAATCTCGTCCTTCGGGAAGCCGCGGTCGCGATGCATGTAATAGAGCACCGCCGGAAGCACGCCGCAGCTGCCGCAGGTCGGGGCGGTCACGACGATGTTTTCATCGGCGTTCTCCTCGCTGACCGCATACGCATAGGCAGCGATGACGCGGTTCATGGCCACATCCGCGCTCTCGTTGTAGCAGCGCTTGTTGTAAAGGAGCTTGGCCTTGCGCGTGACGCCGAGGCCGCCCGGCAGGATGCCATCGGCCTCGAGGCCCCGGTGAATGGCGTCCTGCATGGCCTTCCACACCTCGTCCAGGTACATTTTCAGGGACGGGTCCTCCATGCGGTAGATCAGCTGGGGCAGGGTGATGCACTTTTCCTTGCAGAGGTTGAGGATCTCGGTGAAATACTTCTGCGGGTACACCTCGCGTTCATCCTCCGAAGGCTCCCCCTCGATGCGGATCGAGCCGCCGCCGATGCTGAAAATGCGCTTTCGGCCGATCTCTTTGCCGTCCTTATACGCGACGAACAGCATGGTGTTGGGGTGGGGCAGATCGGTCTCCTCGAGGTTATAGATGATCTCGGCGCCCGGCAGGCCGTTCAGGATCGCCTTGCCGGTTCCATGGCCTTCACCGGTGAAGGCGAGGGAACCGTAGAGCGTGACCCGGAAGGCATCCGCCTGCGGATAACGCGCCCGGAAAATGCTTGCGGCGTGATAGGGTCCGACCGTATGCGAGCTGGACGGCCCGTTGCCGATCTTATATACACTCTTGATACTTTTCATGTGTCCTTCCCTTCTTTACGGAACCCCTTTTCCGCAGACTGCGGAAAAGGGGTTCCCTGCAGCATGTTTCCGCTCTGCCTCGGTCAGGCAGTCGCTTCGGCAGGCGCTTCTTTGCCGTCGTCCTTGGTGATGGTGTTCATCAGCATGGCGATGGCGCCGTCGCCGGTGACGTTGCAGGCGGTCCCGAAGGAGTCCTGCGCGATATAAAGGGCGATCATGAGGGTGAGCATGTTGTCATTGAAGCCCAGCATGGATTCGAGAATGCCGAGGGCCGCCATGACGGCGCCGCCCGGGACGCCGGGAGCCGCGACCATCGTGATGCCGAGCATCATGATGAAGGGGAACATCTGGCCAAAGCTGACGTTCCAGCCGTTGAGCATCATGACCGCGATGGCACAGCTGGTCAGAGTGATGGTCGAGCCGGAGAGGTGGATCGTGGCGCAGAGCGGGATGACGAAGTCGGCGATCTTATCGCGGCAGCCGTTCTTCTTGGTGCATTCGAGGGTAACCGGGATGGTCGCGGCCGAGGACTGGGTCCCGATGGCGGTGATGTAGGCCGGAACCATGTTCTTGATCATCTTGAAGGGATTCTTCTTCGAGACGGACCCCGCCACCACATACTGGAACACGATGATCACCAGGTGCAGGATGATGATGATCGCGAAGACCTTGGCGAAGACGCTCATGATCTCGGCCACCGTGCCGGCATAGGTCATGTTGGCGAAGATGCCGTAGATGTGGAAGGGCAGCAGCGGGATCAGCACGCCCGAGACAAGGCCCTCGATGATCTTCTGGAACTCATGGAAGATGCTTTTCAGCGTACCGGCCTTGGTTACGGCGATGCCGATGCCCATGATGAACGAGGTGATGAGCGCGGTCATGACGCCCATCAGCGGGGGCATCTCCACGGTGAAGAGGCCGGGGAGCATGGTGTCCTCCGCGTTCTGGGCATTGTCCATAACGATCGAGCCGAACTTCAGGAAGGTCGGGAACACGGCGCTGTCAACGAGGTAGGCAAGGGTGCCCGCGATCAGCGTGGACAGATAGGCAATGCCGGCGGTGATGGCGAGGGTCTTGCCCGCGCCGGAGCCCAGGTCGGCAATGCCGGGGGCAACGAAGCCGATGATGATCAGCGGAATGCAGAAGCCGAGGAAGTTGCCGAAGATGCTGTTGAAGGTCGCGCCGATCTGAATGATGATGGGCAGGTTTGCCTTGCGCGCGATGGTACCGATGACAATACCGAGAATGATTGCGGCGATCAGCTTGGGAAGCAGGCCGAGATTAATCTTCTTCTTTTCAGGCATGATACACTCTCTCTTTCTCTTTTTTAATAAATTTGGTTTCAGTCGAGCAGACGGTAGCCGCGGCGCATCAGTTCGTCACGGATCTTGCGCACATGCTCGGCGTCGCGGGTCTCGAGCGTCATCGTGACGACGCAGGAGTTGACCTCGGTCTTGGCGTCCTCGCGCTCGTGGGCGATGTCTAGAACGTTGGCGCCGGTCTCGGCAACGCAGGAGAGCAGCTGGGCCAGATTGCCGGCCTTGTCCGTCAGCTTGGTCGAGATCTGGACAATGCGGCCGGTCTTCTGCAGGCCCTTGGTGATGATGCGGGAAAGGGTGGTGATGTCGACATTGCCGCCGGAAACGACAGACACGGTCTTGAGCGAGGTGTCAACCTTGCCGAAGAGGAAGGCGGCAACGCTGGTGGCACCGGCGCCCTCGGCAACGGTCTTCGGGCCTTCCAGCAGGGCCACAATCGCTGCCGCGATCTCGTCCTCGGAAACCGTGACGATATCGTCCACATACTCCTGCACGATGCGGAAGGTCAGGTCACCCGGGGTCAGAACATGGATGCCATCGGCGATGGTGGCGCCGTCCTTGACGGTGGTGATCTCGCCGACGCGGTGGGACACGAACATGGACGGCACGGTCGCCGCCTGCACGCCGATGACCTTGACATTGGGACGCATGGACTTGACGGCAACGGCAACGCCGCTTACAAGACCGCCGCCGCCGATGGGGACGATGACCTGCTCGACATCGGGGACCTGCTCAAGAATCTCGAGGCCGATGGTCCCCTGACCGGCGATGACATAGGGGTCGTTGAAGGGGTGGGCGAAGGTGTAGCCCTCTTCCCTGGCCAGGCGCTGGGCTTCGCGGGCGGCATCGTCATAGATGCCCGGTACCAGAACGACATCGGCGCCGTAGCCGCGCGTGGCCTCCACCTTCAGGATCGGCGCGCCCTCCGGCATACAGATCACCGACCGGATGCCGAGCTTGGTCGCCGAGAGCGCCACGCCCTGGGCATGGTTGCCGGCAGAGCAGGCGATGACGCCGTGGCTGGCCTCCTCCGGCGAGAGATTGCGGATCTTGTTGTAGGCGCCGCGGATTTTGAACGATCCGGTCTTCTGCAGGTTTTCCGACTTGATGAACAGGTTTTTGCCGAGGCGGGTTGAGGTGACCACGGGTGTCAGCTCGGCAACGTCAATTCCTCCTTGCTTGTATGATTGCACAATGTTTGTTTTGTAATTTTGTGAAAGATGACAGAAAAATAAAAAAGTTACTGCCTTTGTTTTTGTTTAACTCTACTATACCACATATTCAGAATAAATCAATTCTCTTTTTCCATACGGAAAAATATACCATGGCAGCCGAAAAAACGGCCTGCTTCCCATGTCTTAAGGAAGCAGACCGGTGGTTCCTGCGGATTATTTGTCACACGGATCGGAATACCGCACTTTTCCATGCACTTTTCCATGGATTTTTTCTGTGTTTTTTACACTTTTCCAAAAACAGTCTGCCTGCCGGCTCAACCGACTGCTCATAACAAAGGGGACGGTACCATTGAACCGTCCCCAAATAGATACATCAAATTCTTTCCCATCCGAAATCATCAACCGTGTGCGTTGGCTTCCTCAGCTGCATCCGAAGTATGTGCGAGCTTGTCTATCGCGCCTAAAACCTCTGCCTCTGTATATAATCCGCGGCTGTACAGTTCAAGGAAACAGTCTGCCATTTCCCCCTGGGCGCTGAGAATGGCTTCCACCTTCTCTTCATACAGCTTCTGCTGGTCCTCCTGCATGAATGCGTCGAAAATGTCCTTGTAATTTCCGGGGACCGTTCTGTTCTGCCCGTGGAAATACTCTTTTAATTCATCGGGGATCAGACTGTCGATCTCCGCCTGCAGCTGTTCCTTGGTATAAGCCCTGTGTGATCTGCGATTTGAAATAGCCTGCAAAACTTCCATAAGAAACTGCTCCTTTCTGATCATATACTGCCTTTCACAGGCAGTCAGATTCCTGGAGAATACAAACTATTTCTCGTGGATATGATGGGACAGCAGAGCGATTCGGACAGTATGGGAATCAGTGCGTCCTTAATTCTGCGTGAAGATGGAACCGGGGTAATGATATCGAACGGGACGGAAGATCCGCTGCCGTCATGGACAGAGGAAAACGGTAAAGTCACGCTTTACAATTCCGGCGGTAACACGCTC
>ONGJ01000134.1 GCA_900317375.1 uncultured Eubacteriales bacterium
CCGCAGGTCTATGATGAGCGCATAGAGGAGCTGACCGTCCGGGAGGATGCCTACGAGAAGGACTATCAGATCCGGGCGGATCTGGGCGCAAAGCTCTATGAGTATGAGAACGAGTCGGACAGGACCATCGAGCGCCTGGACGCGGTCCGCGAAACCATCTCCGCGACCTGTGCCGCGCTCACAGACGGCAGCGGGAACCTGCTGACGGTCACAAGCTCGGACGACAGGGCCATGCTGACGCCGGACGCGGTCGCAGAGCTGCAGAAGGAGGGCATCTATGCCTGCATCTTTGACGAGCAGAAGGGGGAGTATCTCGAGAACCCCAGGGTCTTTCTGCTCCGGCGTCTGCCGGGGGGCGGGAACCAGAGCCTGATCTTTTCCTTTGACTGCTCGCCGGTGGTCGAAATGCAGAAGGAGATCGGCGAGTGGGACGACGTGCTGGACCGCATGCTCTCCGGCCTGAACTGCACGGCCTATATCCAGGATGCGGAAACCGGCGGCCTGGGCCGCTACCCGCACACGGAACTCAGCGCGGAGGACAGCGACCGCTTGGCAGAGGAGATCGGCGCGCTGTTTGCCGACACGGACGGCTATGTCCCCGTCGAATTCGAGGACGGGAACACCGCCCTGCTGAACAACGCCAGTATCCTGGGCAGGAAGCACCTGATCATGAAGAAGACCTTCCAGGATCAGCAGAACGTGAGCATCATCCTGACGAACGAGGTCTCCGCGCATGTCCGGCAGGCGATGCTCGGCGTGGGTGCGTTTTTGGTGCTGGCCGCACTGGGGATGGTGCTGTATGCCGTCTATGCCGTGCGGCGCATGCGCGGCGCACAGCTGCCGGAGGACGAGAAGAGCCGGCGCCGGAAGGCCAGACTGATGACGCTGCCGGGCCTCGCGATCTTCCTGGCGGTTACGGTAGGCTTCCTCATCATGATCAGCCTGCTGGAGAGCAAGGCCAGCACCGCAAGCATCGTCATGAACCAGAAGCGTTCGCTGGAGGCCGAGATCGACTATCACGAGGCGCAGGACAAGCTGTTCCGGACGGAGCTGCCGAACATGGTCCGGATCCGGGCCGACGCGCTGGCGCATATCCTCTCGGACAGCCCGGAGCTGCGGACCCGGCAGAGCCTGCAGGAGTTCTGCGGCGCCGTGCAGGCGGATTACCTGATGCTGTTTGACAGGGAAGGCCGGGAGCTGTGCTCCAGCAATTCCCTGACGGGCCTGCAGGTGACCAATGAAAAGGATGACCCGCTGAACGCGTATCATCCGCTGGTGATCGGGTATGCCAACGTGATCACGGAGCCGGCGGAGGATCCTTACTCCGGAAAGGTGGAGTATTCCGTGGGCTCGCTGATCCGGGATCAGGAAGGCCTGCCTGACGGCTTCATCCTGGTGGTGGTCCCCGCCGAGGAGCTTTCCTCGATGCTGGACAGCTTTACCCCGGCGCGTACGGTGGACAGCTTTGCCGTGCTGCAGGGCCAGACAGCCGCCCTGGCGGATGTCGGCACCGGCTGCTTTGCCGCCCATACCAGGCCCGAGATGATCGGGATGCCTGTCTCGAGCGTGATGTCGGACACGATTCTGGGATCGTTCTTCGAAGGCTTCACGAAGCATGACGGGCACAGTGTTTACCTCTCGGCAAGCACCGAGGACGGAAAGACGCTGATGCTCTTCTCGGAGGGCGGAACGGAAGCGATCGCCGGCATGGAGACCGTGATCATGATCCTGATGTACGCGGCGGTCGTCCTTCTTCTGGGCGTGGTGTACTTCCGCTGCGCCGCGGCGCTGACCGCGCAGGCGGTGAGCGAGGACGGGGACAGCCCGCGGCCGGAGGGAAAGACCGCGCTGGGCGTCTTCTTCAACGGATACGGGATCTTCATGTGCCTCTTTGCCTTCTACGCAGGCATCATGGCCAACAGCGGTCAATGGCCGGCCTTCGCCTTCGTCTTTGACTGGAAGTGGTCGAGGGGCGTGCACCTGTTCTCGATCTGGGCTGCGATCCTGATCCTGGCGGGCGGCTTCTATCTGACCGCCCTGCTGCACAAGCTGCTGGGCATGCTGGACCGCTACACCGACCACCGGACCAAGACCGTGATGAGGCTGGTGGACAGCCTGGTCAGCTATACGGCGGTGATCCTGCTGCTTGCCCTCACGCTGTATCTCTTCGGTGTGGACACCGCGGCCATGCTCGCCTCCGCCGGCATTGTCTCGATCGCCGTCGGCATGGGAGCCAGAGACCTGGTCACCGACATCCTCGCCGGTGTGTTCATGCTGCTGGAGGGGTCCCTCCACGTCGGGGACACCGTACAGGTGGGCGGATGGGAAGGCAAAGTCACGGACATGGGCATCCGCACCACGAGGATCACCAACGCAGACGGGGAAGTCAAGATCCTCAACAACAGCCATATCAGCGATGTTGTCAACAAGAACTGTGAACAGGCCTGAAAAAGAGAGGAAGAAAGACGCCGGCGGAAGCTGCATCATCCTTCCCCTGAGTACGGCAACCGGGGCTGTTTTCCAGATCTCCGGCCCCACGCGTCTGGCCTTTACCAAGAACGTTTCCTTCTACGACATCGACCAGGGCGCAGCGCCGGATATCCCTCTCCAGTTCCCGGACTCCTTCTATGACCGCGCAGCCCTGACCGATTACCTCAACAGCCTGCCTTAATTGTCAGAGACAGAGAACATCATAGAAAAGTGAAAAAACGATGAGCAACAGTACAGAACCACAGAGAAAGCCGATAAAGGACAGGCTCGGGGGCGAAAAGTCGCTGCCGATCCGGCTTGTACGGGAATCATTGTGGGAGACGGACAACCCCTTCATCAAGCTATGCAGAACATACCCGGGGCAGATCGTGATCGCCGTGATCACTTATTACCTGTTTAAACAGGTGCTGGGCGCCTGGCTTATGAACGTCCTAATATCTTGGGCGCTGAATTCAAATATCGTGCCCGAAAAAGCGCTTCTTGCGACGGTCACTTATTCGGACATCATCATGCTGGCAGCTTTTCTTCTCTTCATGAAATTCGCCGAGCGCAGAAGCTTTGCGGCGATGGGCTTCATCTCCCGGAAGGCTCTTCGCAACATCCTTTTCGGGCTTCTGGCAGGTGTTTGCACGTTTGCTGTAGCAGTCGGCCTGACCGTCCTGATTTCCGGCGGGCATTTCGGATGGGCCGGGACGATGACCCCGGGGTTTTTTGTGTATGCGTTTCTGGGTATTATGGTTTCGGCATCGGCGGAAGAGGTCAACGGCAGAAGTTATATTTTCCTTTCCGTCTCCCGGAACTTTCCGGAATGGTTGGCTGCCTTGACTTCCGGCCTGTTCTTTGGCGCGATCCACCTCACAAACAGTGGATGGACCGTGACATCTACAATCAATTCGGCGCTGGTCGGCATTATTTTCTGTTTCACGGTTCTGCTTGTCGAAGACGTCTGGCTTGCGTGTGCTGCGCATACGACATGGAATTTTTCCCAGGGATTTATCTTTGGCCTGCCGGTTTCCGGAAATGACGTGGGAGGGAGCTTCTTCAGCACGACGATTACCACGGAAAACGAACTGCTCAGCGGCGGCACCTACGGTATTGAGTCCAATATCGTTACAACCTGTCTCTTCGTGATTATCATAGCCGTGTTGATATTTCTGCTCAAAAAGAAAACCGCGAAACGGACTACGGCATAATCCCGGATGCAGGAAACAAATCTGACCAAATGTTTGGTTTATGGGAGAGCGTCTCTTCGGGGGCGCTCTTTCCATACCTATACATGATGAGCTTTTTGGACTTGTCAAGAAAAATGCAGTACGCCAGTGAAGATTGTTGGAACATCATAACGGACGGTTCTCTGTTCTGAGAATTACTCAATCACGAGAAGACAGGAGACGGTTCTCTGTCCTGACTGCGTAGGTTTTCTTTTTCAGTTGTGCGCCCGGGCGCAAAACGGAATCCCGCAATGCCGCTGCCGGTGGCAGATGAAGGCATTGCGGGATTACTGCAGCGGTCGGAGAATCGGAGGAGCAG
>ONGJ01000133.1 GCA_900317375.1 uncultured Eubacteriales bacterium
CCCGCGGCGTATTTCTTGATCAGCCGCGCAAAGGTCAGCAGCGAGACCCGCTTCACGATGTAGATGTCCATCAGCCCGTCGTCCATCATCGCGTCCCGCGACGGGTTGAAGCCGCCGCCGTAAAACCGCCCGTTGCAGGCGCAGACCAGCGCGTGCTTCGCCTCCGCGTCAAAGCGCCCGCAGCGGATATGCATGTTCGACGAGATGCCCTTGATGGCGTTGATCCCAGCCGAGATCACATAGCCGCCCCGGCCCCCGATCACCGGCAGCCCGCTGTATTTATGCACGTCCGTGCCGATGCGCGCGTCGATGCCCACCGAACAGATGTTGGCGCTGTAGCTGCCGTTGCAGCAGATCAGGTCTATCTCATGCACCGTTCCGTTCAGCAGCGCCTCCAGATCCTGAAACAGGGCGGCGTCCTGGCCGAACTGCCGGCAGAAGTCGTTGCCCGTCCCGGTGGGGAAGGGGGTGACCGCCACGGTGGGCTGCAGGGCTGCGCCGTTGACGCACTCGTTGAAGGTGCCGTCGCCGCCGCAGGCGTACACCCGCAGCTCGTCGCAGTTCGAGATCTCGGTGCGGATCTTCCTGGTCGCGTCCCGCGGCCCGAGGGTGACGTAGACCTCGTACGGGTCGTTCCGGTTCTGAAAAGCCGCCTGCACCTTCGCGGTGACCTCGGGCGTCGCGTCATGCCCGCCCGCCGCCGGGTTGACGATAAACAGATGCTTCATGCCTGCCTCCCCCTGCTGATAAAGCCCGGCCTCAGTCAGAATACCGGGCCCGGATTCCTTTCAGATTACTTGATTACTTATAATACATATACAGGTCGCACTTGATCATGCCGTTGTAGAGCTTGCGCTTCTTGTCCGCGCTGCGGCCGAAGCACCGCTCAAATTCCGGGTCCGACGACAGCAGATACAGCGACCAGTTTTCCTTTCCGGCCAGCGCCGCGCCGAAATCGCGGTAGATCCTCTCGGCCTGCTGCCGGTCCAGCAGCCGCTCGCCGTAGGGCGGGTTCGTGACGATCACGCCGCGCTCCGTCTCCCGCGGAAAGGCGCATGCATCCGCTGCCGAAAAGTCGATCAGCTCCGCGACCTTCGCGCGCTCGGCGTTCTCCCTTGCCAGACGGACGGCCCTGGGGTCGATGTCCGATGCAAAAATCCGATACTGCCCGCGGTATTCCGCCGCGCGGGCGGCCTCCCTGGCCTGCTCCCAGACCGCCGGGTCAAAGCAGGCCCAGCTCTCCGCGGCAAAACGCCGGTTCAGGCCCGGCGCCCGGTTCAGGGCGGCCAGGGCCGCCTCAATGGCGATGGTCCCGCTGCCGCAGAAGGGGTCGCAGAAGTCGTCCCGTCCCCGATAGCGCGCAAGCTTCACCATGGCCGCGGCGAGGGTCTCCCGCAGGGACGCCTCGGTGTGGGCCGGCCGGTACCCGCGCTTGTGCAGCGCGACGCCCGAAGTGTCCAGACAGACCGAGGCCTTGTCCTTCCGGATCGAAAAGCGGATCTTGTATTCCGCCCCGGTCTCGGGGAACTTCTCAAGCCTGTACCGCGTCTTCAGCCGCTCGACCACGGCCTTCTTGATGATGCGCTGGCAGTCGGGCACCGAGAACAGGGCCGAGTCGAGGCTGTATCCCGTCACCGGGAAGGCCGCATCCCGCGGCAGCCAGTCCTCCCAGGGCAGGGCCCTGACCCCTTCGAACAGCGCGTCAAAGCTGCGTGCCGGAAAGCTTCCGATCTCCAGCAGCACCCGCTCGCCGCAGCGCAGATTGAGGTTCGCCTTTGCACAGTCACCCGGCGAACCCGTAAAGAAAACGCGCCCGTCCTCGGCGCGGACCTCCGCCAGATCCAGCCTCCGCAGCTCGTCGGCGGCGAGGCCCTCCAGGCCGAACAGACAGGGAACACAGAAAGTAAAGCTTTGCCTCATCATCATGATCCTGACATCTTTAAATTTTTAAAAGGGAATTCACCCCATGCACCAAAATGATCATACCGCAAATTGGGGCAATTGTAAACCGCCGGGTGCAGATTTTGTGTCTCGCCCCTGCCGGATAACACAACTTAGGCGAAAAATGTGAAAAAACTTTAAATAAACTATTGATTTTTTTTTGCGTTAGCGTTATATTAAGCTATGCTTTTCGGGGGCAAGCGGGTTTTCTGAAGGAAAAGGATTTGGTTATGGCTATTCCGCGTGAGCAGTTTCTGGATATCCTGAAGGATTCCTTCTCTGCATATTATACAATCGTTGAGAATATCGATACGGATCTTCCCCTGGCCTTCCGCGCGGATTACCGTCTGCGGGATGAGCGCTACTGGCTCACCAAGAGTGTGAAGATCTGGGGCAATGAGAAGAACGAGTACTGTTATATTTTTGCGGCCGACGCCTTCACGCCGGAGCTTGCACAGAAATGCATGGACTGGGCCATCAAGGACGGCATTCCCCGGGTAAAGCCCCACAGTGAGCACCAGTGCACCAACATCAAGGTCGTCCTCATTGCCGATTCGACCGATCCGGACACGGTCATGGCCGTCCGGAAGAAGAGCTTTACGAAGAACTACCGCTTCGGGCTACACGGCTATTCGAACCTGCTTGCAGGGCTGACCGATCTCGGGACGGAACAGACCGTCACCAACCGCGAGGGGCACGAGCTGGTCCCTTATTTCAAGAAGCTATTTGCCGCCAGGGCAAAGGACTGACGGCATGTAGTGATAAAACAATATTTTTCATTAAGGAGTGAAAAGTGTGAGCGCATTACTTATCCTCGTGATCGCGATCGTGGTGCTTGCTCTCGGCTACGTTTTCTACGGCAGCTGGCTGGCAAAGCAGTGGGGAGTAGACCCCAATCGCGAGACCCCGGCCCACACCAGCTATGACGGCAAGGACTTTGTCCCCGCCAACCCGGCTGTCCTGATGGGTCACCATTTCTCCTCCATCGCCGGCGCAGGCCCCATTAACGGACCGATCCAGGCTGCCGTTTTCGGCTGGGTCCCCGTTTTCCTGTGGTGCGTCCTCGGTGGTATCTTCTTCGGTGCCATGCACGACTTCGGCGCCCTGTTCGCCTCCATCCGTCACAACGGCGGTTCCATCGGCGAGATCATGAAGGACTCCATGGGCGTCAAGGCCCAGCGCCTCTTCATCATCTTCGCGCTGGCCGTTCTGATTCTGGTTATCGCCTCCTTCACGGCGGTCGTTGCCGGAACCTTTGCGTCGGTTGATCCTTCCGCCGCCACCTACACCGCCAACGGTGCCACGGCCATGACCTCGATCCTCTTCATCGTCATTGCCGCCATCTTCGGCTTCTTCGTGTACCGCAAGAATGCCAAGATCGGTCCTGCGACCATCGTCGGCATCATCGGCATTGTTGCCATCGTCTTCCTCGGACAGGTTGTCGGCCTGCACGCCAGCCGCACCTTCTGGGTGCTCTTCATCGCCGTCTATGTCACGGTCGCTTCTCTGCTTCCGGTCTGGATTCTGCTCCAGCCGCGTGACTACCTGAGCTCCTTCCTGCTCTACGGCATGATGATCATCGCCATCGTTGCCATCATCGGCGGCTCCTTCACCGGTGCTGCTACGGTTGAGGCTCCTGCTTTCTATGGCTGGAAGAACCCGGCCGGTCAGCCCCTCTTCCCGTTCCTGTTCATCACGGTCGCCTGCGGCGCCTGCTCCGGCTTCCATTCTCTGATCAGCTCCGGTACTTCCTCCAAGCAGATCAACAACGAGAAGGACGCCCAGATCATCGGCTACGGCTCCATGATCGTTGAGTCCGCCCTCGGCGTTATCTCCCTGATCGCGATCGGCGTGGTGTGGAGCCAGTCCTCCGCCGGCGGCGGCGACAAGTTCCTCCTGAGCGCGCCTCCCACCATCTTCGCCGGTGGTATTGCTACCATGTTCGCTTCCTTCGCGGGCGAGAAGACCTATGCGACGATCTACAACCTGTTCACTCTGGCTGTTTCCGTCTTCGCTCTGACCTCCCTCGACTCCGCCACCCGTCTCTGCCGCTACCTCTTCGGTGAGCTGCTTACTCCGGAAGGAAAGACCCGCGACGACCTGACCGGCGCTGCGAAGTTCTTTGCCACCCCGATCGTCTCCACCCTCGTGATGGTCATCATCGGCTGCGGCATGGGCTTCATGGGCCTGTCCCAGATCTGGAGCGTGTTCGGCGCTGCCAACCAGCTGCTGGCCTCCATCGCCATGCTGTTCATGCTCTGCGCCACCATCACCGCGCTCTGCTTCACCATCATCAACGGCTTCAAGACGATTGCTGCCGGTGCTCAGTGGGGCACCTACTTCCAGGTGATCTGGTCCATCGTTCTGGTTGTCCTGGCTGTCATCCTGGCTGTCACCGCCTTCAAGACCCTTGCCGATCAGGGCAAGAAGAAAAAGGCCTGATTCCCACTAAACTTCTGACAACCACCCTTCGGGGTGGTTGTTTTTATTTTCCCTTCTCCTCAGCACAGGTCAAAACAGAGCGGGACGGTTTCCGCCGCCCCGTTTTTTTCACTCTTTTTTTTTATCAGCCCAAGGCTCTTCGTAGGCCATCGCCCTCTCGCTGTCGCCGAGGCCATCGGTCGTGGGGTCCACCACGATGCCCAGGATCACGAGTACCGCGAACAGCGCGTTTATAACGGCCAGCAGCTTGTCCTGCAGATCGCCGAAGTCCAGCTCGATGCCGAACACACTGCACACCGTCTGCACCAACAGCAGTACCGCAGGGATCACCGCGATCCAGAACATCTTGTTTTTGATGCGTACTTTCCAGTTGATTGTGTTCATTGATATCCTCCTGCTTTTTTGATTTGCGTCTTTGCCTTTTCCGCCCGTATTAAACATTCTGCCATTGCGCGGAAGGGACTGTTTAACCTCGCACCAAAACACTGCGCCGCGCAGAATAGGGGAGAGGCGGCGGGCTCCCTACCCAATTCTAAGCGCCCGCAGTACCTTGATGAGGGGCAGAGACTCCCCTTGGCGCGCACAATACAAGCTCCCGGGGAGCGCCTGCTTCCATCTTTCACGCTGCAATCCTTCCTACTTACGCCTTTAAACTTTGAACTTTGAACTTTTCACTTTCTACTTATGCGCCTGACTTCTGATGTAGTCGTCAAGCGCCTGTTTTGCTTTCGGGACATTGTGGTTTGCACCCAACTGCAGCAGACCGTCGAGGCAGGCGGAAAGCGCGATGCTCATGATTCGCTGTTCCTCCTTCACGGCTTTCAGGTCTTCCTGCTGCTGCGACGCTTTATGCAGCCAGAGAAATGCCCGGTTGGTGTAGTTGATCAGCGCCACAGCCGCACCGACGACCGCTGCCAAACTGATGATATCTGTCGCATTCCAAGTCAATGATGGTTCCTCCGCCTTTAACTTTTAACTTTTAACTTTGAACTTTTAATTTTGACTCAGCAGCTTCCCCCAGGTCTTCGGTCCGACGATGCCGTCCCACTCGGCGGGTTCTCCCGGAAACGCGGATTTCTGGAACTCCTTCACGATGCCCTCCAGGTAGCTCCCGAAGGTCCCGTCCACATCGTGGACCGGGAAACCCCGAGCCTTGAGCACGGCCTGCAGCACGGCGGTGTCATCTCCGTTCATCCCGTTACATACTGTCCTCGGAGGCCAGAGAGTTTCCGCTACGTGCGCAGGAGCAGGGGAGGGCTCGCCGGTTTCCCCTGCAGGCTCTGCCGCCGGGAAGATATCTCCGACCTTGTCCAGCTCCGCCTTGAGCTGCAGCGCGTACTGATACCGCGCTTCCACATTATTGTAGTACGGGCGCTCATACAGACGGCAGACCTTGTCGGCCGCGGTCCAGATGTCCTCGGTGGTCTTCAGTACCGACCACAGCCCGGCGTACTCGCCGTTCTCGCTCAGCTCCTGCACCGCGAAGTTCACCTGCATGCCCGCATCGTCCAGCGCTTTGCCGGAGCCGTTCCAATAGTCATACAGATCTTCCTTCCGCGTGTAGTAGGTCCACTGTGCCAGACCATAGCCTTTCGAATCGCGGGCAAACTGAGACCGGCTGATCCTGCCGGACGCCACGTCGTCGGTGTAGGACCTGGAGTAGGTTCTGCCCTGCGTAAAGTCGCCCTGCAGCCGTCCCGGTTCCAGCCCGCTTTCCGCCATCCAGTTGCCCATCAGGCCAAAGGCCCCGGCCTCCGAGACCCCGGCATCTCTGAGCTGCTTGTAAATCAATTGCACATTACTCATCTTTTCTCTCCTTCGTCTTTTCCATTTCCGTATCACATTTCTATACAAAACAAATATGCGCGGCCGAGAAAGCTCCGTGCGAGCGCTCGCCTTGCCTTCCGCGCAACGGCAGAAAGCCAAAGTCGGGCTCCATTTGAACTTTATTTCGCCATCAGGCGCACAACGGTGCAGCCGTTTCCCATTCTCTCGATTCCTTTGAAGAAAGTGAAGCCCTCAAAGTCTTTTTCTGCCTCATCGAAGACCCGGGTGAGGCAGTTTGTGTGCTGCGGGTCGTTGAAGATCCGGAAGAGTTCCGGCATGTCGGCCTCGGTGGTCTCAAACCGCAGGCTGCCGTCAAAGTCGCTGATCCCGATCCAGGTGATGGGCAGTTCCGTCCCTTTTGCTGTTTTCAAAGTCATCATCAAGGATTTCTCCATTCCAAGTAATAAAGTGTGCGGCCGTCCACGGTTTTCTGTGTCGTGCCGATGTACTTGCCGCCGAAGATGAACACGCCGTCGATCTGGCAGTTCTGGAAGTGCGCCGAGCCG
>ONGJ01000131.1 GCA_900317375.1 uncultured Eubacteriales bacterium
CGGCGTGCTTTTTGTGCAAAACGGCGCAAACCCCATACGGAGGTGAAACAATCTGAAGACCATTCAGGATCAGACCGAGATCGAACGTCTTCTCAAAGAGCATTCGATTCCGGACATTTTTGACACGAAGGATCTGAGCTTTCTCGGCTTTTCTTATCAGAAGGGCGAGATGATCTGCTCACCCCTAAACTCCGCAGAACATATTCTGTTTCTGGTTCAGGGCAGCGCGCAGATGTACGCTCTGCGGGAGGACGGGACAAAGCTGCCGGTTGCCCATATCGCAGATGAGGCGGTGATCGGAGACATGGAATTCATCACCGGCTGCCCGACCGGCTTTTTTGTCGAAGCTGCCGAAGACAGCATCTGTCTGGCCCTGCCGCGGGAACGGTACGCAGCCCAGCTCCATCAGGATCTGCGCTTTCTGCACTGGCTCCTGAAGGAGATGACGGAGAAATTCATACACGGAATGGGCGTGGAGATCGCCCCGGCGACTCTGGAGAAAAAGGTGCTGCAGTTCTTTGAAAAGGAAACGGCGGGAGAGATCAGCGCTGTGGAGACGCTGCTGTTTCAGCTTCGCTGCGGCCGGCGCGAGCTGCAGCGTGTTCTGAAGAAGCTGTGCGACGACGGACAGCTCGAGCGCCTCGGCAGGGGGCATTACCGCCTGACGGAGCAGAATGGGAATCCTGTAGACCCGGCAGACCCGGAGCATGGACAATAACAGGATATGCAGCTATAATACAAGCGAAAGTCCGGAAACCGAAAAGACGGTTCCGGCAGCAGAGAGGAGAAAAAGCATGAAACGAAAGACCGATTCCCTTCGCTGGGCTTATCTGATCCTGGGGGTTCTTGCCCTGCTGGTTGCCGGCGTGGTCTATGCCTGGTCGATCCTGAAAGCGCCGCTGGCGGAGGCCTTCGGCTGGTCCGGTTCGGAACTGGCGCTGAATTTTACCCTGACGATGTGCTTTTTCTGTCTGGGAGGCTTTGCCGGCGGACTTCTGAGCAGACGTCTGGGCGACCGTCTGTGCCTGTTCCTGGCTGCGGGCCTCAGCGGCCTCGGCTTTCTCCTGGCATCGCGTCTGGACGGGAAGGTGCTCATGCTCTATATCAGCTACGGCATTCTGGCCGGTTTCGGCATCGGTCTTGCCTATAACGTCATTATCTCGGCTGTCAGTGCGTGGTTCCCGGACAAGAAGGGGCTTTGCTCCGGGGCGCTGATGATGGGCTTCGGTGCTTCGGCACTGGTGATCGGCAAGCTGGCCTCGGCGCTGATCGACGGGCCCGGCTGGCGGACCGCCTATCTGGTGATCGGCATTACGCTTGCCGCCGTCCTGGCATTGACCGCGCTGATTCTCCGAAGACCGGGCCCGGAGGACGTACTGCCCGGGGCGCAGAGGAAAGCGGCTGCCGGGGAAGAGGACTTCGAGCAGAAGGACTATTCCACCGGACAGATGATCCGGAGACCTTCCTTCTGGCTGGCTTTCTTCTGCATCGTATGCCTCTCCGCCGTGGGAAACACCGTGATATCCTTCGCCCGGGACCTGGCGCTCTCGGTCGGTGCAGAGGCCGCACTCGCGACCACGCTGGTCGGTGTGCTTTCCATGTGCAACGGTCTCGGACGCATTGGCATCGGCGCGCTGTTTGACAGACTGGGACGAAAGCGTACCATGCTGTTTGCAAATATCCTCACCATCCTTGCCGCCGGGATCACGCTGATTGCGGTGCTGACAGGGTCGCTTCCGATCTGTGTGCTGGGCCTCTGCCTGACGGGCTTCTCCTACGGTGCGGCGCCCACGATTTCCTCTGCCTTCACAGCTGCCTTTTACGGGACCAGATACTTCCCGCTGAACTTCTCGGTGATGAACTTCAACCTGATGGGTGCCTCCTTTGCCGCTACGGCGGCCGGCAGGCTGCTGGAATCCAGCGGCGGCTTCCTCGTGCCGGTTCTGTTTCTGCTCTGCCTTGCCGTCGTTTCGCTGATCCTGGATCTGTGCATCAAAAAGCCCTGACCACCGGGGATTCCTTCCTTGCGGCAGGGAAGGACTTATGATACAATCCGTATCAGAAACAGACGGAAAGGGGGCGCGGGAATGCTTCCGATCGTCGAGAGAGATCGGGCCCTTCTGCCCTACAACAATTATCTGGAACAGCAGCAGGCCCGCTTTGCCCGGGTGCGGGCATCCCTGACGGGAGGCGGACGGCTCTGCGACTTTGCCAACGCACACGAATACTTCGGCTTTCATCATACCCGGGAGGGCTGGGTCTACCGCGAGTGGGCCCCGGCTGCGGACGGGGTGAGCCTGATGGGGGACTTCAACGGCTGGGATGAGACGGCCTGCCCCCTGACACGCGGCGAGAACGGCGTCTGGGAGCTCCGGCTTCCGGAGGAGGCGCTGCACGACGGCTGCCGCGTGCGCACGGCCGTGCGCAACGGGGAGAAGGTCAGCCCGCACATCCCGCTGTATGCCCGGCGGGTGGTGCAGGACCCGGTGAGCTTTGACTGGCTCTGCGAGGTCTGGGACCCGACGGAGCCCTGGCCCTGGACGGACGAGGGCTTTTCCTCCGAGCGGCCGCTGTTCATCTATGAAGCCCACGTGGGTATGGCCACGGAGGAATACCGTCCGGGTACCTACCGCGAATTTGCCGACAGCGTCCTGCCGCGGGTAAAGGACCTTGGCTACAACACGGTCCAGCTGATGGCTGTCATGGAGCACCCCTATTACGGCTCCTTCGGCTATCAGGTCTCCAGCTTCTTTGCCGCCTCCAGCCGCTTCGGCTATCCGGAGGAGCTCAAGTACCTGGTGAACCGGGCGCACGGGATGGGCATTGCGGTACTGCTGGACCTGGTGCATTCCCACGCGGTCAGGAACACCGTCGAGGGCATCAACGGCTTCGACGGCACGGAGGTTCAGTTCTTCCACAAGGGGCCGCAGGGCAATCATCCGGCCTGGGACACCAAATGCTTTGACTACGGCAAGAGCGAGGTTCTGCACTTTCTGCTTTCCAATCTCAAGTTCTGGCTGACGGAATACCATCTGGACGGCTTTCGCTTTGACGGGGTGACCAGCATGCTCTACCGCAACCATGCGCTGGGGACTTCCTTCACCAACATGGGGATGTACTTCTCGCCGAATACCGACCCCGAGGCCGTGACCTATCTGCAGCTGGCCAACACCCTCATCCGCGAGGTCCGCCCCGATGCCGTCACGATTGCTGAGGACATGTCGGGCATGCCGGGGATGTGCGTGCCGGTGCCGGAGGGCGGGATCGGCTTCGACTATCGCCTGGGCATGGGCCTGCCGGATATGTGGATCCGCCTCGTGAAGGACCAGCGCGACGAGAGCTGGAACATGGAGGGGATCTGGCATGAGCTGACCGCCCGCGTCGCACCCATGGTCGCCTATGTCGAGAGCCATGACCAGGCACTGGTGGGAGACCAGACCATGATGTTCCGCCTGGCCGGGGCCGGGATGTACACCGACATGGACCGGGCCTGCCACAACCTGAAAATCGACCGGGCCATGGCGCTGCACAAGATGCTGCGCCTGCTGACGATGAGCGCGGGTGGAAACAGCTATCTCAACTTCATGGGCAACGAGTTCGGCCATCCGGAGTGGATCGACTTTCCGCGGGAGGGAAACGGCTGGAGCTATCAGTACTGCCGACGCCAGTGGAGCCTGGTGGAAAACGGCTATCTGAAATACGGTCAGCTGAACGACTTTGACCGGGCGATGATCCATCTGGCAAGAGAAAACGGAATCCTGAACGAAGCCTATGCCCGGCGCCTGCTCGTCAGTCAGCAGGACCGGCTGCTGGCCTTCGAGCGGGGCGGCCTGGTGTTTGTCTTCAATTTCGACCCGCAGCGGACGCTGCGGGACTATCTCATTCCCGTCAGCGCGGGCTGCGACCACGAGCTGGTCCTGAGTACGGACGACCCGGCCTTCGGCGGCTTCGGCAACCTTGTGCACGGCCGCTGCTCGGCCTGGGTACCGGGACATGACGGCCCAGCGCTCCGCCTGACCCTGCCGCCGCGCACAGCCGCCGTCCTGCGCCCCTGCCGGTGAATGCCTTTTAGAACAGGACGCTGATAAGGGTGACAAAGGGAAAGCAGAATATCATTCTCTCTTTGTAATGTCGTCACTCTCGCGGCAGGTTTGTTGTTCTTCTGTCTTTACAGACAGCTTGCCCCTGTGATAAAATAAAAAATACCGGCTCCCGCAGGGGAGAACCGGTAAATTCAACAAAGAAGGAGGAAACGTCATGGACGGTGGAAGTAGTACCGGCACGTCAGCAGGCCGAAGTAAACCGCACATACGCCCTGTCTGTGCGTTTCCCGTGAAAAGAT
>ONGJ01000130.1 GCA_900317375.1 uncultured Eubacteriales bacterium
GTCTCGGTGCTCGGCACGGTATCGCCGTTTTCCCAGCGGGAAACCGCCTGCCGGGTTACAAATACTTTTTCGGCCAGCTCATCCTGCGAAAGGCCGTTTTTTGTGCGCAGTCCAAACAGTATGTCCTTTGCGTCCATCCTGCCACCTCCTTACCGACATTATAAAGGCGAGCATGCCAAAATACAAGCAACCGGCTGTTGCGTCGCTGATTTCTATGGATGTTCCGCACAAGAATACCCGCCGTGCTTTCCTGCTTCAAGGGAGCGCATGGCGGGTATTGGCCGTTATTGTGCGTTGTTATATGACCTTTTCCTTTAACCAGTTGAGAATGTCCTGATAGACCTGATCCTTATTGATTTCATTGAGCATCTCGTGCCGGCCGCCGGGGTAGAGGCGGATCATGACATCCTTCAGGCCTGCATCGCAGAAGGCCTGGTAGGCCTTTTCCACACCGGCGCTCCAGTCGCCTACCGGGTCCTCGGCACCGGACATGAAGTAGACCGGCGCGTCCTTGTTCATGCTGTCGATGTTCTTCTGATTCGTCAGGAATTTGAGGCCCTTCATCATGTCGCGGTACAGGCTGCATTTGCAGACAAAGCCGCAGAGCGGGTCGGCAATATAGCGATCCACCGTCTCGGGGTCGCGGCTGAGCCAGTCGAACTCGGTGCGCGGGTTCTCGATCTTCTTGCAGTAGGAACCGAAGGCCATGTCATTGAGCGCCTTGCCGCTGGCATACGGACCCTTGACCCAGGTGGTGAGCTCGGCAAAGAGGAGGCCGCCGGCAATCAGAGCGGGGGACTGGTGTCCCGTCCCGCTGAGGATGGCCGCATCATACTGGTCCGGGAAGCGGATCATATAGGTCCGCGTCAGGAAGCTGCCCATGCTGTGGCCGAAGAAAACATAGGGCACATCGGGATAGTCCTTCCGCATCCTGGCGTGCAGGGCCTTCATGTCGTTGACGACATAGGTCCAGCCGTCCGACTCGGCGAAGATGCCGCGCTCTTTCTCACTCGCGGCCGATTTGCCGTGACCGAGATGGTCGTTGCCGACGGCGACATAGCCGTTGGCTGCCAGGAAAAGCATGAAACGGTCATAACGCTCGATATGCTCGGCGATGCCGTGCACGATCTGCACCACTGCTTTGGGATCTCCGTCCGGTGCGCAGATGCGTGCGCGGATTTCGTTTTTCCCCGTTGACGACGGGAAGGTAAAGTCTTTCAATTCGGGCATGGTTTTTTCCCCTTTCCTGTGCTATGATAGCACTGTTGATGAACACGTTATCCGTCTGCCTATATTGTACTATGGCGGGCAGGCACAGTCAAGGAGTGCGGACATGAAAATCAGAGTCAGACGCGTCAGCCAAACGGCGATCCTGCCGACCCGTGGCAGCAGGGATGCCGCGGGATACGACCTCTATGCCGACCTGTCAGAAGAGACGGTCATCCGGCCGCACAGCACCGTGAAGATCGATACCGGCCTGCAGTTTGAACTGCCGGAGGGGTATTTTGCCGGGATCTTTGCCCGCAGCGGCATCGCGGCACGGGAAGGCCTCCGCCCGGCCAACTGCGTGGGGGTCTGCGACTCGGACTACCGCGGCAACTACATCGTCGCCATCCACAACGACTCGGATATCGAACGCCGTATTGCACCCCATGAAAAGATCGCCCAGATGATCGTCATGCCCTACCTGCCGCTCGAGTTTGAAGAGACGGACAGCCTGACGGGAACCGAACGCGGCGACGGCGGCTTCGGCTCGACAGGCCAATAAAAAGGGCTTCGAAAGCACTGCGCCGCGCACTTTATTGGAGTGGAAGCTTTTGCACCTCCCTCAACAATCTTAGCGCCCGCAGGATGTATTTCAGGGGCTGAACCTTTCTCTTGGCGCGCACGGCAGAGACTGATTGGGAGCGCCCGACTTCAGTCTCTGCAATTGCGCGGAATTGTAGACTCTTCCTCGCACCAAAGCACTGCGCCGCGCATATTATGTTTCAATGAACCGGGTCCTGATTATCCGACGAACACGAATAAAAAAACCCCGCCGGAGAGGCGGGGCGGGGAGAAAGACGGAATCAGGCGACGATGTCGCGGGTGTCCCGGGCGATGACAAGCTCTTCATTCGTCGGGATGACAAAGACCTTGACCTTCGAGTCCGGAGTTGAGATCATGATGTCCTGACCGCGCTTGCTGTTGGCCTCTTTGTCGAGCTTGACGCCCAGATAGCCGAAGTAGCTGCTGATGGCGGCCCGGGTCTCTTTGCTGTTCTCGCCGACGCCGGCGGTGAAGATGATGGCGTCCACGCCGTTCATGGCGGCGACATAGGAACCCGTCACCTTTGCGACCCAGTAGTGGAACATGTCGAGGGCGAGCCGGGCCCGGTCGTTGCCCTCGGCCGCGGCGGCGTCCAGATCACGGAAGTCGGAGGAGACGCCCGAAACGCCCAGAACACCGGACTTCTTATTCAGGATGTTCAGCATCTCGTCAATGCTGTAATCGTACTTGTGCATCAGAAACTGCATGACGCCCGGGTCCAGATCGCCGCTGCGCGTGCCCATCGGAAGGCCCACCAGCGGGGTAAAGCCCATGGAAGTGTCGACGCATTTGCCGCCGTCAATGGCGCAGATGGACGAACCGTTGCCCATGTGGCAGGAGATGAGCTTGAGCTCTTCGATGGGCCTGCCCATCAGTTCGGCACAGCGGGACGAGACATAGCGGTGCGAGGTGCCGTGGAAGCCGTAGCGGCGGATGCCGTCGTTCTTGTAATACTCATAGGGGACGGCGTACATATAGGCCTTGCCGGGCATGGTCTGATGGAAGGCGGTGTCGAACACCGCAACCATCGGCACATCGCCCATGACGGCGCGGCAGGCATTGATGCCGGTGATGTTGGCGGGGTTGTGCAGGGGCGCGAAGGGGGTGCATTCCTCCAGAGCGGCCATGACCTCGTCATTGATCAGGACAGATTTGGCAAACTTCTCACCGCCGTGGACCACACGGTGGCCGACGGCATCGATCTCGGCCATCGAGGCGACAACACCGTATTCCGGACTGGTCAGCTTGTCGATGACAGCCGCGATCGCCTCGGAATGGGTCGGCAGGGGAAGATCCTCGTCAAAGACGGGCTTGTCGCCGAACAGCGGGCTGTGCTTCAAATGCCCGCCGATGCCGATGCGCTCGCAGAGGCCCTTGGCAAGAACCTGCTCGGTCTGCATATCGATCAGCTGGTATTTGAGGGAAGAGCTGCCGGCGTTAATCACAAGAATTTTCATTTTTGTTTTCCTTTCTTTCTCCGTTCACAGAAAGCGTCCCGGGACGCTTTGATTTCCTTCCTATTCTAATCAATTTGGGATAAAAGCGCAAGTCTTTTTTGGGAGTGCGGCCATGAAAACTGTAGGAATCGCAGCCGAATACAATCCCTTTCACCGCGGGCATGCCTGCCAGCTGTCCGCCTGCCGCCGCATGCTCGGGGAGGATGCGGTATTTGCCGCCGTCATGAGCGGCGATTTCGTGCAGCGCGGCGAGGCGGCGATGTTCTCGAAATTCGCCCGGGCGGAGGCGGCCTGCCGGGCGGGGGCCGACCTGGTCGTGGAGCTGCCGCTGCCCTGGTCGCTGGCTTCGGCCGAGGGCTTTGCCGCCGGGGCGGTCAGCCTGATGCAGGCGCTGCAAGCCGATGCCGTCTCCTTCGGGGCAGAAACCGACAACCCGGAGGAACTGGAGGAACTGGCGGAGCTTTTCTGCCGCCCCAACTTTCATGAGCAGGTCTGCGAGCGGATGAAACAGCATCCGAACCGCAGCTTTCCGGCTGCCCGCCAGGCCTTGGCGGAGGAACTGCTCGGGAAAAAGCTGCCCGCCCTGCAGCAGCCCAACTGCATCCTGGCGGTGGAATACCTGAAGGCCATCCGGCAGAGCGGCCGCCCGCTGCGCCCGCTCGCTGTCCGGCGAGAGGGGAGCGGACACGATGACCCGGATGCCTCGGACATGCCCTCGGCCGCCTTCCTCCGCGGGGAGATCCGAAACGGCCGCTGGCCCTGCGCGGCACTGCCGCCGGAGGCGGAGCAGGTCCTCCGCGAGGAATGGGAAGAGGGGAGAGCGGCGGATGACCCCGGCAGACAGGCGCTTTGCCTGCTGTCACGGCTGCGGGGCCTCTGCGAGGAGGACTTCCGCAGGATCCCGGATGCACGGGACGGCGCCGGCGAGCGGCTGTATCACGCCCTTCAGACGACGGCCGACTGGGAGACTTTTGTTTCTGCCGCTGCCTCCCGGCGCTTTCCGGCGGCAAGGATGCGGCGCATGGCCCTCTGCGCTGCCCTCGGACTGCGCGAGGAAGACTGTGCGGGGCAGCCCGCGTATGCGCGGGTGCTCGCCTTCAACGGGAGAGGAAGAACGCTTCTGCATGAACTGTCCGGAAGCTGCGCCGTCCCGCTCATCACAAAGCCTGCCCATGTGCGGAAGCTGTCTGGGAAGGCCGTGCGCGATTTCGAGCTCGGC
>ONGJ01000129.1 GCA_900317375.1 uncultured Eubacteriales bacterium
CGATGCGATGGTAAACCCTCAGTACCCTTTTAAGGGTCAGCAAGTACTGACCCTTATAGGGTCTGAGCAAACCACCAGTTCACTGGTGGTTATGATTATTTTGCTTGTCTACCTTGACAGGGGCTGATCATTTCGCTTGAAGACGTTCTTCTTTTTTCAGGGACTTTTTTCACAGCCCCTGTCTTTCAGTGGAACTTCTGCTCCATCGGGGTGTGTTCGCCCTCGTGGTGGGCATTGGCGTGGACATCGATGTACTGGGCCTTCAGCTTGTCATAGAGAATCCGCTGGCTGGAATAGAGCCCCGTATAGCCCGAGAGCACAAAGCTCAGCGCACAGGCCAGCGCATAATACAGCAGACCCTCGGCCCCGAAGAGCTCGACCGCCAGAAAGGTCGAGGCGATGGGGCAGTTGACCGCACCGCAGAAAACGCTGATCAATCCGACGGCGGCCGCAAAGCCCGCCGGAATGCCCAGCAGCGGCCCCACCGTACAGCCGAAGCAGGCCCCGATAAAGAAGCTGGGGATCACTTCGCCGCCCTTGAAGCCGGCGGACAGCGTGATGGACGTGAACAGGATTTTCAGAAGGAAGGCGAAGGGCTTTGCCTGCCCCTCCTCAACGGCACGAAAGATGACCGCGGCACCGGTGCCGTTATAGTCGCCGCTGGGAAACAGCAGTGAAAGGCCCAGCAGCACTGCCCCGCCGACAGCCGCCCGCACGTAGGTGTTTGGGAAAAAGCGTTCCATCTCTTTCTCAAACAGGTGCAGCGTGTCGCAGAACAGCAGCGCCGCAAAGCCGCAGAGGGCGCCCAGCGCCGCCACGCGCAGCAGCATGCAGAGCTCTATTGCCGGCACCAGGACGGCAAAGTGCATCGGCGTGATGTGAAACAGCAGCGAGACTTCATACGCCGTGATGGATGAGATCAGGCAGGGGATTAGCGCCGCATGATAGATGAGGCCGATGCTGATGACCGCCATGGCAAAGACGGTCGCCGCGAGCGGCGTCCCGAACAGAGCCGAGAAGAAAGCCGCCATCCCGGCCAGCGTCGCCGTGCGCACATCGCGGTCGTCCAGGTGCAGCAGCTTCCCGACCTCAAAGCCGATGGTGCCGCCCATCTGCAGCGCGGCGCCCTCGCGCCCGGCCGAGCCGCCGACCAGGTGCGTCAGAAGGGTGGACAGGAAGATGGAGGGGATCAGGTTCCACTTCAGACCCTTGCCCGACTGTACCTCACTGATGATGCTGTTGGTGCTCTGCCCCTCAACGGAAAAGAAGGCATAGATGCCCGTGATAGCAAGCCCGGCGACGGGCAGCAGCCATATGAGCCAGGGGTGGGCGAGCCGGAGAGTGTTTGCCAGGTCGACCCCCAAATGAAAGGCCGAGCCGAGCAGCCCGCAGAGAACCCCCGCGATGCCCGAAACCACCAGCCACTTGCCGAGAGCCTTCGTATAAAGCATGGTGCGCGCCCCCTGGGCGCGCAGATAATTCTTGAATCTTTCCATGATCAGCCGTCCTGTCTTTCTTCGCCTGGATTATAGGCGCCGAAACAGAAAAAGGCAAGGGGATTTGAAAAAATCAATAGACTTGCAAGTTTTCATAAAGTATAATAAGAAAAAAAGCACTCCCGGGCAGTCTGGCCCTGACCGACATCCTGCGCCCGCGAATAAGAGCAGTGTAAGATTCCACCCCTCATAGAGCGCGGACGGGACAGCTTTGGAGCGAGGGACAACCCATCCTCCGCGCAATGCAGAAATCTGAAGTCGGGCGGTTGAGAGTCGCTCCCACGCAGCTTGCTACGTGCGCGGCAAGGGTAGTTTACTGCCCTTGACGTAGGCACTGCAGCCGCTAATTCTTGGTGGGTAGGCTTGCTGCTTCCAATAAGAAAAGCGCGGCGGTACAGACTTCGTGCGAGCTGTAATGTGCTCTTCCGCGCAATGCAGAAATCTGAAGTCGGGCGGCTGAAATCTGCGGAAAGGATTAAGGATTATGAGACTTTTTGATTATGAAAGAAAGCATCTGGAGATGCTCAGGAAGGAGCTTGCCGGGTGCACGGTCCTGCTGAAGACGGACGGCAGCTTCCCTCTGCCGAAGCCCGGCCCCATCGCGCTCTACGGCAGCGGCGCCCGCCACACCGTCAAGGGCGGCACCGGCTCGGGCGAGGTGAACTCGCGCTTCTTCGTGACGGCGGAGGAGGGCCTGGAGGCCGCCGGCTTTATGATCACCTCCAAGGGCTGGCTCAACGGCTATGACGGCATCCGCAGGCGGGCGAAGAATGCCTTCCTCAAACAGGTCCGGGCGGATATCCTGCGGGATGTCAGCGCGGTGGCCGAGAGCATGGGAAAGGTCATGCCCGAGCCGGAATACGACATGCCCCTCAGCTTTTACGGCGAGACGGCCGTCTATGTCCTTGCCCGCAACTCGGGCGAGGGCAGTGACCGCGCTTTAGTGCCCGGGGATATCCTCCTGACCGCGTCGGAAGTCCGCGATATCCTCTACCTTCAGGAGCATGCCAAGCGCTTCCTGCTGGCCCTGAACGTCGGCGGACCGGTGGACCTTTCCCCCGTCAAGGAGCAGGTGGGCAATATCCTGGTGCTGTCCCAGCTCGGCGTGGAGACAGGCGCGGTGCTGGCCGACATCCTGCTGGGTAAGGCGAACCCCTCGGGCAAGCTCACCACGACCTGGGCCGCAGCTGCGGACTATCCGTCCGTCGGCGACTTCGGCGGCAGGGATGACACGGTTTACCGCGAGGGCATCTATGTCGGCTACCGCTACTTTGACTCCGAATGCGTGCAGCCGCTCTTTCCTTTTGGATGGGGCCTTTCCTATACAGACTTTGCAATCGGCAAACATAAAACCGAACTGGACCGCGAGACGGTGACGGTCACCGCGGCCGTTAAGAACACGGGGTCCCTCCCCGGACGCGAGACCCTGCAGCTCTATGTCTCAAAGCCCGAGGAAAAGCTGGACCAGGCCTTCCGCGACCTTGCCGCCTTTGCCAAAACAAAGGAGCTTGCCCCCGGGGAGGAAGAGAGCCTGCGCCTGTGCTTCAAACTGTCCGACATCGCCTCGTATGACAGCCAGCGGGAATGCTGGGTGCTGGAGAAGGGCGATTACTTCCTGCGCCTCACCAACGGCGTCACCGACCCGATCATCACAGCGCGCGTCCGTCTGGAGGAAGAGGTCGTCACCCGCAGGGCGAAGAACGTCTGCGGCATCCCCGACTTTTCCGACTGGCGGCCGAAGCTCGAGACCATTGACATGTTCCCGCCGGATGTGCCCATCCTGACGGCGGACCCTGCGGCCATTCCGCAGCTTCCCCTTGCGCAGCCGGTACCGCAGGAAATTGACCCCCTGGCCGGGAGGATGAGCGTCGACAAGCTGATCAGCCTGAACCTCGGCGCCTATGACCCGAAGGGCGGCATCGCCGCCGTGATCGGCGATGCCGGCATTTCGGTGGCCGGTGCGGCGGGCGAGACCTCGGCTGTTTCCCGGGATTACGGCCTGCCGACTCTCGTCATGGCTGACGGCCCGGCCGGTCTGCGCCTCTGCCGGGATTATGCCCTGCGCGACGGAAAGCCCGTCGGCCTGGACAGCCGGCTTCCCGGCGGGATGAACGAGCTGCTGCCGAAGCCGATCGCCTGGGTCCTGGAATTCCTCGGGCCGAGTGCGGCGCTGTGCGCTGAGGTCCTGCATCAGTACTGCACGGCCATCCCCATCGGCACCGCCGTCGCCCAGAGCTGGGACCTGGACTTTGCCCGCCTCTGCGGCGACATCGTGGGGGATGAGATGGAGCGCTTCAACGTCGACCTCTGGCTCGCCCCGGCACTGAACATCCACCGCGATATCCGCTGCGGCCGCAACTTCGAGTACTATTCCGAGGATCCGCTGGTTTCCGGCCTCATGGCGTCCGCCGTCACCCAGGGCGTTCAGGCGCATCCGGGGCGGGGGACAACGGTCAAGCACTATGCCGCGAACAACCAGGAGTGTAACCGCTACAACTCCAACTCGCACGTCAGCGAGCGCGCCATGCGCGAAGTGTATCTCCGCGGCTTTGGCATCTGCGTCCGCCTCGCCCAGCCGGCGGCGGTGATGACCTCGTACAACCTCCTGAACGGCGTGCACACTTCCGAGCACAGCGGCATTCTGAACGACATTCTGCGCGGGGAGTTCGGCTTTCAGGGGATCGTGATGACCGACTGGGTCATCTCCGCCATGCCAGGCGGTGAGAACAAATATCCCCCTGCCGATGCCGGCCGTGTGGCCGCCGCCGGAGGCGAGCTCTTCATGCCGGGCAGCAACGCCGATGCCGAGAGCATCCGCGCCGCCATGCAGCGCCGCGCCCTGAAGGAGGACCGCCTGCGCAGAAACGTATCCAGCCTCCTGCGCACAATCCGAAAACTGAAGCAATAAACATAAACAAATCCGCCGATTGGCCAATGTCATTATTACTCCGGCAATTAAAGATTTCCAGATTGCTTGATTTCTTCATAAGCAGCCAACGCTGGATGATCAAAGTATGATTGAACATGCTCCGGCGT
>ONGJ01000128.1 GCA_900317375.1 uncultured Eubacteriales bacterium
GAGGATGAAGGCATGCTTGCCAGACAGATTGCCTCTTGTATGCCAAATCTGCGTATCATCGACATGGACAGCTGTGGGGTTTCGGATGAAAACATGGCTGCTATCCGTAACAGTTTTCCTGGTGTAGAGGTTATCTGGCGTGTCTATTTCGGCGGCGCATACAGTGCCAGGACCGATGTGGAACGTCTGCTTATGTCCAACCCGGAGCGTGATAACACTGTCTGGAATGATGAAGTTCTGAAGGGCCTTTATTACTGCAACAAGGTAAAATATCTGGATCTTGGGCATCTTCCTTTGATTACGGATGTCAAGTGGGCTGCCAATATGCCGGACTTGGAAGTTCTCATCATTGCTATGACAGCCGTCAAAGATATTTCCGCTTTGGCCAACTGTACAAAGCTTAATTATCTTGAATTCCAGACCAGCGCGGCTTGCGATCTGCGTCCTTTGTCCGGGCTGAAGGAACTGAGGGATCTCAATATTTGCTACGACTTTGCCCTTCGGGATATTCGTCCAATCTATGATCTTGACCTTAATCGTCTTTGGATCGGTTGTCTGACACCGATTCCGCGTGATCAGATTGCCGAATATCAAAGTCGACATCCTAACTGCAAAATAAATACGACCACAGAAAACCCCACGGAAGAGGAATGGCGTATTCGTGACGATCTTTATCCTCCTACCGGTGTTGACCGTTATCAGCAGTTATATGAAGAGTTTCAATACGGCAATTTCCCTATGTGTTATGCATACAATGAAAATGACCCAAAATTTTACAATCGTTTTGAGTATTAACATGAAAAGCAGAATCCCCTCGCCATCCGGCAAGGGGATTCGCTTTTCATGTTTGTTGCTTATTTGCCCATGTTCATCTGAGCAGCGACTTCTGCGGCGAAGTCTTCCTGCTTCTTCTCAATGCCTTCGCCCTTGACAAAGTGCGCCGCATTCACGAACTTCACCTTGCCGCCGAGCTTCTTGGCTGCATCGGCGATGTAGCCTTCAACCGAGCCCTGGAACAGATCGGAACGGACAAACTCCTGCTGCAGGAGGCAGCTTTCCTTGTAGAAAGCATTCATCTTGCCGGCCGCGATCTTTTCTTTAATTGCGGCGGGTTTGGCAGCCATCTTCGGGTCGTTGTCCATCAGTGCAACCTGCACGGCCAGTTCGTGGTCTAGGTCTTCCTGAGGAACCAGAGCCTTATCCCAGAACTTCGGGCTCATGGCAGCAATCTGCATGCATACGTTCTTGCCGATCTCAGTTGCGTCAATATCGCCCTCGACAGCCAGATTTACCAGCACACCATGGGTACCGCCCGCATGGACATAAGCCACGTTGAACGGCTCGGCAAAGCGGACAAAGCGGCGAATCTGAAGATTCTCACCGATGGACATGACCTTCTCCGGCAGAATCTCAGCCACCGTCAGGTCGCGATCGGGATACTTGCACTGCAGCAGCGCATCCACATCCTTGGGGTCATCGCACATGACAACTTTGCAGATATCTTTGACGAAGGCAACAAACGCCTCGCTCTTAGCACAAAAATCGGTCTCGCAGTTGACTTCAACCATGGCGCCCACACCGCAGTCAGGGCAGACATCGGCATATGCCATGCCTTCGGCGGCAATGCGTCCGGCCTTCTTTGCAGCCTTGGCCAGGCCCTTTTCACGCAGCCAGTCGACTGCCTTCTCCATATCACCGTCGGTCGCCTGAAGGGCTTTCTTGCAGTCCATCATGCCGACATTTGTCATCTCACGGAGTGTTTTTACGTCCTGAGCAGTAAATGCCATTTTTGTTTCCTCCTTCATATTTGGCTCGGAAACGGGGGCGCAACCACGCCCCCGCCGTTTTGTTATGCTTCCTCAGATTCCGCAGCTTCAACGGCTTCGGCTGCTTCCTCGACCTCAGCTACATCGGCGCCCTGGTGGCCTTCCTGAACGGCATTGGCCATGGTCGCGGCAATCAGGCGGATGGCGCGGATGGCGTCATCGTTTGCCGGAATGACATAGTCGACCTCGTCCGGGTCGCAGTTGGTATCAACGATCGCAACGATGGGGATGTGCAGCTTGCGCGCCTCGGCAATGGCGTTGTGCTCCTTGCGCGGGTCAACAACAAACAGTGCGCCGGGAAGCTTCTTCATATCCTTCACGCCGCCGAGATACTTCTCGAGCTTTTCCATCTCGCCGAGATGCTTCATAACTTCCTTCTTGGGAAGCATGTCGAAGGTGCCGTCTTCCTGCATCTTCTTCAGCTGAGCCAGACGGTCAACGCGGGTGCGCATTGTCTTGAAGTTGGTCAGCATGCCGCCGAGCCAGCGGGCGTTGACATAGTACATGCCCACGCGCGAGGCCTCTTCACGGACAGCATCCGTAGCCTGCTTCTTGGTGCCGACAAAGAGAATGTTATCTCCGTTTTCTGCCAGCTGACGGACGAACTGATAGGCTTCCTCCAGCTTCTTCACGGTCTTCTGAAGGTCAATGATGTAGATGCCGTTACGCTCACAATAGATGTACTCGGCCATCTTGGGGTTCCAGCGTCTGGTCTGGTGACCGAAGTGGACACCGGCTTCCAGCAGCTTTCCTCCGGATGCTTCAACCCCTCCGCCAAGCCTTTGGCCACATGGGGAAAGTCAGCATCCGTGCGAATTGCCGATATATAGTAACAGATTCGTTATAAAAATGCAAGTAGTTTTTCAGGTAAATTTTCTTGCATTTCATTGATGATTTGACACATTTTCCCAGGGGCGGTATAATGCCCTATCTGATAATGACGAGAGGGGTTTTCATGCGCGCCTGGATTTCAAAACAAATCCTGCTTTTTCTTTTGCCGGGCATACTGCTGCTCGGCGGCTGTGCGATGCACGAAAGCAGTATGCAGCCCACTCCGGTCCCTGCGGAATCTGTTTCACCTGCTGACACTTCCGTCTCCGATTCCGTCGTTTCATCGGCGGATGAAACTCCTCTCCTGACCATTACCGAGGTCATGCCGCGCAATCATGCCACGCTTCGGGACCCTGACGGTGAATTCTCTGACTGGGTTGAAATCCGCAATGACAGTGGTGTTGATGTCAACCTCAGCGGCTGGCGTCTCAGCGACCGCCGCAGCCGCGACGGTCTTGTCTTCCCGCCCTTTCTGCTTCCGGCCGATACCACCTTTGTGGTTTACGCTTCCGGCAAGGATCGGCCGGAAGAGCTGCATACGCCCTTCTCTCTCTCCGCCGGCGAATCCCTGTATCTTTGCAATCCGGACGGCAGCACCGTTTCGGAGCTTGTGTGCCCCGACCTTTCCGCTGACCGCAGCTGGGCCCTGCAGGAGGACGGCAGCTGGGAAGAGTGCCTCTATCCCACGCCCTGGCGCGAGAACACTGCGGCTGCCTATGATGCGTGGCAGAATGAATATGCTTGCTCTTCCCCGCTCATCATCAGCGAGGTGGCTGTCTCAGATCCGAACGGTTCATACTCTCCGGATTTCGGCGGCAGCGACTGGGTTGAGTTGAAAAATATCTCCTCCTCCCCCATCAGTCTTTCCGGATGGTATCTGTCGGACAATCCGGACAGCCTGAAAAAAACTGTTCTTCCTGCGCGTACGCTTGACCCGGGTGCCCTCACCGTGATCCGCTGCGATCGTCTGGGTCTGAAGCTGAACTCTGAAAACGAAGCCCTGTTTCTCTCGGAGGAGGAAAGCGGACTGCAGGACTGGCTGGTTCTGCGTGACATTCCTCTCGGCGGAAGCTTCGGCCGCATGTCCGGGCGCAATGGAGGCTTTTTCTTCGCTTCTGTCAGTCCGGGTCAGGAGAATTCAGACGGATATCGCCGGGTCTCGGCCGCACCGAAGGCGCTGACACCGGACGGGGTGTTTGACGGAAGCGAAACCGTGCTGCTTGATCTGAAGGCCGCGGGGACCATCTATTACACTGTGGACGGAAGTGTTCCTACCCTTTCTTCCCAGACTTTTTTGGGACTTGCCTCCGTCCCGGTCAGCTGCACCGTCCGTGCCCTTGCCGCAGAGCCGGGGGCTTTGCCCAGCCGGGTGCTGACGCTCAATTATTTCATCGGTGAAAACTTCTCCCTCCCGGTCGTCAGTCTGGTCAGCGACAACAAGACCGCCTTCCGTTACATGCTCAAGGAACGCCTGAAAGGGCAGGAGTGGAGCGGCAGTTTTTCCTTTTATGACGACGGCGGCAGCTTTACGATGCCCTGCGGCATCGGTCTGCACGGTGACACCAGCCTGACCCTCCGCAAGAAGGGCCTGAGCCTGAAGTTCCGCGGCAGTTACGGTGCAAAGGAGCTCAATTACGATCTTTTCGGCGGCGGGGTCACCCATTTTACCGATCTGATTCTCCGCGGGGGGCAGGACCAGGAGGACGCCGTCATCCGCAATGAGCTCTGCGAAAACCTGACCCTCTCCGCCAGTGATCATGTCATCGCATCACGCAGCCGGTACTGTGTGGTCTATATCGACGGTGTCTATTCCGGCATCTATGCCCTCAGCGAAAAATTCAACGAACAGCTCTATGCCGATTTGGCCCAGGTAGGCGAGAACTCGGTAACCACGGTGGATTCGGAAGCCCCCCGTGATTCCGAGCTCTATCAGGATGTTTTTCTTTACTGTGCCCGGCATGATATGGCCGACCCGGAGAATTACGCGCATTTCTGCTCCCAGATGGATGTAGACAGCCTGATCGACTGGGTTTTTCTCGAAGGCTTCTTCGCCAACACCGACATCACCTACGGCAATCTGCGCTTCTGCCGGACCTCGGAAGGCGACGGGCTCTGGCGGCTGATGTTCTATGATCTGGATGCCGCGCTACGCGAGCCGTCCTTGAACCACGCCATCCTGCTCAAGCGCAACAACATCCAGTGCGTACAGGTAACGGCGCTGTTTGCCGACCTTATGGCGAACCCGGAATTCCGGGATCGCTTTCTGCGCCGCTCGGCTGAGTTGCTGAACGGACCGCTCTCGGATGAAGCCGTGCTGGCAGAAATTGACAGGTTGGCCGAGATCGTCGCGCCCGAAATCCGCCGGGATTTTGCCATGGAAAAACGGAGCTATGCCCAGTGGGAAGCCTCTGTCAACAAGCTCAGGAGCTTTATTGCTGACAACAACTGGCATCAGCATAACATCGACGCCATCTGCCGCGAGCTGCACCTGAGTGCCGAGGAGCGGGAGCAATATTACGGCTAACCGGCGATTAACCGGCGGTATTTCGAACAGCCTGCATAAATTGTTAGTTAATTAATTAACGGTATTAGGGGAGGTTTGCCGGGTAGTTTGGCGGGCGGTTTGGCGGGCGGTTTGGCGAGATGAGGGTTATGCGGAATGTTTACCGGGGATTCGGGGTGGGCTTGTCCTCGGGCTCGCGGTCGATTTTTCGGATGTTTTTTTCGAAATTCCTGCGCGGGCCCTCCACGATTCTGCCGCAGCCGAGGCAGCGCAGGCGAAAATCCGCACCCGTGCGCAGCACCTGCCAGCGCATCCCTCCGCAGGGGTGCGCTTTTTTCATGGTCAGAAGTAGACCCGGTTTTTCAGTTCGTCGGGCAGGTACTGCTGACGCACCCAGTGGCCGGGGAATTCGTGGGGATACAGATAGCCCTGCTCGCGTTCAAAGCCGGTTCCGTCGGCATGGACGTTCTGCAGCTCGCGCGGGATGCTGCCGACCTTGCCGGCACGCACATCGCCGAGGGCCTCGTCGATGGCCATGACCACGCTGTTGGACTTGGGTGCGGTTGCCAGGAGGATGCAGGCCTCCGCCAGCGGCAGCCGCGCTTCCGGCAGGCCGAGCTGCAGCGCGCTGTCCACGCAGGCCTTGACAATCGGCACGGCCTGCGGATAGGCCAGACCGATATCCTCGCTGGCTGAGCAGAGAATCCGCCGGCAGATACCGGTCAGGTCACCGACCTCAATGGCCCGGGCCAGATAGTGCAGCGCCGCATTCGGGTCCGAGCCGCGCAGCGACTTCATCATCGCAGACAGGATATCAAAATGCTCGTCCCCGTCCCGGTCATAGCGCATGGCGCTTTTCTGAGAGATCAGCACCGCGTCGTCCAGACGGATGACGCCCTCCTCGCCGCAGGCCGAGAAGAGCAGTTCAACGGCGTTGATCGCCTTGCGCACATCCCCGCCGCAGGAAGCAGCGATCCGCCGCACCACGCCGGGCTCGATCTCCAGCGGTTTCTCACGCCGCGCATTCAGCAGGTCGATGGCCCGCAGGACGGCCTGTTCGGCATCCGCGGCAGAGACGGGCTTGAACTCAAAGACCGTAGAACGGCTCAGAATCGCCCCGAACACGCAGAAGTAAGGATTCTCGGTCGTGGAGGCGATCAGCGTGATGCGTCCGTCCTCGATAAACTCCAGCAGGCTCTGCTGCTGTTTTTTATTGAAGTACTGAATCTCATCCAGATACAGCAGCACGCCGCCCGGCGTCAGGAAGGTGTCCAGCTCGTCAATGATGCGTTTGATGTCGGCAATCCCGGCGGTGGTGGCGTTCAGCTTGCGCAGGCTGCGCTGGGTCCGCTCGGCGATGATGCGCGCGACGGTGGTTTTCCCGGTCCCGGACGGCCCGTAGAAAATCATGTTCGGCGTACTCCCGCTCTCCACGATCCGCCGCAGCAGGCCGTTCCTGCCGAGAATATGCTGCTGTCCGACCACGTCGTCCAGGCTCCGCGGCCGGATCTCATCCGCCAGCGGCTGATATCTGCTGTCCATGTTTCACTCCTCGGTATTTTTCGAGCCGGTGACCAGAGGTCACCGGCTCGTCGGTTTTATTCGTCGTCGTCTGTCGGGAGCCCGTCCGGCTCATCGGCGTCATCGTCCCGAATCCGGAGCTCCGGAGCGCCGAAAGGATAATAGTCGCCCGGGCCGTCAGCCTCGTCGTCCTCGTCATACTCCTCATAGTCGTAGTCGTCCTGGAGAAACTCCTCCAGATAGTCAAGGCCGACCTCGACCTCCTCCAGCGAGTCCGACAGCGCCTTCTGTCCGTCCTTGAGATTGTCCAGCGCGGCAGCCATATCGGTGACCAGCTCGGACAGCACATGCCAGAGTTTCCCTTCCCCGGCTTCCGGGTCATGCCCCTGGCCTTCCACAAGGCCTCTCAGGTAGGCCGCTTTTTCGCTGATCGTCATAGGAAGTCTCCTTTCCGGCTTTCTGCGGCGAAGACGGTTCTGCCGTCAGGCTCTGGAGAGATACTCTCCCGTACGGGTATCGACCTTGATCTTTTCGCCCGGCTCGATAAACAGAGGCACCTTGATCTCGGCCCCGGTCTCGAGGGTGGCGGGCTTGGTCGCGTTGGTCGCGGTGTTGCCGGCGAAGCCGGGATCGGTCTCGGTAACCTCGAGCTCGACAAAGAAGGGCGGCTCCACGTTGAAGACCTTTCCCTTATAGGAATAGATGGTGCACTCCATATTCTCCTTCACGAACTTGAAGTTGTCGCCCAGGACGCTCTGATCCACCGGCTCGAGCTCATAGGTCTCAGGATTCATGAAATAATACAGATTGCCGTCGGCATAGCTGTACTCCATATTCATACGGTCAACGGTGGCATTCTCAAACTTCGCCGTCGGGTTGAACGAAGTCTCTGTCACAGCCCCTGTGATGACATTCTTCATCTTTGTGCGGACAAAGGCCGCGCCCTTACCGGGCTTGACATGCTGAAACTCCACGACCTGCATGACCTGGCCGTCCATCTCAAAGGTAACACCGTTTCTGAAATCGCCTGCTGTGATCATAAGAAAAACCTCCGAATTGATTGTATAAACACACCTTTAGCGGTTGTGCCTATTGTATCCTATCTGTTCCTGTTTTGCAAGGGCTTTTTACATCAGCGTATCCGGCTGCCGTTCCCGGTTTTCGTTTGAAGCCAGGATTCCTTCAGCGCGTTGTACTGCATGGCCTCCCGAAGGGTTTCGGCGTCCCCGCCGAGAAGCTCCGCCAGGCGGAAGGCAAACGGCAGCGTGGTGCCGGGGCCTCTGCTGGTGATCAGGTTTCCGTCCGTTATGACGCACTCGTCCGTAAGGCGGTTGTCATCCACATACTCTGCGTCCGCAAAGAGCGCGCGGAGCTTCTCGCCGGGATAGGATGTAAGCCGCCGGTCGCGGGTAATCCCCGCTCTGGCCAGCACCTGCGGTGCCGCACAGATCGCGGCCACGTATCTGTCCTCTCTGCCTGCGAAAGACCGGACCCATGAAAGCACGGTCTCGTTGTCGCGAAGGGTATCCGCCCCGGGGAGCCCGCCGGGAAGCACGAGCATATCATACGACTCCGGGTCGGTCTCTGCCAGCAGACGGTCCGCAAGGACCCGGATGCCGTGAGAGCCGCAGACGACCTCCTCCCCTACGGAAACTGTATCACAGGTGAAGCCCGCCCGGCGGAGCACGTCCACCGTAAGCAGAGCTTCGCCCTCCTCAAATCCGTCTGCCAGCAGCACGGCAATCTTCTTGTCACTCATTTTGTTTTTCCTCTCCTTTTTTCGGAAATCGTCGATGGAAAAAAGCTGAAATCGGGCGCTCCCGGTCAGGCGGTTCCGGTGTTGGCCCTTTTCGCCCGGTACAGATACTTCATGCACCAGGGGAAGAGGAAGGAAACATAGAACATCTGCAGGAAGCAGGAGCACATGGTCCCGGCCGGGCCGGGGATCCAGCCTTTGACCGCTGGGACGACGATCAGGCTGACCGCGTAATAGCTGAGCACGCCGACCGCAGCCCGCGTCAGCTTTTCCGGCACCGAAATATCCGTGGAAAAGCCGACATAGCGCCGCTCCAGAATCCAGCCGACCAGGAAGGCCGCGCACCAGCCCACGCCCTTGAAGGTGTCGTTGGCCATCTTCGCGCCGTCGACGATCAGCTTGCCCTCCGCGTTGTAATCCTCAGGATACGGCTTGACGGCCGCATAGACCGCCACCGCCGCGGCAAGCAGCAGGCCGATCAGCACCACAAGCCGGTCCTTTTCGGGATGCGCCTCCAACCACTGCATCATCCGCCAGACCAGCCACATCACGAGCATGCCCGCCGCTGCGCCGACCAGCACGTCCTGCGGGGTATGGACACCGAGGAAGGGCCGGCTGAAGCCGACAAGCAAGACCATGAGCCCCGTCACGACACGCAGCGCCGTCGGCATATCCCTGCGTACCGTGAACCCGCCGAACGTCGTTGCGGCGTTCATGGTATGCCCGCTGGGGAAGGAATAGCCCGTCGCCGTCGTCATGGAGTTGCCGTAGGGCACAATCCGGGGATCCCGAATCCAGGGGCGGTAGGCGCAGACGGTCACCTTCAGAACGCCGTTGACCAGCCGGTTCCCGCTCCAGCCCATCAGAAGGTAGCTGCCGATCTCTTTGCTCACGCACCAGTAGATGATGGCCATGAGGACGATCGCGGTGTTCAGTTCGCCCAGGAAGGTCATCTTGTTCAGAAAGTCTGTCAGGAAGCCTCCGGCTCCGTTTCTGAACTGCTGCAGGGATAGCAGAATTTCGATATCCATGATATCACTCCTCTTTCATTTTTCGTAAAGCTGTATGAGCCTCAGATGCGGCGTTTACAGAATCTCGGTCAAAATGCGGATGAAGAAGATGGTCAGGACGGTCAGCATCAGAGGCTTGACGGCCCTGCTGCCCCGGCTCTGGAAAAAGGTGATGCCGATATAGTTGCCGGCGATGCCGCAGAGGCCGGCCACAAAGCCCAGCAGCAGGATCACCTTGCCGTTCATCAGATAAACCGCCAGCGACGAGAGGTTGGTGGTCAGATTGATGGCCTTGGATACGCCGTTTGCCTCGCCCAGCCGGAAGTGCGCCACGCTGGTGAGCAGGAGGATCAGGAAGGTGCCGGTCCCGGGGCCGTAGAATCCGTCATAGGCCCCGATCACGAA
>ONGJ01000127.1 GCA_900317375.1 uncultured Eubacteriales bacterium
GCTGCTTGCTATGGCTTACAATATAAACAAACTGCATTCCAAAATACAGAATGACCGTACGGGAATGCAGTTGTTTGTAAAAGATTCGGCTTAGATTCTGCAAAATCGAATAGTTGACTGTTCAGGGGCAGGCTGAATATAGCGTGCTCTGGGTAAAGTTGCGGTAGTTTTCGCTGAGAATGCGAATTCTACTGCTATTTTTTTGTATTTGGCCGTAGAAAAGGAGCTGCGCAAAACTTTCCATTTTGCTACAGCTCCTTTTTCCATACTCAGGCCAAAAAGTTGAACCTCTCTCTGGTTTTATAATCTACTGCAGCGATGTTCCCGAAACTATCCGGGCAGATCCATCTCTTTCTTCTTTTAAGGGACTTTTTTCACTGCCTCTTGACTCTTTTTGTATGTATGGATAGAATAGAATGCATCATTCGATATTGTGAAAATGGGAAGCATTTTAAAAGCGAAAGGATAAGAGAGAAATGAAGACTTACCGCATTGCGTTTCTCACTTGCGACTGGAACTACGAGCTGGTGGAGAGCACGCTGCGCGGTCTGAAGGACTACGTGGCAGAGCATGAGAACGTGTACCTGCGGATTTTCGACTGCTTCGGCAAGGACCAGGGGACGGAAGCGGATCTGAGCGAGTACGCGATCTACGGGCTGCCGGACCTGTCTCAGTTCGACGGGGTGCTGGTGCAGGGGAACCAGATCGTGCTGGAAAGCGCCCGGGCCTTCGTCGGGCGGATGATTCGGGATGCGGGAATTCCGGCGGTGACGATCGACTGCCCGATGGAGGGCTGCGTGACGATCGGGATCGACAACCGGCAGGCGCAGTACGAGATGGTTGAGCACCTGATTCGGCAGCACGGTGTCAGGCGCATGGTGTATCTGACGGGCATGCTCGGCAACGGCAGCCCGGAGGGGCAGCTGCGGCTGGACGGCTTTCTGGACGCCTGCCGCCTGAACGGGCTGCGGGAGGAGGACGTGCAGGTGGTCCCCGGCAGCTGGCGCACGACGGACGGCCGGGAGCTCGCCGAACGCTGGCTGAGGGAGAAGAAGGACCTGCCGGATGCCTTCGTGTGCGCCAACGACGAGATGGCGCTGGGGCTGCTGGAGGCCTTCGCGGAGCGCGGGATCTTCAGCCCGGACAGTTTCCTGGTAACCGGCTTTGACAACCTGAACAGCGCGGAGCTCTCGATCCCCCGGCTCAGCACGGTGGCGCGGGACAATGGGGAGCTGGACTACTACGCGATGGACCGGCTCATCGCCCTGATTGACGGGAGCGAGGAGACGGAGCGGATCTTGTTCCCGACGAAGATGGTGTTCTCCGAGTCCTGCGGCTGCCCGAACAAGGCGGTGCCCGGCACCATCCGGGACCGCTACTTCCACCAGACGCGCTTCCTGAAGAGCTTCCACAACCGGCAGGAGGCTATGGCGGAGGAGATGCTGGCGGCGGGCGGCCTGCCGGAGCTGATGGACACGGTGAATGCACACCGGGAGATCTTCGGCTGCGAACGGATCTGGCTGTGCGTCAACGACTGGTACTACGACAGCTTCGACAAGGAGCAGTGGCACGACTCCCGCAGCTATGGGGAGAACATGGTGCTGGGGACCTGCGGGGAGGCCGCGTCCTGGCCCTGGACGGACTTCCCGCGCTTCCCGCGCAGGGAACTGCTGCCGAAGGAGATTCTGGAGCGGGAACGCTTTCTGATGTTCTACCCGCTGCACTACAACAGCTATTCCATCGGATACCTGGCCCTCAGCGACATCAGCGAGGCGTCCCAGTCCAACCTGCACAAGAGCCTTTTCAATTTCATGGAGGTCGCCTTCGAAAACGTCCGGAAGAAATGCCTGCTGCGCCAGTTCAACACCATGCTGGAGAGCCTCTCCATCCACGATGGGCTGACGGGGCTCTACAACCGCGTCGGCTACGAGCGCTATGCCCGGGCCACCTTCGAGAGACTCCTGGAAAATGAGGGCGGCGTCCGGATCCTGTTCGCAGACCTGGATAAGCTCAAGGCCATCAACGACCGCTGGGGCCACGAGGCGGGCGACGAGGCCATCCGCCTGGCCGCCGAGGTCCTGCGGGAGACCTGCCGGGGAGACGACTTCCTGATGCGCTACGGCGGGGACGAGTTCCTCGTGATCGCCTCCTGCCGCGAAACGGAGCTGGACCAGCGCTACCGCGAAAATCTCGACCGCTGCTGCCGCCGGGACGGCTTCCCCGGCACCGTCAGCGTCAGTGTCGGCAGCGTCACCGCCCACCGCGGCGACCCCGACACACCCACCCTCGACGACCTCATCCGCCGCGCTGATGTGCTCATGTACGAGCGGAAGAGGGGGCGGAGAATTGCCACGGCCGCACGCGAGGTACCGCGTGAGGACGAATAAAGGAAAACCCGGTATCAGCTTTTCAGCCTCGAAATCTTTTGGTTTCGGGGCTTTTATACTGTTTTTCTTGAATCTGCCGTGCAGGCATGGTATGATAAAAGTTGCGTATGATCTTTGATCTTCTGCCTGAACAGGCTTTCAAATCTTGAAGGGTAATGCTATGAACAGATCTTCAACTTTCCGTTTTCCGAGTCCGGGCACATTCTTTTGGGTGCTTTCGGCTCTTCTGTCTCTTCTTCTCCTTTTGACGGGCTGCGCACTTCCCTTCCCTTCTCTCCCTTCCGCTGCAGTCTCTTCTGTTGAGCGCGAATATACCGCAGCGGAAAACTTGCTGGATCGGGGTCAGTATGCGGATGCCGCAGCAGCCTTTGAAAAACTGGGAAGCTTTGAAGATGCAAGCCTTCTGCTGATGTACAGCCGCGCTGCCATCGCAGCGGAAAACGGTGACTATCCGGCTGCGCATGCGGCCTTTTCCGCTCTCGGCGACTTCCGTGATGCTTCTGTCATGCTTCGCTATTATGAAGGCCGGGAAACCGAGGCGGCCGGACGCCATGCCCTGGATACGGCCAACTACCCCGATGCTATCCGTCTGCTGACCGATGCCTCCGATGTTTATGCGTCGCTCCCCTCTTTCCGTGATACCGAATCGCGTGCATCCGATTGTCTCGGCGCTCTGTACAGCCGCGGACGTTCACTCCTTGACGAAGGCCTCTATGAAAATGCCCGCAGTCTTTTTGCCTCACTGGGTTCCTGGCAGGACAGTGCGGATCTGGCTGTTTACTGCGAGGCAAGCCTTCTGGAAGCGGAAGGCGCCAACCTCACCGCGGCAGACCGTTTTTCTGCCATTCCCTCCGTTCTGGATGCCGCGAGCCGTGCCGAGAAAAACCGCGAGCAGGTTTATCAGCATGCCCTCGCGCTCTCTGCCGAGGAGGAGCATGAAGCCGCCATCTCCCTGTTCTCTGCTCTCGGTTCCTACCGGGATGCCGAGGCACAGGCAGCGGAACGGGCCCGCCTTCTGTTCGGTCAGCGTCTGCATGCCGGGGACTATGAAGGCGCCCTTTTCCTGATGGATGCCGCCCCCGATGCGGTCCCTCTGCAACCTGCCGATGATGACGCCCGCAGTCGTGCCGCCTCCCTTCTGGACAGTTTTGCCGATGCCTATCTCCACTTCAGCGCCAATACGGGGGATGCCTGGTACGGATATTACGGCGTTCTCCCCTATATTGAGGCCGGCGGTGCTCTCGACAGCCGTTTTCAGCAGTTCCTGATGATCGGCAGCTTCAGTCACAATTCCAACTACAATTATTACGGCAGTGAGCTGCTGGATCTTTTCGCACTGGAGCCCGACTATTACCTTGCCTATTTCCGCGCCTCGGCCGTGGTCAGTCAGCCGGCCGGACCGAACGAAGTGCACCGCACCTTCCGTGCCATTCTGCATGATACCGACGCGGGGCTCCTTGCCGGTTCGATTGAGGACTGCCTGTACGGCGATCAGACGCTGTCTTATCATGGGCGTCCCGTGGTTTCAGGCCCGCTTCCGAACGGTGAACTGCCTCCCGACGAGGACGGCGACGGCATCATTATCGTTGACATTATGAAGAAGGGCTTCAATGGAACGATGATTATCGTTCTGGATCCTTCCCGCGTTTTTGTAGGATATCCGGGTTTCTACGGCGGCAACGGCATGATCCTTGATGAACTTGCCGCCCGTTATGATGCACTCGGCGGTATCAACGGCGGTGGTTTTATCGACGAGGACGGCGGCGGTTCCGGCGGTCTGCCCGAGGGCCTTACCATTGTGGAGGGCAAGTCTTTCTACTGGGCCGGTTCCGGAGCATCCGCTGCCTTTGATCAAAACAATATCCTGCACGTCGGCGGCTACACCGTTGAATCGGCTGCCGAAGCCGGGATCCGCGACTGCGTCAGCTTCGGTCCCGCGCTGATCATTGACGGCGTCGGCGAATACGGTCCCTGGATGGAAAGCGGCATCAATCCCCGCACCGGTATCGGTCAGCGCGCCGACGGCGCGGTCTTGATGTGCGTCCTGGACGGACGCCAGATCCATTCCATCGGGGCCAGCTACGGGGACCTGCGCGATGTGATGATCGATTTCGGCGCTGTCAATGCCGACAGCCTGGACGGCGGTTCCTCTACGGTCATGTATTTCAACGGGGAATATCTGAACAGTCCCTCTTCCGCCAGCGGGACCTCGCGCTATCTCCCCAATGCCTTTCTGATTCGAAAGTGAGGCTCCGCATGAGAATAAGACACTTGTTTCTTA
>ONGJ01000126.1 GCA_900317375.1 uncultured Eubacteriales bacterium
CTGGTCCCGACCAGTTCATCGAGCAGATAAACCGTCTGCCGTGCCCGGTCATAGTGCAGGCGGATAAAGACAAAGGGCTCCGGAAACCAGCCCCAGTTCACGCCCTGGCAGACGGTGTCAAAGTGCCGGATTTCCTCATCCGTAATCTCGCGCAGTTCGAGACTCTGAAAAACATTGCCGCCGCGCCCTATCGCGATTCCCAGATACTCGTGTTTATACCGTCCCTCATCGCATTTTTTCAGGCTTTGGGCCTCTTCCAGGAATGCCGGACCAAGCCAGTCCGGGTCGTCCAGGTCCAGATAGGTGCTGTGATGCCGAATCCTGTCCGTTCGCTCGAGTTGACTGTCCCGGTTGATCCAATGGTCCCGGGAGCGGGGCGGGTTAAACGTCTCCAGGTTCCAGAACGCACTGCCGCCGCGCATGGTCGACTGGAGAATGTTTTCGATCTCCGCGCGCCCGGAAAACTGGTCCGCTTCCTCAAAATGCGTAATGCCGATATAGCCAAAATCGGTCTTAAGGCCCTTCAGCTTTGCCGGATCGTCGGCACCGCGGAAGAGGATCTTCTGGCGAGTCGGTGTATAAATCAGCTCCGGCGGGGACTTCTTGGCCGTCCAATAATTGCTGATACCCAGGGTCTCAATCGCCCAGAGATACTGATTATAGACCGAATCGCGCAGGGTGCTGCCGACCTTCCGCAGCACGAGGGCATGCACATCCGGGTGGTCCATCAGCAGGCAGACCACCGTCATGGAAGCCCAGCTTGACTTGCCGCTGCCGCGGCCACCGCTGACCTGATAATGGGTATAAAGGTGCTTCACGGCGGATGCGGAAATCACACCGTAGGAGCTGTCGATCTTCTTCAGGTAATTGGCCAGGGCCGCCGAAGGCACCCGTCCGTTCAAAATATCCATGCGCCTGAGCGCTGCCTCGTCCCCGGATTCCGCCAGGTCCATCCATTCTTCCCATTTGTTGATCGCCGGGATGCTGCCCCGGATTGCCTTCCGGAAAAGGCCCGCCGCAATCAGGGCATTGTTCTGCACCGACGGATCCGAGATGCCCAGATCTGCCAGCATTCTGAGCATATCTTCATTCGTGATTTCGGTGTCGGCAACGATCTTTGCAAATTCGGCCATCGCTTTGTTCCGCTTTTTCGTCTCAACGGACTTTTTCTGTCCGTAGCGCGCATACCGCTTTGCTCTCTCCGTGGTCCAGGGCGTCCCCTTCTTCAGATTATCCAGAGATGCCTGGGACATCTTTTTCTTCATTGATCCTCACTCCTCCAGTACGGCATTTGACGCCACTATAGCATAAATGCTGTCCGAAAAACCGGACTTCGGAAAGAAAAACTCAAATTGAAAAATCTTTCTTGCTGTCCGGACAAGCGGACAGCAACTGTGAGATAATCCAGACAGTAAAAACAAGGAGGGCATTGCCATGAGGGGTTATTTCACATCAGGCGGCTACTACGGGCTGGTGGACGGCAGGTATCTGCTGTTCTCGGACGAGTCGGAATACTATGAGTATCTCAGAGAGGAGGATTGACATGTCGCTTATGCTTCAGGCCCAGCGGCTGGGCTTCACCGTTGCGGGCAAGCTGACCCCCGTCGAGGGCAGGGACTCGCGCTGCCGCTATTATGAGGACGACGCCGGAAACATCTATATCGTGCGCTACGGGATCCTGACCATCGTTGACGCCAGCGGAAAGGTTTACTGATCCGGAAAAATGTGGTATGCTGTCGGGCGAGGTGAAGGGAATGCCGGGCGGGAACAACAAGAAGGGAAAGCTGCTGTATCTGGAGCGCTTTCTGAGAGAATACACCGATCAGGACCATCCTGCGACGATGGAGCAGATCCTTTCGTGGCTGGAGGAGAACGAAATCCAGGCGGAACGGAAGAGCATCTATGAGGATCTGGCGTTTCTGCGGGATGCCGGGGTCGATGTTCAGTCCGTGCGGATGGGGCGCAGCACGGGGTACTATCTCGGCAGGAGGGATTTTGAGCTCTCGGAGCTGAAGCTGCTGGTCGACGCGGTGCAGTCGTCCAAATTCATCACGGAGAACAAGTCGCTGAGTCTGATCAGCCGGCTGGAGAAGCTCGGCAGCATGCATCAGGCAAAGCAGCTGCGGCGCCAGGTCTGGGTCCGCGGCCGCATCAAGAGCATGAACGAATCCGTTTTCAAAAACGTGGACCGGATCAACGCGGCCATCGAAGGCAACCGGCAGATCCTGTTCCGGTACTTCACCTGGGACCGGGCAAAGAACCGCGTGTTCCGCAGAGACGGAAGGCGCTACAGCGTCAGCCCGTGGGCCCTGCTGCTGGATGACGAGAACTACTATCTGCTCGCCTGGGAAGACGGGCAGATGAAGCACTTTCGCGTAGACAAGATGGTGGAGATCCGGGTGTCGGACTGCCCGCGGGAGGGAAGGGAGGCATTCCGCAGGCTGAACATGGCCTCCTATACCGACTCACACTTCGGCATGTTCTCGGGCGAAAGCAGCGCGGTCAGGCTGTTGTTTGACAACAGCCTCGCCGGCGTTGCCATTGACCAGTTCGGCAGAGATGCCATTTTGATCCCCTATGATGAAACGCACTTCACGGTCACCGTCAACGTGGCGGTGAACGCCCAGCTTTTCGGATGGCTGGCGGGTCTGGGAGACAGGGTGCGCATTCTCGCGCCGCAGACGGCCGTGGACGGGATGAAGGCGCTGCTGGGCTCCATCCTTTCTGTCTACGGGCAGGAGGAATAAATTCGAAATTTCTTTACTTTTTGTGCGGAATTGCATATTATAATCACAGTAAGAAGAGAGCCTCGTAAAGAAAGGGTGATCCTATGCCTCCGTCATCACGGCCGTCGAGTTCCCGGTCATCGAGTTCGCGGTCTTCCAGTTCCCGGTCTTCCAGCTCGCGGTCTTCGTCGAGCTTTCACTCGTCATCCTCGCGGTCGTCCTCAAGCTCGCGTTCATCCTCAAGCTCACGCCCGTCGAGCTCGCACTTTTCGTCACCGTTCTCGTCGTCCCGCGGCCCTTCCGGGCATTCCTCGTCGAGCCGGAGCAGCAGGACGTCTTTCCAGCAAAGTCATTCGACCGCGTTCTCTCCCCCGCCGCCGGTTCAGCACCGGCCGCGCATCAACCAGCCGCTGGGCTTTCTCATGCTGGGAACCTTGCGCCCGCGTTATTATTACGGGCGCCGGCACGACTATGTCTATTACCCGGAATCCTGGGTAGACGAGAGCTCGGGCAGGAGCTATGCAAAGGGCTATTACGACGAAAACGGCCAGTATTACGAAAACGTGGCCTTTGAGAAGGACGGGAAGTACGAGAACGTCGTATGCCACTGCCCCTACTGCGACAGGGACACGATCCTGAATCTGGACGCGGGCAGCGCGGGCAAGCAGGATCTGGAATGCCCCCACTGCGGCGGGAAGATGGAGATCCGTTCGGAGCTGGACGACGTTCTGAGCCAGGGAAACGAGAACACCCACACCTATAACTCGGCGGCCTCGCTTGAAAATGCCTTTAACCAGAAAAAGAAGAAGCCGAAAATCTGGCCCCTGATCTTCGGTGCCGCGGTGCTGATGCTCCTCTTCAACAACTTCTTCAGGAGCCGGCAGACCAGCGAGTACTGGTCAAACGGCACGACCGTACCGCTGACGATCAGCGAGCCGGTTAGCTATTCGTCCCTGATGGAGCTCGGCGACACGGTCTATCTGAACAAGACCGGCTCGCACACCTATGCGCTTGCCCCGTCGGACGCGACGCGCGGCGACAAGGTGTTGACATGGTACGACGATTACGACAGCTATTACGACCCCGTGTCCGACTGCTACATCTGGTACAACGATGCGGTCGGTATCTGGCAGTACTGGTACGAGGGCATCTCGTCCGATTACGGCGACTGCGGATGGATGGAGCATTATGACGACGGCTGGTTCATTGAGGCCGAGGACTCTGAATGGGTCCCTCTGCCGTCGAAATATGACCAGGCACGCCTGTGGTACATTGCATAAAAGGAGGGATACGCAATGGCAGCATTCAGTCCGGAAGAGCTGAGCAAGGTGACCGGCGGTGCAGGCCGTCAGAAGGACAAGTACGTCTCGGCGTTCTACTGTGAGCTCTGCGGAAAGACGATTCATCTGAACATGGTCTATTCCCTCGAACGGGCAAAGAAAGAACACAACGCCAAATTCCACCCGGAGATTCGGTGAGATTGCTTATTTTGAATGGACAGGAGCGAAAGCAGCCATGATTATTACCATCAGCAGAGAATACGGTTCCGGCGGGCATACCATCGGCAAGAGCGTTGCCAGGGAGCTCGGCATTGAGTTTTATGACCGCGACATCATCAAGGGTGCGGTCAAGGAAAGCGGACTGGAGCAGGCCGAAGTGGAGCGGGCCGAGGAGGAGATCACCCGCACGGGGATGTTCTGGCGCATGATCTCGCCGGCCGCCTATGTCGACCAGCCGTATTATATCCGCAGCATCGAGCAGCACATCATTCTGGAATTCGCCATGAAGGGGCCCTGCGTCATCCTGGGCCGCTGTGCGGACGACACCCTGGAAAAGGCCGGCATCCCCAGCCTGAACGTCTTTCTGTATGCCAGCGACATTCACCGCGCCGTACGGGTCGGCGAGCTGATCGGCAGCAAGAACCCCACGGAAATCCAGAAGAAGATGCAGAAGACGGATGCCGCCCGGCGCAACTATTACGAACAGTTCACCGGGAAGAAGTGGGGCGACAGCCACAACTATTCCCTCTGCCTGGACACCGGCCTGCTGGGTCACGAGACCTG
>ONGJ01000152.1 GCA_900317375.1 uncultured Eubacteriales bacterium
ACTTCTTCCTGGCGCTGAAGGATTACCGCGCGTCCAAGGTCCCCGCCGGAAAGCACTGATCATCGGATCCAATCGCACAGACTATTCCCCGGAAGCAGCGCAGGCTGCTTCCGGGGAAGCATGGTATTGACAAGAGAAAGGACAGAAACACACGATGAAGAAGCTTCTCAGCATCCTGCTCGCGCTGACCCTGCTTCTGTCTCTGGGAATCTCGGCTTTCGCGGATACCCAGACGCAGGAAGAGGAGGCCCTGCTCGCGTACCTGAATGAATTAAAGGAGAAGGACGAACTGCAGGACAGCGATCTGGACACCCTGCTCGGCCTGCTGGGCGATGCGCTCAAGGCGGTACCCTATGAGGAAAAGGCCCTCCCAGTCGTGCGGGACGAGGTGAACACCACGGAGACCGCGGCCGTCCGCCTCTATGAGGACCTGCCCGAAGTGCCCTATATGAGCGTCACGGACTTCTATAACCGCTTCTATCTGGCGGGGACAGACCTGAGCGAGGGCATGAGCTTTACCCGCGACGGCGGCGTGTATACGCTCACCAATTTCTGCGGGGACAAAGCGGTGTTCGACGTCAACAACGACACCATCGTGATCGACAATGTGGAGCGCTTTATCAAGACTGCCCACAACCATCTGATCACGGAATCCGACGGCTATGACCCGGACAACCCCTTTGCCAAGACAAGCCACAGCATCGAACCGGAGAAGGCGACGCCGAAGGCCATCGCCCTGGCAAACTATGACATCGATCTGCGCGGCGACGACACCGGCGTCTACGCGCCGCTGCCCACCCTGTCCGACATCTTTGCAAGCGGGGAGGGGTACTATATCAGCTATGTAGGCGGAAAAATCTACGTCAGGGATGTTCAGGGGACTTACCTGGAGTACTCCGCCATGGAGGACGACCCGGATTACCTGCCGGCGGTGGAAGCGGACCGCAGCGAGGCGCTGGCCCGGTACATCTATAACGAGCTCTGCCTCAACATCGACCTGTGGTACGGCAAGCCCGGCCAGGAAGCCATCCACGAGGATCTGATGAAAGGATCGTTCGACGATGTCCTCAGCCGCAAGTACCCCGAGATCAAGGAGATGCTGCTCTCCACCGACTTCCTGACCTTCTATGAAGGGCTGTACAAGGTTTACTACGGCCTGCTCTTTGACGGCGGCCATACCGGCATCGGCGCCATGCCGGTCATACTTGACAATATGGACCTGTCGCGCAAGGTCGCAGGTGAGATCGTCGAAAAGGAATACGGCAAGTCCTACTACGAGTACCGTACCGGAAAGAAAGAGCGCAAGGCACAGTGCCTGGAAGCCCGTGAAGCCCTCTACAACGGGGACTACTATGCGGAGCAGGGCGACACCGCCATCATCCGCTTTGACCACTTCATCGTGGACAACGACGGCTGGAAGGCCTTCTATGCCGGGACGGGCGAGCGGCCGCTGGTGACGAAGGACGACGAGGATGAAGATACCTTTGAAACGATCGGCGCTGTCCTCTCGGGTCTGGAGCGCGCCGCGCAGAACCCGGAGATCAAAAACGTCATCATTGACGTCAGCTGCAACGGCGGCGGCGACGACACCGCCCTGCTCGCCATCGAGTGGCTGCTGACCGGTGTCGGCTACGTCCGCGACAAGGACTCGCTCAACTCTCAGTTCAACACCAAATACCAGCTCTTCGACATGAACTTTGACGGCGTCTTCGACGACAGCGATGTCAGCCCCTACACCGGCTACAACATCGGCGTCCTGACCAGCAAATGCTCCTTCTCCTGCGGCAACAACTTCCCCTGGTTCATGCACGAGCACGGCGCCATGATCCTGGGCGAGCAGAGCAGCGGCGGCGCCTGCGCGATCCGCTTCTCCAGCACCGGCGGTATGGACATTCAGGCCTCATCCGCTGCCGACTGCGGCGTCAACGATGAGGGCGGCACCATCGACAACGGCTGCCCCGTGGATGCCGAGCTGCTGGGCGAGGGCGAGAACCCCACCACGGGCTTCTACGACCTGGACACCCTCAGCGCGCTGATGAACGAATTCTTCAGCGAAGCTCTGGACCAGGCCGCCTGATGCCATAATCCCCCGAGGTCAGCCGGAATGCCTGATTGGGAGTGCCCGACTTCAGATTCCTGCCGCGTATCTTGTGTTTCATGAACCGGGTCCCGGTTTTCCGACTGACACAAATCCATTTGTTTCCCATAAAAATTTATATATAAAGGAGAATGTAAAAATGGGACTTTTTGACGGCAACAAAAAAACATGCGACCTCTGCGGAGAAAAAATGGGCCTTCTGGGCGGAATCTTTACCTCTGAAGATCTCGCCGACGGCAAAACCATCTGCGGAAGCTGCCGCGGAAAGTGCACACCGGGCGAGCTGCGGTTC
>ONGJ01000125.1 GCA_900317375.1 uncultured Eubacteriales bacterium
GCCTCTCAGCTCCGACAGGGCGCCGAGGAGCATTTTGTGGGACATCGTATCGGTAAAAAAGATCATCAGATCCGGGCTTCCGACCTTATCCCGCAGACCGCCCCGCGGCTTGGTAAAAACCTTCGCACGGCACTGAAAGTCCTTACATAAATCCTTGTAGCGCCGCTCCATCCGTTCATTGCCGCCGACAATCACAACGCTCACCGGCAGGCCTCCTTTCTCTGAAGTTAGATTAATTTAACTGTATGCCGATAAAAACTTCCCGAGGATGCGGGAAAGAGTTAGATATGTTTAACTATCTGTTTTATACCATATTCCTCCGGTGTTGTCAACACGAAAATCTGCCGACCGGAAAAGATGGCAGGAAAAATAGTTTAGGGTCTTTAACTTTTGTGAAAGATGTGTTATGATTGCTGCAGTTAGCGTTGTTTAACAGACGGCCGGACAGGATGCGGGGAAGCTTTCATGAACCCGCATGACAGAAAAGGAGAGAAGATCCATGACCTTGTATAAATCGGGAGAGGATTATCTGAAGGCGATCCTTGTACTGACAAACAGGAACGGCGCCGTGCGCTCGCTGGACGTGGCAAATTATCTGAACGTGACCAAGCCGAGCGTCTGCCGTGCCATGCGCCTGCTGAGGGAAGGGGAGTTTCTCTCCATGGATGAGAACAAACGAATCCATCTGACGGAGCTGGGCAGGGAAGTCGCCGAAAAGGTGTATGAGCGGAACCGCGTTCTGACAAACGGGCTGATTGCAATCGGCGTCGATCCCGAGACCGCGCAGCAGGATGCCTGCAGAATCGAACACGATCTCAGCAGGGCGACATTTGAAAAACTGAAGGCGCACTGGGAGCAGTTCGTCCCGAATGCGGAGCGCTGACAGGCAGACCGCCGGGGCCCGGGCATGACAAAACCTCCGGTCTGCGTTTACAGCAGATCGGAGGCGCTGTTTGCCTTGCGATTCAGTGACAGTTCCGGGCATGCGTGCGGATCGCGTCGAAGCTTTCCGCGCTCAGGTCGTGTTCGATCTTGCAGGCGTCTTCCCTCGCGGTCTCCGGGCTGACACCCAGCCCGATGAGCAGCTCTGTCAGCAGCTTGTGGCGCTCGTACATGCATTCCGCAATTTTCAGCCCCGGGCCGCTTGGTCGCATAGCTGACGCTCGGCTTGGTTACACCCAGTTTTTCCGCGACGTCGACGGAGCGGATATAGCCCCGCTCTTCCTTCAGCATGAGCATGGCTTCCAGATAGTCTTCTGCAGATTTGTAAATTGTCATATCCATCACCGTCAGAATCATAACACGCACAGAGAAAAAAAGCAAGAAAGGGGAAATATACAGTAGTTAGATATTGACAACTATAAGTAAAGGTGATAAACTACGGGACGGTTAATGAAAGCTAACCGCTTTTTTCGGACCGATAGTTAAATAAATTTTACTAAAGATAAAATTATTTTACATTGAGGGAGGGGGACAGCATGATGCCTCTGATTATGGCCGATCCGGGAGAAGAGAATATCGTCAGGCGGGTCGGCGGCAGCCCCGAAATGAAAAAGCATCTGGAGGATCTGGGTTTTACGGCGGGAAGCAATGTCACGGTGATGAACACCATCGGCGGCAATCTGATTGTAAAAGTCCGGGAATCCCGCATCGCCATCAGCAAGGAAATGGCAGCCAAAATCATGGTCTGATCAAAATGAAGATAAAGGAGAGATGAGGATGAAAACACTCAGAGACACGAAGGTCGGCGAGACCGTCAAGGTCGTGAAGCTCCACGGTGAGGGCGCAACTCAGTCTGCGCAAGGCGGACGCCGAAATGATTGAAGTCGAGTAAAGGAGAAGGGACATGGAGAAACAACTGCGCATTGCCCTGGCGGGCAACCCGAACAGCGGAAAAACCACCCTGTTCAACAAACTGACCGGCTCCAATCAGTTTGTCGGCAACTGGCCGGGGGTCACCGTGGAGAAGAAGGAAGGCCGGCTGATTGTCGACAAGAACGTCATCCTCACCGACCTGCCCGGTATTTACTCTCTCTCCCCGTATACCCTGGAAGAGGTCGTAGCCAGGAATTATCTGATCGAGGAAAAACCGGACGCCATCCTCAACATCGTTGACGCCACGAACCTCGAACGCAACCTCTACCTGACCACGCAGCTCACCGAGCTCGGCATCCCCGTGGTCATTGCGCTGAACATGATGGATCTGGTCAGAAAGGCCGGAGACAGCATCAACGTCAAGGAGCTGTCAAGGCAGCTCGGCTGCAGGATCGTGGAGATCTCCGCCCTGAAGGGCGACGGTGTGCAGGATGCCGCCAGGGCTGCCATTGAAGCAGCGAAGAACGGCAAAACCATCCCGCAGCACAGCTTTTCCGGCCCGGTGGAGCATGCGCTGGCCCATATCGAGGAGGTCACGGTGCACAACCTGCCCGAGGAACAGCAGCGCTGGTACGCCATCAAAATATTCGAACGCGACGAAAAGGTGCTGAAGCAGCTCAATGTCCCCGAGGATGTGCGTGCGCACATCGAACAGGATATCCAGGCTGCCGAAAAGGAACTGGATGACGATGCCGAAAGCATCATCACCAACGAGCGCTATGTCTATATCAGCCAGATGCTCAAGGGCATCTATAAGAAGAAAGGGAAGGGAGAGCTCTCGATCTCCGATAAGATCGACAGGATTGTGACGAACCGGGTTCTTGCCCTGCCGATCTTTGTGGTGGTGATGTTCCTGGTCTATGCGCTTTCCATGGGCAAATCCATTGCCGACGGCGGCATCTCGATCGGAACCTTCCTCACCGACTGGACCAACGATGTCATTGGTGGCGCCGTGCTGACCGACGGCTCGCGCGCCCTTCTCGAGAGCTGGGGTGTCGCACCCTGGCTGGTCGGCCTGATCTCGGACGGTATTCTCGCCGGCGTCGGCGCAGTGCTCGGCTTCGTGCCCCAGATGCTGGTCCTGTTCCTGATGCTCTGCCTGCTTGAGGACTGCGGCTATATGGCGCGTATCGCCTTCATCATGGACCGGATTTTCCGCCGTTTCGGCCTCTCCGGCAAGAGCTTCATCCCGATGCTGGTCGGCACCGGCTGCGGCATTCCGGGCGTCATGGCTTCGCGTACCATTGAAAACGAGCGTGACCGCCGCATGACGATCATGACCACGACCTTCATGCCCTGCGGCGCAAAGATGCCGATCGTCGGCCTGATCGCGGGCGCCCTCTTCGGCGGCAGCACCTGGGTTGCCACCTCGGCCTACTTCATCGGCATCGCCGCCATTGTTATCTCGGGCATCATGCTGAAAAAGACCAAAATGTTCGCCGGTGACCCGGCCCCCTTTGTCATGGAGCTGCCTCCCTACCATGTCCCCGCCTGGGGCAACGTCCTGCGCGGCACCTGGGAGCGCGGCTGGTCCTTTATCAAGCGCGCCGGCACGGTGATCGTCGTCTCCTCCATCGTCATCTGGTTCCTGACCAGCTTCGGCTCGGTCAACGGCAAGTTCGGCATGGTGGACGAGCTGTATGAGGACAAGAGCCTCGTTACGGACGAATATGTCACGACCGTTGCCGACCGCATGCACATCCCCGAGGACGAGGTCGAGCCCATGGACGATTCTCTCCTGGCCCGCATTGCCCAGCCTGTCTCCATCGTCTTCAAGCCCCTTGGCTTCGGCGACTGGAAGCCCACCGCCGCCACCGTCACGGGCCTTGTCGCCAAGGAAGAGGTGGTCGCCAACTTCGGCATCATGTATGCCTATGACGACAAGGACGGCGAGGAAGAGCTGGAGGAGAACGGCAACCAGATCTGGAATCGCGTTGCCGAGGACTTCAACACCATCTCCGGCGGACACGGCAGGCTTGCCGCCTACGCCTTCATGATCTTCAACCTGCTCTGCGCGCCCTGCTTTGCGGCCATCGGCGCTATCAAGCGCGAGATGAACAGCGCGAAATGGACCTGGTTTGCCATCGGTTATCAGTGCTGCTTTGCCTGGGTGATCGCCTTCATCGTCTGGCAGCTCGGCCGCGCCTTCGCGGGCGCTGTGAATGCCGTCGGTCTGGTCTTTGCCCTTGCGGCGCTGGCCCTGCTCCTGTGGCAGCTCTTCAAGCCCTACAAGGAAGCGCAGAGACTGACGGTTCAGTAAGATACCCTTTTCTTTCTGCCGGCAGCGCTGTGACAATTCCTCCCTCTTTCCTCACAGCGCTGCCATTTTACAAAGGAAGTGATACCATGCTCAGCTGGCTTTCCGCCAATTGTTGTGCTGCTGATCCGCAGCATGATCCGTGACAGAAAAGCGGGGAAAAGCGCCTGCGGCGGCAACTGCGCCTGCTGCGGTGCCTGCAGCGCCTGCAGCAGCTGCGGCGGCTGTGCACGCAGCGATACGGGCAAATCCGACCCATCCCGAAACTGCGCTTTGTAAAAAAACAGCTGCCCCGTCGTCCGACGGGGCAGTTCTGCCGAATGGCAGGGGAAGGATGAAAAAGGGATCTTTGGCATGGACTGCCTGACCGACCTGCTTCCGGAACAACAAAGGAGAGCAGCAGGGTGCGGATCGTCTTCCCTGCAACCTCTGCGTCTGCAGCCTGGATCTGCACGTTGTTGTGAGAGATTGCCCTATCTGTACGCACAGTCGGCCAGATGATCGTTCAAAATACCGACTGCCTGCAGGAACGAGTAGGTGATGACGGGGCCGACAAAGCCCATGCCCCTTTTCTTCATGTCCGCGCTCATCCGCTTTGACACATCGGAGACCGTCGGGACCTCGGCCAGGCTCCTCCAGCGGCCGTCAATCTGTTTTCCGTCCGCAAAGCCCCAGAGATAGGCATCGAAGGATCCGAATTCCTTCCGGATCTGCTGCACCGCCAGGGCGTTCTTCCGTACGCTGAATATCTTTCCCCGGCTGCGGATGATGCCGGGGTTGAGAAGCAGCTTCTCCAGCTCTGCATCCGACATCGCGGCGCAGGCATCGATTTTGAAATCATGAAAGGCGGCGCGGTAGGCGGCGCGCTTATGCATGATGATCTTCCAGGAAAGACCCACGCTTGCACCTTCCAGGCACAGCATTTCAAACTCAAAATCGTCGTCGTGACGGACCCTGCACCACTCGCGGTCATGGTATTCTTCAAGGATCGGATCGCCTTCCGACCAGGCTCTGCATTCGCTCATTGGCATATCCTTTCTCTGACGGTTCCGCTGTCCGTCTTTTTTTCTTTCCCGGCCTGACAGGCTCCCGGCCATATGTCTGCCGGCTTCCCAGCTTGTATTATATGCAGCTGCCGGAAGAAAGACAACAGAAAAACCCGGCCGCTCAGGCGGAAAAGACGAGCTCGTTTGCATCGTAAGCCCTCAGGTGAATTGACAAAGCCGGCATTTTCCGGTAAGATAGAGAAAACTCCAGATGATTACAGTCTTTCGCCGTCGCGAACGGCAGGAGGAATGGGGTGCAAGGCCCCGCGAGTCGGTCACTGTGAAGCCGCTGCAATGCGGATAAGTCAGATACTCCGAAAGCTGTATGCGTTTCTGCCGGAACCGGAAGTGCAGCAGAGCGCTGAGCCGAAGCCCATTCGGCCCGGCCTGGTTTTGCGTCCCCGTCTGCCGGAAGGCAGAGGGGGATTTTGTTTTTGTCCGCAAAGAAAAGTATATAGAAAACAAGGAGAAAGAAACCATGAAGAAAAAGCTTACTGGCATGCTCTCATTCCTTCTGCTGATCGCCCTGCTGGTCTGCTGCGGCGCAGCACAGGCCATGGCAGAGGAACCGGCGCAGGATGCGCAGGAAGAAGAGGAAGAAGAAAACTACGAGACCGGCGATGCCTCGCTGGACAACCCGCGCAATCAGGACGACATCGGTGAAAACGAGCTGCTGGTCGTGTCCTTCGGCACGAGCTTCAACGACAGCCGCCGCCTGACGGTCGGCGGGATCGAGGGCGCGCTGGAGCAGGCATTCCCCGACTGGAGCGTGCGCCGCGGCTTTACCAGCCAGATCATCATCGACCATGTCAAGGCGCGCGACGGCGAGGTCATCGACAACGTCACCGAAGCTCTGGACCGCGCTGTCTCAAACGGGGTGAAGACGCTGGTCGTGCAGCCGACGCACCTGATGCACGGCTTTGAGTATACCGATCTGGTGGACGAGCTCGCGGCCTATGCCGACGCCTTTGACAAAATCGTCGTGGGCGAGCCGCTTCTGACAAGCGACGAGGACTTCTCCCGCGTGGCGGACATCCTCATCGAGGCGACAAAGGAATACGACGACGGCAAGACGGCGATCTGCTTCATGGGCCACGGGACCGAGGCAGCCTCCAACGAGGTCTATGCAAAGATGCAGCAGGTGCTGGCGGACAAGGGCTGCAAGAACCTTTACATCGGCACCGTGGAGGCAAAGCCCTCCCTGGACGACGTACTCGCCGCGGTGAAGGAAGGCAGCTACAGCAGGGTGGTCCTTGAGCCGATGATGATCGTCGCCGGCGACCATGCCAACAATGACATGGCGGGCGATGAGGACGACAGCTGGAAGCGCGTGTTCGAGGCAAACGGCTATGAGGTCACCTGCCTGCTGCGCGGCCTGGGCGAGATGGAGGCGATCCAGGAGATCTTTACCGAGCACGCCCGTGCGGCGGCGGACTCGCTGCTGGTCGCGGATGCCTCGCAGATGACGACCGTGGAGAACGTGGTCGAAGAGGACATGACGCCTGTTACCGCCGCCGACCTCCGGGACGGCATTTATCCCGTCGCGGTGAGCAGCAGCTCGTCCATGTTCCGCATTGAGAGTTGTGAACTGACTGTCGCGGACGGAAGCATAATGGCGAAGCTGAACATGAGCAGCAAAAGCTACGGCTTCCTCTATCCGGGCACGGCGGCGGAGGCTGCCGCGGCAGGCACCGGGAATGCGATCGCGGCGGAGGAGAACGCCGAGGGGAACAACAGCTTTGTCTTCCCTGTTGAGGCGCTGGACAAGGGCCTGCCCTGCGCGGCATGGAGCGAGAATAAAGAGCTCTGGTATGACCGGACGCTGGTCTTCCGCGCCGATTCCCTGCCGACGGAGGCCTTCCGCGAGGGCTTCCTCGTTACCCCCGGGAGCCTGGGCCTGGAGGACGGAAACTACAGCGCGGCGGTGACGCTCAGCGGCGGCTCGGGCAGGGCGAGCGTTCAGTCCCCCTGCCTTCTGAAGATTACAGACGGCGCGGCAGAGGCTGAGATCGTCTGGAGCAGCGACAATTATGACTATGTGATCGTGGACGGTACGAAGATCCTGACCGAGATCCGGGACGGAAAATCGGTCTGCGTCATCCCGGTGGCGGCCTTCGACTGTGCGCTGAAAGTGACTGCGGACACCACGGCCATGAGCCAGCCGCATGAGATCGACTATACGCTGCGCTTTGACGCGGCGACGATTACACCGGCTGCGTGAAGAGAGCCGTTGCCGTCCTGCTGCTCCTCACGCTCCTTCTCGGCGGCAGTGCGCAGGCAGACGGAAAGCCGGAGGAGGCGGGGCCCGAAGCGGCGGACAGGCTGGTGCTGCGCTATGCCGATCAGTTTACCGTGGCGTATGACGCATCCGGCTGCGCGCTGGTCACCATCGGCGGAGAGGAGCGCTTTCTCATCGTGCCCGAGGGTGCCGAGGCACCGGCGGAATCCGACCTCCCCGTTCTGCGGGCGCCGCTTCAGCGGCTCTATATCGCCTCTTCCTCGGCGATGGACCCGATTGTGCGCCTTCATGCCCTTTCCTCCGTGCGCCTGACGGGCACCAGACGGGATGACTGGACCCTGCCGGAGGTGCAGCAGCGTATGGATGAGGGAGAGCTTCTCTATGCCGGCAAATACGCCGCCCCGGATTACGAGCTGCTGCTGAGCGAGGGGGTCAGCCTCGCGGTGGAGAACACCATGATCTGGCACAGCCCCGAGGTGAAGGAACAGCTGGAGGCCCTGGGCATCCCCGTGCTGGTGGAGCGCTCCAGCTATGAGCGGCACCCGCTGGGCAGGCTCGAGTGGATCAAGCTCTACGGCCTGCTCACCGGCAGGCTGCAGGAGGCCGAGGCCTTTTTTGACAGCCAGGCAGCAATGGCGGAGCGAGTGATGGCACAGGAAAGCACCGGCAGGACCGCCGCCTTCTTTTCCATCAGCTTAAGCGGCGCGGTCCGCGTACGCTGCCCGGAGGACTATGTCGCCCGCAGCATCGAGCTGGCCGGCGGGCGCTATATCCCTCAAATCCCGGCTGAGGACGGGACGGGAGGGCGCGCGACGATGAGCATGCAGCCCGAGAGCTTCTATGCCGGTGCCCGGGATGCGGACGTGCTGTTCTACAATGCTGCCATCGGCGGTGCCCCGGGCAGCATGGATGAGCTGCTGCAGAAGGGCGAATGGCTGGCGGACTTCCGGGCGGTGCGCAGCGGCGAGGTGTGGTGCACCGAGGCGGACCTGTTCCAGCAGAGTTCCGGCATCGCCGTGCTGATCGACGAGATGCATCAGATTCTCAGCGGCACGGCCGACGGGCGCGCACTGCAGTATTTTCACAGACTGAGCTGAAGGGAGGCGGATGCATGGACGGACAGATACGGCGCGCTGCCTGCGCCTTCCTTCTGCTGCTTCTGCTGCTGCTCGTTCTCATCGCGGCCAATCTGCTCGCGGGTACCGTACAGGTGACACCGGCCGAACTGCTCGGAGTTCTGCGCGCCCGCGGGGAGGTCGAGAGCACCGCGCGCGTGGTCTGGACGCTGCGCCTGCCGCGCCTGCTCGCAGCGGCTTTCCTCGGCGGCGCGCTGGCGGTGTCGGGCTTTCTGCTGCAGACCTTCTTTTTCAACCCGATCGCGGGGCCTTTCGTGCTGGGCATTTCCTCCGGCGCCAAGCTGACCGTTGCCCTGACGCTGATCGCGGCTGTATCTCACGGCCGGGTGCTGGGTTCGGCGGCGCTGATCGGGGCGGCCTTCTGCGGCTCGATGCTCTCGATGGGCCTGATTCTGCTGTTCTCCGCGAAAATCCGCAGAATGTCGCTGCTGATCGTCTGCGGGGTGATGATCGGCTATATCTGCAGCGCAGCGACCGAGTTTGCCGTGACCTTTGCCGACGATGCCAACATCGTGAATCTCCATAACTGGTCCATGGGCAGCTTTTCCGGCATCCGCTGGGAAAACCTGCGGGTGATCGCCGCGGTGACGGCTGTCGGGGTCGGGCTGAGCTTTCTGCTCTCCAAGCCGATGGGCGCCTGGCAGCTCGGCGAAAGCTACGCCCAGAACCTGGGGGTGAATCTCCGGCGCTTCCAGCCTGTTCGGGACGGCCAGACCCCTCGTGATGATCCCGGCCTGCTTTCTCGGCGGCGCGGTTTTCTGCCTGTTCTGCGATCTGCTGGCACGCACGCTGTTTCAGCCGACCGAGCTGAGCATCAGCGCCGTGACGGCGGTGTTCGGCGCGCCGATCGTCATCTGGATGCTGCTGAAAAGAAAGGCAGGGCAGGCGGATGCGTGAAGAAATCCTGAAATCCGAAGACCTGGCCGTGGGCTACGGCGGGAAGGCCGTCCTGAAGGGGCTTTCCTTCTCCCTCCGCCCGGGGGAGATCCTGACCCTCATCGGGCCCAACGGCGCGGGGAAATCCACGATCCTGAAAACCCTCGCACGGCGGCTGGAGCCTGTAGCCGGCACCGTCCTTCTGGATGGGGAGACGCTCTCCCGCATGGCGGAAAACGAACTTGCCAGACGCCTGTCCGTTGTGACCACCGAGCGGCTGCGCGCAGAGCTCATGAGCTGTGCCGAGGTGGTTGCGACGGGGCGCTATCCCTACACGGGCCGGCTCGGCATCCTCTCAGAGCATGACCGCGCGGCGACCCGGCAGGCCATGGCCCTCGTCCGCGTGAGCGAGCTTGCCGGGCAGAGCTTTGAGGAACTAAGCGACGGCCAGCGCCAGCGCGTGATGCTTGCCCGCGCCATCTGCCAGGAGCCGGAGCTTCTGCTGCTGGATGAGCCGACCTCCTTCCTCGACGTGCGCTATAAGGTCGAGTTTCTGACGATGCTGAAGGAACTGGCACGGGAAAAGCAGATCGCGGTCGTGCTGTCGCTGCACGAGCTCGACTGTGCAGAACGCGTCTCCGACACGGTGCTCTGTGTGCGGGACGGCGCCGTTGACCGCGTCGGCAGGCCGGAAGAGATCTTCACGCCCGCATATATCGAACAGCTCTACGGCATGGAGCCGGGCAGCTACAACGCCTTTTTCGGCGATGTGAAACCGGATGTTCAGGGGGATCAGCGCTTCTTCCAGAACCGGGGCTGTCCTTTCTTCCCCTGCCACCGGGGCGTGGAGGAGCAGGACTTTAACTGCCTGTTCTGCTACT
>ONGJ01000123.1 GCA_900317375.1 uncultured Eubacteriales bacterium
CAAAACCCTCTGTGTGTTTCAAGGCAGCTCCTTCACATTCATATACCCTGCTCAGAGATAGATTTCGCAGTCGTCCTCCACCTTTTTGCAGTTTTTCAGCACCTCCTGCATGACTGCCTTGGGGTCGGCGCCGTCTTCAAATTCCACTGCCATCTTCAGTGCCATGAAATTGACCACGGCATCCTTGACACCGGGGGTCTTCTTTGCGGCATCCTCCATCTTATTGGCGCAGTTGGCGCAGTCCACCTCGATCTTGTAGCTCTTCTTCATCTCTGTTCTCCTTTCAAAATAATTCAACAATTAAACAATTATTTAATTTTAAAACAATAATACCTCTGGATTTTCCGTTTGTCAATTTTTTTCTGCAAATCGTTCAAGACTTTTCGAGCAGAGTATTGTATAATATGATTGATACTTGGTCTTTTATTATCCCTCCGCAGGCAATTCTCCCGTTTTTCAACTTTCCGCTCTCAACTTTTTTACTTTCAGACCTCCCAAGGAGCCTCCTATGGATAAAACAGTAAACCTTCCGCACGAACATCATGCAGCCGACGCGCAGACCCACATCATGGAGGCCATGCCCGATGATGAAATGATTCGCGCCGTTTCCGACGCGCTGGGCCAGCTCGGCGACCCGTCGCGCCTGCGCATCTTCTGGCTGCTCTGCCACACCGAGGAGTGTGTAGCGGATATCGCGGCCTACGTGCACATGTCCAGTCCCGCGGTATCTCACCATCTACGCCTTCTCAAAACGGCCGGGCTGATCGTCTCCCGCCGGGACGGCAAGGAGATGCTCTACCGTGCAGCGGATTCCTGTCTGGTGAACGAGCTGCATCTGACGATCGAGAAAATCGCCGAGATCTCCTGCCCGGCTTGATCCGTCAATTTCCATATACCGGAACAATCTCTGAAAGGCCGCCTTTGCCGGGCGGCCTTTCCTTATGGATTGAAAGTCAGCGCTGTCCCGTGACCTGGTACATCCGCTCGTCAGATATCTCCACGGTTACGGACAGATATTTTTCAAAGATCGCTGCCAGCTCCTCTGCCGGCATCAGCCCGTTCGATACGTGACTGGCCGTGCCGTGATGGTGTGCGTCGATCTTCTCCCTGCTCATGCCGTGGGCGACTGTCAGCGTCCCTCCCTCCTTCAGCAGAAAGGCCAGCCGGGTAATCAGGCGTTCAGGATCGGGGAAATGCGGAAAGGCGTTATAGACCACGATACAGTCAAACTGTCTTCCGAAATCCATGTTCTCCGCATCGCCGCAGAGGATCGTTACATTCTCCTGTGCAAACTTTCCTCTTGCGATTTCAACCATCTTTGGGGAAATATCAATGGCTGTCAGGGAGGCGACGCCTCGCGCCAGATAATCCGGGATCAGCACACCGGTCCCTGTCGCCACGTCAAGGACGTCCTTACCGGTACGCACACCGGCGTTATCTAGGATCAAGCTGATGATTCGGTCATTTCGAATCAGCTCGGCATCCCAGTTGGGCGCAAGCCGGTCAAAAAAATCAATAACCTCTTTTGTCTCGATCATATGCTTTACACTCCCGCTTTCTCCTCCGCCTCCGGCGGGAGTGAAAGCGCCTTTCTGTCTGCTCAGGCAAAGAAAGACTCCGTATCGATCTTCTGATACCCGCCGTAGCTGGACGGCGCTGCAAAGATCTGTTCGGCCAGATTCATGCCGAAGAATGCCTGTGTAATCTCGTCGGTCTTCTCGGTCATATCGATGTCCTCAAAAAGCTCCGGATAGACCGTCTTGGCGATGAACCATGTGTTGGCCAGCGAAATCTCGTAATTGGTATAGTATGCGTTGTAGGCCATCTCCAGATAGACCTCGCCGTCCTGCCAGGCCTTGCAGGTGTCAAACATCGCGGGATTCTCGGAATACAGCGGCTTGATGTTTTTCACGGCCGCGGCATCGATGATCATGATGCCCATGTTCTCGCCCAGCGCTACAAACTTCTCCTCTTCAATCGGCTGAATGCCGGGGGCCTCCAGATCAGTAATCACGTTCTTCACATTGGCCACGGTAAAGGCAATATAGTTCTGGGCGGTCATCAAGTGGTTGGTAGTACCCCAATTTCCCAGTCCGCAGATGTACACGGAAGGCTTCTCGTCTTCAGGGATATCCGCGGTACGCTTCTCAATTTCCGCGCGTTCGGCTTTGATGTATTCTATCAGCGCATCCGCCTTCTCTTCGTTTTGGAAAACCACACCCAGCATCTTCATCGGGCCGTAGAAGTTTTCATCAAACACACCGCCGGGACCGGCCTTCAGCGTAATGACGGGAACGCCGAGCTGCTCCTGCAGCGCGTCTTCCTTTTCCACATCCTCATATTCCGAGATCACGATATCCGGATTGCAGGCGAGGATCTTCTCCGCCTCGGCGGTCTGGGCCTGCGGGCCGCCCACGCCGCAGGAGGGCAGCTCTGTGAAACTCTTGCCGAAGGCCAGCATATAGGGCCTCGCCACAGAATCAAACATCTTGGGCCGTTCCTCCAGAGAGGTGTTGTCGATATCCTCCACGCCGCACAGCAGGCCCACATCGCCGATGTAGGAATACATGCGCAGCGCGCCTGCGCCGATGCAGGCCACCCGCTGATAGCTGCCCGGGGTAATGGTGACTTCGCGGCCGATCATGTCGGTAATCGTGATCTCCTCCCCCTCTGCCGCTTTTTCCATGGCAAACGCGGATGTCTGCCCGCCGATGCACAGTGCCGCCAGCATGATCAGCGTCAGCAGCAGGGATATTGTTCTGTTCTTTTTCATTTTTCTTTTCCTCCGTTCACGATGTATTTTTTGTCTTCTATCTCAACGACGCGGACCTCCGCATCAAAGATTTCCCGAATCACATCCGCCGTAACGATCTCTGTCCCGCCCGCATGGCGGATCTTCCCGTCCTTCATGAAGAAGAAACGGTCTCCCAGCTCAAACGCCTGGTTGAAATCGTGCAGCGAGGTGAGGATGCCAATCCCTTTTTCCCGGGCCGTCCGGCGCGCCTCGGCAAGGATGAGCTGTTCGTTGGCGATATCCAGGTTTCCTGTCGGCTCATCAAAGACAAGCATCCGCGGCTCCTGCGCAAGAGAACGGGCAATGGCGATCTTCTGCCGCTCACCGCCTGACAGCTGTTCGACGTTGCGTGCCGCAAAGTCCTCCAGATGCATATCCCGCAGGATATGCCAGACGGCTTCCTCATCCTCTTTTCCGGCCTTGTACCCGAAATAGGACACGCGGCCCATCAGCACGGTATCAAAGACGCTCAGGGCTCCGAAGTGAATGCTCTGCGGCACATAGGCGATACGCCGCGCCCGCTCCCTGCGGCTCATCTTCAGCAGGTCTTCCCCGTCGAAGAAAATCTCGCCACTCACCGGCTTTTCAATGCCGAGGATGGTTTTAAACAGCGTCGTCTTGCCGGAACCGTTCTTGCCCAGCATCACGCCGATCTCTCCATCCCGAAGCGTCAGCTCGATCCCGTCAAGAACCGTGGGGGCACGTTTTCCGTATCGGAAATGCAGGTCATGTATTGTCAGCATCAGTCATGCTCCCCCTTCCGTCCGAAGATGATTGCGAGGAAGAAGGGCGCGCCCAGCAGCGATGTGATCGCTCCGACCGGCAGTGCCGAGCCGTTGCCCAGGCTGCGCGACAGCGTATCCGCCAGCAGGAGCAGGATGCTTCCGCTCAAGGCCGAGGCGGGGATCGAAACACGGTGGTCCTGCCCCAGCAGGCGTTTTGTCACATGCGGACAGATGATGCCCACAAATCCGATAATGCCCAGAAAAGAGACGCACACCGCCGTGATGACCGAGGCAAAAAGCATGGTGGTGAAACGCAGAAGGTCCACATGCACGCCCATGCTTTTGGCGGCGGTATCCCCGCTCAGCAGCGCGTTGAGCTTCCAGCTCATCAGAGAGAAAAGACCGATTCCAAGCAGCACGATCGCGGCCATGATCGCGTCCGTTCGGTATGTCGCGCGGCCAAGATCACCGAAGGTCCAGACCACGGCGGCGGAAAGCCCGACATCCGTGGCGTAGAACTGCAGAACAGTGGTCGCCGCCGTCCAGATCGAACCGATGGCGATGCCTGCCAGCACAACAACGCCGGGCTGAAAAGCTCGCAGGCGGCAAAGACCGAGGATCAGGAGAATGGACGCCGTGGAAAAGAGAAAGGCCATCAGGGACGTGGCGTAAGGATTCGCCCCTACGGTGTAGTTTAAGAGATTGTTGCCCGTCGAAAGAAAACCTCCCGCAAACGCGATAATGGAGAGATTCGCCCCGAATACCGCCGCGTTGGACACGCCCAGCGTCGAGGGCGAGGCCATCGGGTTGTTCAGGTCCGTCTGCATCACAAGGCCAGACACGGACAGACCCGCGCCGGCAATGATGGCCGCAAGCACCCGCGGAATGCGGATATTCCAGATGATCCGCACCTGCGCCATACTTCCTTTCTTTAAAAGTGCGGCAAAGCAATCGGAGATCGACATGTGCGAAGACCCGACAAACAGACACACGAACGCGAGTATCACAACTGCGGCGGCCAGCACGTAGATCGCCGCCGCGTTCCTTCTTCTGTTTTTCAAAAGATCAGCATGCTCTCTCATACTACGAATAATAATCATCCACCCGCCCAGCGGGTGGTTTTTCATTTTCGGGCATAGCCCTTGTTTACTAGCGGCGCCTGAAGGCGCAAGTACGGTCTGGCACGCGCGAGGGGACTGTTACTTGCTACCCGTAAACGGGTCAAAATCATCCATCGTCAGTTGATTAGATAATTCATCCTCCTTCAACTGATTCTGAATGTATGCCGCTATCTTCTTCGTATCTTTTCCTACTGTGTCCACATAGTAGCCCTTACACCAGAACTCGCGGTTCCTATATGCATACCGCGCGTTCCCCCACTTCTCAAAGATCATCAGGCTACTCTTCCCTTTCAGGTATCCCATGAAACTCGAGACTGCCATCTTGGGCGGTATTTCCAGCAGCATATGTACATGATCCGGACACACTTCTGCCTCGAGGATCGTTACGCCCTTCCATTGGCATAGTTGTCGCAGTATAGCACCTATCTCCAGTCTCCGATTTCCATAGAACGCTTTTCTTCTGTACTTTGGGGCAAATACAACATGGTACTTACAATTCCACTTAGGTCAGTTTACAAGGAACTACACGCAGACCGTGAAACGGGCTGCTGACAACAAACGGCGCTATGCTCCCGGCTGG
>ONGJ01000119.1 GCA_900317375.1 uncultured Eubacteriales bacterium
TCCGTTTCGGATTATACTATATAGAAGTACTTATGTCAATAGGGAGATTGTAAATCTCACATCTTTTTTTGCTTCAAATGCTCGCTAACAAACAAAAAACAGCCGGGTAAATACCCGACTTCACAAGAAGGCTCGAACGAGCCCTTTTTGCCCGAAAAACGAGCCCTCCGGTCACGCCGCCTGAATCCGTATCAAAGACGTAGTGCAGTTTTCATAGATCCGGCAGTTCTCAAAGGGCTTCAAAACTTCGACCAGCGTCCGCACGACACAGCCGGGGGTATAGAATTCGCCGCCGCCTTTGCCTTCCTTCGCGGCGAACTGAGCGATGCAGTATTCATAGGTCCGGCCCAGCAGGTCCTGATCCTCTTCCGAGCCGTCCATGTGCAGGTTGTTTGTGAACAGGTCCACAACCTCACCCAGGACCTTCTTGTCCAGGTCCGGGCTGGCAAAGACTTTCGGGAGAACGCCCTTCAGGGTCTTGTTCTCGTCCTCGATGGCGCGCATGGCATCGTCAATTACCTTGCCGATTTCGGGAGAATGGGCGTATTTGGCAATATAGCTCCAACGGGCACACTCCGGTACAAAGAAGATGTTATCCTCCAGATAGGCATCAGGGTCGTCTTCAAAGCCCTCGCCCTCTGCCACCAGCTCCGCACGGCGCTTCTCAAAGGCCGCAGAGATATAGCGCAGGAAGATCAGGCCGACAATGATCTGCCGGTACTCGGCAGCGGGGATCGAGCCCCACAGAACGCATGCCGCGTCCCAGAGCTGTTTTTCAAATCCAAGATTTGCCTGTGTTTCTTTTGCCATAGCATTTTCCCCCGTTATATTCAGATTATGACAGACGATATATGAGGAGTTTTATGAAGTATCCTGCGCCTTATGCTCTCCCGGGCGGTCAGGAGAGGAAGAAATTCAGCAGGCGCTTGCGGTAGTCCGGGGCGGTGTCGTAGGCGGCATGGCCGTAGCCGATGTACATGTACAGGTGAGCGTCCGGACGGAACTCGAGCTTCTCGGCGATCTCCATTGTGGCGTCGGCGCCGACAACCGCGTCCTCGTAGACCCCGATGGCCAGAACGGGGCACCGGATTTTCGGCAGCTCGTCCACGACGTTGAAGCCCCGGATGCCCTCGGCAAGGATGATGAAGCGGCTGAGGTCCTCATCCGTCACCGTTTCGGCGAGCCCGGCCAGCCCCTCGCGGTACGATTCATAAAGCTTGGGAGGATAGACATCCTTTCCGAAGGCCAGATACAGGCCGACCCTGTCCTTTTCCCTGGCCAGCTGCACCCACCTGTCCAGAGTGCGGTAAGTGTCCTCCTGCATGTGGGCGGTGGTGGAGCCCAGGGCCAGTTTGGAGACCAGCTCGGGATGCTCGATGGCAATGGTCATGGCGATCATGCCGCCCTGAGAGGCCCCGAACAGGCAGACGTCCTTCAGGCCGACCGTCTCGAAGGCCTCGGCGGTATCTCGGGCCATCTCGCGGATGGAATAGGAAGGGGGAAGCTCGTTCCGCCGGTCAAAGAGATAGACGGTGAAGCTGTCCTCAAAAGAGCGGAATGCGGCCTCGACGGCCTGGGCAGCGCCCATCACGCTCTGGACGCTCAGGCCCGGGAGAATGACCAGGGGGCGGCTGCCCGTGCCGAAGCGGAAATAGTCCATGGAAAAGGACTCTGTCTGTACGATGCCTGTCTGAATCATCATGATGACTCCTTTCTGCAAACGGTCCGGCTGCCCCGGAAAAGCCCGGAAAAGCCAGAAAATGATTATAATTCACCGATAATATCATATTATACCTCATGTCTTTCCGGATGGCAAGAGAAAATCCATCGGATTGGTAGGTTTTGCTGTCTATATTCTTCTACACCTAGGGTATTTCAGGCCGAAAAAGAGAAAAAACCCGTCCGAAGACGGGTTTTGAGAAAGATCAGGCGGGAGCACTGCCGCCTCTCGGCGGGGTCAGCCCTGCTGCATCTTTCGGATTTCAATCCTCTTTTCACGCGCGGCGATGAACTCCGGCAGGATTTTCGGGCGGTCGAAATAGTCGATGCTCTCCACATTGCTGCGTTTGCGGAGATGGATCGCATCAAAGCGGCAGCGCGAGGTGCACACGCCGCAGCCGAGACACTTGTTCGGATCGACAAACGAGGCGCCGCAGCCGAGGCAGCGGGCGGTCTCCTGCCTGACCTGTTCCTCGGTAAAGGTGCAGCGGTCGTCGCGGAAGCCGGAGGCCTTCGCCGCGTCCCTGCCGGGGACCTGGCGCGCGGAGGCGTCACAGTCGCGCTTCACGCTGTCGAAATCCACATTCTCTTTATCAAAGGCGCGGTAGCTCAGCCGGTCGCGGCCGATGACGAGACTCTGACCGGGATGCACGAAACGGTGGATGGATATCGCAGCCTGCTTGCCCTGGGCAATCGCGTCAATGGCAAACTTCGGGCCGGTATGCGCATCGCCGCCGACAAAGATGTCGGGCTGCGCGGTCTGATAGGTGACTTCATCGGCCTCGACACGGCCCTTTTCGTCGGTCTTCAGTTCGCCGAGGTCCAGTCCGCCCAGGTCGATGCGCTGGCCGACCGCGGCAAGGACGGCACTGCATCTGAGGGTCCTGTCACTCTCGCAGACAAGGGCGGTGACCCTGCCGTTTTTGCCCTCGACGGAAACGGGTTTATGCTCGAAGAGGAACTTCACGCCCTCTTCCTTCGCCTCGGCCACCTCGGCGGGATCGGCGGGCATGTCGCTCTCCCGGCGGCGGTAGGCCACGGTGACATCCGCGCCGAGACGCACGGCCGTGCGGGCCACGTCCATGGCCACGTTGCCGCCGCCGACCACGACAACCTTTTTGCCGATGGCCGGACGCATGCCGTTGCAGACCTCGCGCAGGAAGTCGATGCCGCCCCAGACGCCCTCGAGTTCCTCGCCCGGGATGCCGAGAGAGGCGCTCTTCTGCGCGCCGACGGCGAGATAGAAGGCCTCGAAGCCCTGTCTGCGAAGCTCATCGAGCGTCACATCCCTGCCGACTTCGACGCCGCAGCGGAAGATCACACCCAGCTCCTTGAGCACGTCGATCTCCGCGTCAAGCACGGGCTTCTCCAGACGGAAGCTCGGGATCCCGTAACGCAGCATGCCGCCCGGCTGGTCATTCTTCTCGAAGACCGTGACCTTATAGTTATCGGCGGCGAGGAAGTAGGCACAGCTCAGGCCGGCGGGGCCGGAGCCGATGACGGCGATCTTTTTGTCAGAGAAGTCGTAAAGCTTTTTCGGCACGAAACGCGTATCGCGCTCGAGTTCGCGGTCGGCGATGAATTTCTTGACCTCGTCGATGGCGACGGCGCGGTCGATATCGCCGCGGGTGCAGGCCTCCTCGCATTTGCGGTTGCAGATGCGGCCGCAGACGGCGGGCAGGGGGTTTTCCTTCTTGATGAGCTCCAGCGCCTCGAGATAGCGCCCCTGCGCGGACAGCTTCAGATAGCCCTGCACGGCGATATGGGCCGGGCAGGCGGTCTTGCAGGGCGCGGTGCCCTCCGGCGCGATGTACTCGCGGTTGGTGCGGTGCTCGGGATTCCAGTGCTCCGGCGTCCACTCGATGTCATCGGGCAGTTCTTTCGGCGGGTGATCGATCGGGGTTTTGGCGCAGAGCTTCTGCCCCATCTGGATCGCGTTGTTGGCACAGTGGTCCGTACACTGGCCGCAGGCGACACATTTTGCCTCGTCGATTTCGGCCACGTAGTTGCTTTTGGAGGTATCGGGGGTGTTATAGTACTGCGTAACGCCCAGCGCCAGGCAGCTCTCGGGCATGCAGTTGCAGATGGCCAGGGTTTCGCCCTTATTCAGCGTCGTGATCTGGTGGACGCAGCCGCGCTCCTCGCATTTGGCGACCAGCGCCTTGGCCTCGTCCACGGAGACCGGGCGGCCCTTGCCGGTGCGGTTGAACATATCGCCCACATGGCCCATGAAGATGCAGAGGCCTTCGTCCAGATCGCCGCTGCCTTCGTTCATCAGCCTGCGCACGCGGCGGCACTGACAGGGTGTGATGCTCAGATGCCCGTCGTTTTCCTCGATGTACCTGCTGACACGCTCGTTGTCGATCTGCTCGGTACCGTCGGGGATAGCGCTCTCGAACGGAATGACGCGCATGATGCCCGCGCCCATGGGTGTATTCGGCGCATGCTCGGTCTGGCTGTCGGTGGCGTGCTGGTGGAAGGCATGGACAATCTCGGGATGGGCAAGGCAGAACTTCTCGTTGATGAGGAGGAACTCGAAGATGCCGGGCGTGTAGGGCGGCAGGAGATAGACCTCGAGCCCCACTTTCGGCACAACCACCTGCACCACGAGGCCGATGTCCGTGATCTCGTGCAGGATCTCGCGGGTCCGTTTGACGGGGAGCTTCGCTTTGTACGCGATGACCGGCACAAGCGACGGCTTCATGCTGGTCATGGCAAGCATGACGGCGATCTGTTCGTCGGTGATCCACTTTTCGAACATTTTGTATTCCGCGCAGTCCGGGGTGATTTTATAGTGTCCGTCGTTGATCTTCTCACAGAGCCGGATCAGGTTTTGTCTGACTTCCATCAATTTCTCCTCCTATGGCAGTGATGCTTCCATATGCCGGGCCGCTTCCTGTGCGTTCTCACAGAATGCGTAATCTGTCAGACAGTATAGACGATTTCAGGCGGAAAAGCAATCATCAGGTTGATTTCATAAAGAAGGACAACCCGTCCGGAGACGGGTCCGGAGGCAGATCCGGAGGACGCGAAAATCCTCCTTTACAACACGGCGCATAGCATATATACTGTGAAGCAGGATCCTGGCCGTCCGGGGATCCCGCGGTTTCCGGAGGAAGGAAGAAACCATGACAGGAAGGTGTTCCCATGCAGTACAGAAAAGACCGAAAAGGAAACGAGCTGAGCATCCTGGGCTACGGCTGTATGCGCTTTACCAAAAAGGGCGCAGGGATCGACATCGACAAGGCGGAGAAGGAGCTGATGACCGCGTACAACGCGGGCGTCAACTACTATGACACGGCCTACATCTACCCCGGCAGCGAGGCCGCCGTGGGAGAGATCTTTGAGCGCAACAACATCCGGGACAAGATCAACATCGCCACGAAGCTGCCCCAGTATCTGATCGGGAACCGGGCGGCGCTGGACCGGTACTTCGGCGAGGAGCTGAGCCGGCTGCGCACGGATCATGTGGATTATTACCTGATGCACCACCTGACCGACGTGGCCATGTGGGAGAAGCTCAAGAATGTCGGCATTCTGGACTGGATCCAGGAGAAGAAGCAGAGCGGGGCCATCCGGAACATCGGCTTCTCGTACCACGGGAACACCGACAACTTCCTGAAGATTCTGGAGGACTACGACTGGGACTTCTGCCAGATTCAGTACAACTATCTCGACGAGGTGGCCCAGGCGGGCAAGGCAGGGCTGCAGGCGGCTGCGGCCAAGGGCCTGGCCGTGATGATCATGGAGCCGCTGCGCGGAGGCAAGCTGGTCAACATGTTGCCGGAGGCGGCAAAAGAGGCCATGCAGGACAGCGGCCGCGGCTGGGGCCCGGCGGAATGGGGCCTCCGCTGGCTGTACAACCAGCCCGAGGTCACGGTGGTGCTGTCGGGCATGAACTCGGTCGAGATGGTGGAGGCCAACTGCCGCACCGCCTCGGAGGCACAGGCGCGGGAGAAGGAGCGGGTCGGCTGCACCGGCTGCCGCTACTGCATGCCGTGTCCGAAGGGTGTGGACATCCCGGGTATTTTCCGCTGCTGGAACACCATGTACACCGAGTCGAAGAGCGCGGGACGGTCACAGTTCATCCAGACCGTCGGGCTGACACGTGAGCCGGCCTTTGCCTCGCAGTGCATCCGCTGCGGCAAGTGCGAGCAGCACTGTCCACAGTCGATTCCCATCCGCGAGAAGCTGCAGGAGGCGGACAGGGATCTGCGGCCGCTGATCTACAGGGTTGCGATCCAGGCGGCGAGGGCGTTTATGTTCCGGAAGCCGTCCCAGCAATAAACAGACAAACTGCCCGAGGCGGGGGGATCTCCTCACCTCGGGCAATTATTTTTGCATGTATGTTGCTTTATCCTCCCAATCAGTCTCTGTTGTGCGCGCCAAGGGAGAGTCTCTGCCCCTCAACAAGATACTGCGGGCGCTAAGAAATTGGGGTAAGTATTGCGGCTGCGCGGACAGGAAGATGCTTCCCCGCACGGGCATTTCACCGCCGCGCTTAATCATTTGATGGAAAGGCTGCCGTGCAGGGTGGGAATTCTTTCCACCTCAGGCTATTATAGGGGCGCGAATGCAGCTTTTCTATGGCTGAAGTCTGTTTGCTTTCAGCTCACAGATTTTGAAAATACCGGTATCAGCCGTAAGCAGAGTAAGATTATGTGAAATTGCTGTCGCTGCAATGATGGCATCCGGCAGTTTCACGTTTCAGAGAAACCTATGCCCTAATACGTGATAGAGAAGCAAAA
>ONGJ01000118.1 GCA_900317375.1 uncultured Eubacteriales bacterium
ACCGTGACGCTTTTGGCGAGGTTGCGGGGCTTGTCGACATCCAGACCCTTCGCGACGCTCATGTAATAGCCGAGAAGCTGAAGGGGAATCACGGCAAGACTGCCAATGAAGTGGCTGTCGACCTTGGGGACATAGACCGTAAAGTCGTCGGTGTCCTCGACATTGTAGTGCCCGTAGCTGGTCAGGCCCATGAGATAGGCGCCGCGGGCCTTGCACTCGGCCATGTTGCTGACGGTCTTTTCATAAAGATCACTCTGCGTCAGAATACCGATGACCAAGGTGTTGTTCTCGATCAGGCTGATGGTGCCGTGCTTCATCTCGCCGGCGGCATAGGCCTCGCTGTGAATATAGCTGATCTCCTTCATCTTGAGGCTGCCCTCGAGGCTGATGGCATAGTCGAGGCCGCGGCCGATGAAGAAGATATCCCGGGCCATGGAGAACTTGGCGGCAAACCACTGGATGCGCTCCTTGTCCTCGAGCACACGGGTCATTTTGTCGGGAATCGTCTGCAGGTCGGCAAGGTAGGCGGCACAGGCCTCTTCGGTGATTTTGCCGCGCACGAGGGCCAGCTGCAGCGAGAGAGTGTACATGGCGATCAGCTGGGCACTGTAGGCCTTGGTGGTGGCGACGGCGATCTCGGGCCCGGCGAGGGTATAGAAGACATGGTCCGCCTCGCGGGCAATGGTGGAGCCCACGACGTTCACGACGGCCAGGGTACGGACGCCGAGGGCCTTGGCCTCACGCAGGGCGGCCAGGCTGTCAGCGGTCTCGCCGGACTGGGAGATGACGATGACAAGGGTTTTGGGATCCAGCAGCTGTTTGCGGTAGCGGAACTCGGAGGCCAGCTCGACCCGGGTGGGAAGCTCGGCCAGATCCTCGAGGATGTACTGGGCGGCCATGCCCACATGCCAGGCGGAGCCGCAGGCAACGATGTGAACGGCGGAGACATCGGCCAGAAGCGCATCGGAGAGCCCGGTCCCGGACAGGTCGATCCGGCCGTCCTTCAGAACGCTGTTCAGGGTATCGCGGACAGCGGCAGGCTGTTCGTGGATCTCTTTGAGCATGAAATGCTCATAGCCGCCTTTTTCGGCGGCCTCCGCGTCCCAGGTGATCTCGGTGGGTTCGTGCTCGATCACATCGCCGTTCAGGTCATAGAAAACGACCTCGCCCGGGGAGAGACGCGCCACCTCGAGATTGCCGATGTAATAGACCGTCCGGGTATACTTCAGAATGGCCGGGACATCGGAGGCCAGATAGCTCTCGCCGTCGGCGACGCCGAGAATCATGGGACTGTCCTTCCGGGCGGCGAAGATCTCGCCGGGGTAGTCGCGGAACATCAGGGCGAGGGCATAGGAGCCGCGGACACGGACCATGGTGCGCGTGATCGCGTCCACGGGGCCGAGCTTGTATTTCTCGTAATAGTAGTCGACCAGCTTGACGAGCACCTCGGTATCGGTCTCGGAATAGAAGGTATAGCCGTGACGCAGGAGCTTGGCCTTGAGCTCGGCATAGTTCTCGATAATGCCGTTGTGGACGCCGACGACACCGGACTCGACCGTGCCGGAACCGGAGCCGGTGCAGTTGCCGCTGACATGCGGATGGGCGTTGGTCTGGCTGGGCTCGCCGTGGGTGGCCCAGCGGGTATGACCGATGCCGCAGGTGCCGGCAAGAGAGCGGCCGTGGTCGGTTTTCTCGGAGAGGTTCCGGAGCTTGCCGGTGGATTTGACCACCTCGGCGAGCTTCGTTCCGTCCCGGACGGCCAGGCCGGCGGAGTCATAGCCGCGGTATTCGAGCTTCTGCAGCCCTTCCAGCAGGATCGGGGCGGCCTGATGCGCCCCGGTGAAACCGACAATTCCGCACATATGTGTTCCTCCTTGAAGGATGAAAGATAAAATGGAAATTATTCTGAAAGGGAGGCGCGGAGGAGGCCGATGAAGAGGGGGTGCGGCCGGTTCGGCCGGCTGTGGAACTCGGGGTGGAACTGGACGCCGACGAAGAAGCGCTTCTCACTGAGCTCGACCGCCTCGATGATCCTGCCGTCGGGAGAGCGGCCGCAGAGGCACAGGCCGGCATCGGAGAGGACATCCCGATAGTCGTTGTTGAACTCGTAGCGGTGGCGGTGGCGCTCACGGATCTCCTCCTGCCCGTAGCAGGCGCGCATGCAGGTGTTCTCCAGGATGCGGCAGGGATAGGCGCCGAGGCGGAGCGTGCCGCCCTTGCTGACCGTATCACTCTGATCGGGCAGAAAGTCAATGACCTTGTGTTCGGCCCCGGGATCCAGCTCGCCGGAGGTGGCGTCCGGGATGCCGCACACATGGCGGGCAAATTCCACGACGGCCACCTGCATGCCCAGACAGATGCCGAGATAGGGGATGTCGTTCTCCCGGGCGTAGCAGGCCGTCACGATCATGCCCTCGACGCCGCGGTCGCCGAAGCCGCCCGGGACGATCAGGCCGTCGCAGCCGGCGAGAACGGAGGCGACGGTCTCGGGAGTCACCGTCTCGCTGTCGATCCAGCGGATCTCCACGCGGGCGCCGCAGTCGAAGCCGGCATGGCGGAGCGCCTCGGCAACGGAGAGATAGGCATCATGCAGCTGGACATACTTCCCGACCAGGCCGATGGTCACGGTCCGGTCGGCAGCTCTGCTGCGATGAACCATGGCCTGCCACTCACCAAGCTCGGGTGCCCGGGTCCAAAGACCCAGCTCGCGGCAGACGATCAGGGAGAAATCATGGTTTTCGAGCATGAGAGGCGCCTCGTAGAGGTTGGGAAGCGTTCGGTTCTCGATGACGCAGTCCGGCCTGACATTGCAGAACATGGCGATCTTGCGGAAGATCTCGGGCTCCAGCGGCTCGTCGCAGCGCAGGACGATGATGTTCGGAGAGATGCCCATGCCCTGCAGCTCTTTCACGGAGTGCTGGGTCGGCTTGGTCTTATGCTCATCGCTGCCGGACAGGAAGGGAACCAGGGTCACGTGGATAAAGACGGTGTTCCCGCGGCCCTGTTCGAGGCCGACCTGACGGGCGGCCTCGAGAAAGGGCTGGCTCTCGATGTCGCCGGTGGTGCCGCCGATCTCGGTAATCACGACATCGGCGTTCGTCTCTTCGCCCACGCGGTAGATAAAGTCCTTGATCTCCTGCGTGATATGCGGAATGACCTGGACCGTCTGGCCCAGGTACTCACCGCGGCGCTCCTTGTTCAGGACATTCCAGTAGACCTTGCCGGTGGTCAGGTTGGAGAAGCGGTTCAGGTCCTCATCGATGAAGCGCTCGTAATGGCCGAGGTCGAGATCGGTCTCGCTGCCGTCCTCGGTCACATAGACCTCGCCGTGCTGGTAGGGGCTCATGGTGCCGGGATCCACATTGATGTAGGGGTCCAGCTTCTGAGCCGCCACCTTCAGGCCGCGGCATTTGAGCAGGCGGCCCAGAGAGGCCGCGGTAATGCCCTTTCCGAGACCGGAGACCACGCCGCCGGTCACAAAAACGAATTTCGGCAAGAAAGACGCCTCCTTTATCAGACGCCGCTGGCGCCGTAGTTGGAGAGGACGCGGGCAGAGGGATCGCTGACCCTGCAGCCCTCCCAATCCGGGTTCGGCATCCAGAAATCCACAATCATCGCGGCCTGGCCGGGATAATACTTCTCAAAAATATCGCGGTACAAAAGGCTCTCCTTCGTAAAGGGCGGACGGTAATCATACCGGGCGCAGCCGGCCCGGAAGGCCTCGTCCGTATAGACCGTCTCGGCATAGGCCTTCAGGTCATCCACCATGGAATGGCCCACGGCATCGGAGAAGGCAGCCTTCTGCCGCCAGAGAATCTCATCCGGCAGGATATGATCGTTTTCAAAAGCATGCCGCAGCAGATACTTTCCCATGCCGTAACGGTTGCGCTTCAATTCGGGATCCACCTGCATCACATAGCGCACAAAGTCCAGATCGCCGAAGGGCACCCGCGCCTCGAGAGAGTTGACGGAGATGCAGCGGTCGGCGCGCAGAACGTCGTACATGTGCAGCTCGTCGATGCGCTTTTTGCTCTCCTGCTGGAAGGCTTCGGCGGAGGGCGCAAAGTCGGTGTATTTATACCCGAAGAGCTCGTCGGAGATCTCGCCGGTCAGCAGAACGCGGATATCGGTATGCTCGTGAATGGCCCTGCAGCAGAGGTACATGCCGAGGCTGGCACGGACGGTGGTGATATCCCAGGTCCCCAGCATGCGGATGACCTCGTCCAGCGCGGCCAGCACCTCATCGCGCGTCATATGAAAGGCCGTGTGCTCGGCCCCGATATAGTCCGCGGCGATCTGCGCATATTTCAGGTCGATGGGGTCCAGATCCATCCCGATGGCAAAGGTGCGGATCTTCCGGCCGAGCAGCCGGGAGGCAATGGCGCAGACCAGGGAGGAATCCAGCCCGCCGGACAGCAGAAAGCCCAGGGGCGCGTCGGCGTCCAGGCGCTTTTCCACACCGGCGATCAGCTTTTCACGGATATTGCGGCAGACCGTCTCGAGATCGTCAGGCAGCGGCTCGCGGACGGTGGTCAGATCGGCATAACGGACAAAACGCTCTCCGTCATAGTAATGGCCGGGCGGGAAGGGCAGGATCTCGGGGCAGAGGCCCTCCAGGTTCTGCGCCTCGCTGGCGAAGGCGATGGCGCCGTCGGAGAAGAAGCCGTAATACAGGGGACGGATGCCGATGGGATCGCGGGCGGCAATCAGGCGGTCCTTTTCGCCGTCATACAGGATCATGGCGAACTCCGCATCCAGCATCCGGAACATGTTGAGCCCGTATTCCTCGTACAGGGGGAGAAGCAGCTCGCAGTCGGAATCGCTGACGAAGGAATAGCCCCGGCAGATCAGTTCCTTTTTCTGATTTCGCCAGCCGTAAAGCTCGCCATTGCAGACGACCTTGTTCTTCCCCCGGGAAAACGGCTGCATTCCGCTCACGTCGAGCCCCATGATGGCAAGACGGTGGAAGCAGAGGAGCCCGTTCCCGGCCTTCTCGATCCTGGTATCATCCGGTCCGCGGGATTTGGTCCGGTCAAAATACGGCCGGATCGTCTCGGGTGAATACAGGTCTGAAAGAAAACCCATTACACAACACATTGCTCTCTCCTCCCATCTAAATAGAAAGGGACCCCTCTGAAAAATGATATGAAGAGGGACCCCTGATAGGAGGAGAATAGCACAGCGCCGTTTCCTTGAAAAATACGGTTTTGTTTTGTGCCATGATAGGGAAAAGCTATTATAAGAACAGGGTATCCTCCGGCGGGAGATATTCGCGCTCCGGCACGCGGTAGGTCTGGGTCCCCTGCCGCTCGTCCTCCAGGCAGTCGCGGACGAAGTTGATGAACTCCTGCTCGAGGTCGGACAGATGCGCGTTCTTGTTCCAGACCAGGGCATACTCGATCTGTCTGGCGCTCTCGGTGATAATCTTTTTGGTCAGCAGCTCGTTCTCGGTATAGGTCGTCATGGGGTAGATGCAGATGCCGGCGTTCTGCTCGGCGAGCGCCTCGGCGTCGATGTAGTTGGAGAGGTCCCCGGCGATCAGCGGCTCTTCTCCCAGCTCCTCAAACCAGGTGCGGACAGCCTCGGCCCGGGACTGGCGGCTGGGGATAAAGAGCGGCTGGCCCACCAGCTTTCTCAGGGGGAGGAAGTCGCCCTCCTCCTGCGCCAGGGGGTGCTGACGGGACAGGATGGCCACCCAGGGCTCGCGCCCGACGGTAATGCCCTCCATGAGCTCGGCATTATAGGGCGCGGCCACCAGCGCCAGGTCGGCAAGGCCGCGGTTCAGCCGCTCGAGCACGTCGTCGCCGCTGCCGTTCCAGAGGTGGACGGTGACCTTCGGAAACTCCGCCCGAAAGCCCGCGATCCACCGGGCCAGGAGATAGGGGGCCCGGCCCTCCACCAGACTGATGTTCAGATTGCCGCTCAGGCCCTCCATGGATTTGAGCTCGTGCTGGGTCTGGGCTGCCAGCTCAAGAATCTGCTTTGCCCGCCGGAGCAGCAGCACGCCGGCATCCGTGATGGTCAGCTGGCGCTTGCCCCGGATAAAAAGCTGGATCCCAAGCTCTTCCTCCAGGCCTTTGATCTGTGCGGAGAGCGGCGGCT
>ONGJ01000114.1 GCA_900317375.1 uncultured Eubacteriales bacterium
GGGCTGGAATAGACCGTGGCCAGATCGCCGGCGCGGCGCGGGGCGATCTCGTACGGGATGGGGATGCCGTTGACGCGCTCAAAGGTCTTCACCATGTCCAGCACGCTGTATCCGTGGCCGGTGCCGAGGTTGAAGACATTTTCGCCGCGGTGATTCATCATATAGTCGATGGCGGCGACGTGGCCGCGGGCGAGGTCGACGACATGGATATAGTCGCGCACGCCGGTTCCGTCCGGCGTGTCGTAGTCGTCGCCGAAGACGTTCAGATGGTCCCGGCGCCCGACGGCGACCTGCGCGATAAAGGGCATCAGGTTGTTCGGAATGCCGCGCGGGTCTTCGCCGATGCGGCCCGAGGGATGCGCCCCGATGGGGTTAAAGTAGCGCAGCAGCACCACGGACCAGTCTTCCACGGCCTTTGCCGTATCGCGGAGAATCTGCTCGGACATGTATTTTGTCCAGCCGTAGGGGTTGGTGCACATGCCCGTGCGGGAGGTCTCGCGCAGCGGCATGTCGTTGTCGCCGGAATAGACGGTGGCCGAGGACGAAAAGACAATGTTCTTCACGCCGTGGTCACGCATGGCCTCGCACAGACGGACCGTGGAGAAGAGGTTGTTGTCGTAGTACTCCAGCGGCATCTGAACCGATTCGCCGACCGCTTTCAGCCCGGCAAAGTGAATGGCGCAGCCGATCTCATGGTTTTCAAAAATGCGGTCCAGAGCGGCGCGGTTGCGGACATCCTCCTCGTAGAAGGTGACCTTCTTCCCGGTGATCTCCTCAATCCGTTCGATGGCCTTGGCGGACGAGTTTACCAGATTGTCGATCACAACGACATCCATGCCCTTTTCCAGGAGCTCAACACAGGTGTGGCTTCCGATATAACCGGCACCGCCGGTTACCAGTACAGTCATGTTTCAGTCCTCTCTTTCTTGAATCAGTCCAGCAGGCTGACCGGATAGATCCCGGCAGTCCGCATCTCTCGAATGGCGTCCGTGACGCTCTCCAGATCCTCGCGGTAGGTAATGCCGTGCCAGGTTTCCGTACAGTCCAGAACACGGATTTTCCCTTTCCCTTCCTGGATCAGGGCATTGGCGACAAAGGGAAGGAAATACTCGGCCTTCTCCGGGTTCACGGGCAGGTTTTCGCGCAGCCAGGCCGGAAAACGGTCCCGCAGCTCGTCCATCATCTCACGGCCGAAGGCCCAGCAGTTCATGCTGACCGGCAGATCACCGGAGAGCGGCTCCCATCGGACGCCGTCCTCGGTAAAGGCGGCATCGTCGCCGCGCTTTTCGATCTTCGTGCGCTCGGTCACGGTGGTGAGATAGCCGTCCTTCACGCTGCAGATCCCCCTGGCGACCGTGCCGTTTTCCGTCACCGTGTTGCGCAGGCGGTAGGCGACCATAGCATGCTCGTGCTCCGCACGCGCACCGGTCAGGAAGTCATAAAGTGCACGATAGGCGCCGGGACCGTAAAAGTCATCCGCGTTGATGACCGCGAAGGGGCCGTCCACGGCCTCGGCGGCACAGAGAACGGCATGGGCGGTGCCCCATGGCTTCACCCGCCCGGCCGGAACAGAGAAACCCTCCGGGAGGCGGTCAAGCTCCTGGTAAACCAGACGGACGTCGAAGTACTTCTCCATGCGGTCCGCGACCGCGGCACGGAAATCTGCCTCGATGGCATGCTTGATGACGAAGACGACTTTCCGGAAACCGGCGCGGTAAGCGTCATAGAGCGAGAAATCGATAATGGCATGGCCGTGATCGTCCACGGCGGTGATCTGCTTCAGCCCGCCGAAGCGGCTGCCCATGCCGGCAGCCAGAATAACCAGACAGGGTTCCTGCATCTCTTCAGTATCTCCTTTGTGCCTCGCGGCAGTAATAGTTGAAGTTGCGTTCGCGCTCCAGCGTGCTGCTGTCCATATGACCGGGATAGACCTCGTAATCTCCCGGGAGGGCACAGAGGCGGGCGAGGCTTTTCAGCTCTTCATCCATGTCGCCGCCGGGCAGGTCGGTCCGCCCGCAGCTGCCGCGGAAGAGCGTGTCGCCGGTGAACAGCGCGTCCTCGCACAGGATGCAGACGCCGCCTGCGGTGTGTCCCGGCGTGGCGAGGATCCGGAAGCTCAGCCCGGCAAAGCTGAGTACGTCTCCCTCGTCGTAATAGCGCCCGCCCTCCGGCAGAAGATACGCATAATGCCTGTCGCCGGTCATGTGCGCATCATCGCGGGGGCAGAGATAGACCGGTGCGCCGGTGTCTTCCATGATGGCCTCAACGGCGCCGACATGGTCATAGTGCCCGTGCGTCAGGAAGATCGCCTCACAGCGCAGGCGATTGTCCTCCAGATAGTTCAGGATGACATTGCTCTCGTCGCCCGGGTCAATGACCACGCACGACAGTGTGTCCTCGTTGATCACCACATAGCAGTTGGTCTCCAGCTGCCCCACGGGCAGCGTCTTGATAAGCATGGGGTTTCTCCTTTCTGAGAACCTTCAGACAGTATTTGCTCCCCGGAAGCTTTCCCTGTTTCGCGGCAAGGGTGAATATTACCCCTTAATAAGTCTCTGCTGCCGCGAAATGGGAAGGAGGGCAGTGTCCCGAAATCCATTCTGCGCGGCGGAGATATCTCCGTGCGAGGGATCACCTGCTTTTCCGCGCAATGCAGAAAGCTTCGAACGGGCAGTCAGCTCAGCTTCCGTTTCGCATGACGCTCGAGACGCCCGGGACACCGGCGATCCGGTTCATGATGTAGCGAAGCTCGGAAATGTCCATCACTTCCAGCGTCACAACCGTCACCGCCTGGCCGTAGCCGACAGCGCGGGAGGACAGGTTGCGGACCTTGGCGTTGACCGAGTTGAGAACGGTGGCGATGTCCATGACAAGGCCGTTGCGGTCCCGGGACGAGATGGTGATGGTCGTTACATAGACATCCGTGATGGTGTCGGCCCAGCCCACCTTGATCCAGCGGCCTTCGTTCTCCGGCGAGGTGTCGCGCTTACGGTAGTTCTGGCAGTCCTTCCTGTGGATCGAAACGCCCTGCCCGCGGGTGATGAAGCCGATGATGTCATCGCCGGGAACCGGGGTGCAGCAGCGGGAGAACTTGATCAGACAGTTGTCCAGACCTTCGACCAGAATGCCGTGAATGGCCTTGGCGTCCCGTTTTGCCTGCTGCTCGCGCCGTTCGGCGGCGTCGGTCATCTTTTCTACCGCGCTGCGGTGATCGGATTTGCTGCTCTTTGCTGCCTCGTCGCGCAGCCGGTTGGCGACCCGGACCGAGGTGATGCCGCCGTAGCCGATGGCCGCATAGAGGTCGTCCTCTTCGTTGAACGACAGCTTCTTCATCACCGGATGCAGGATGTCCGGATTCAGCGCATCTTCAAGCGGGACGCCCATATGGCGCAGCTCGTCCTCCAGCATCGAGCGGCCGCGCAGGATGTTCTCTTCCCGCCGTTCCTTCTTGTACCACTGCTTGATCTTGGTGCGTGCCGAGCCGCTCTTTACAAAGCTCAGCCAGTCGCGGCTGGGCCCGGGCGCGGATTTGGAAGTGCGGATTTCGACAATGTCGCCGTTCTGCAGCACCGAGTCATAGGGGACGATCCGGCCGTTGACCTTTGCGCCGACCATGTGGTTGCCGATGTCCGAGTGAATGCTGTAGGCAAAGTCGACCGGCGTGGCGCCCGCCGGCAGATTGATGACGTCCCCCTTCGGCGAGAATACGAACACCTCGTCGGCGAACATGTCGATTTTCAGGTCGTGGACAAAGTCCGAGGCGTCCGATTCCGACTGGGTCTCGAGCAGACGCCTGACCCAGGCAAATTTGTCCTCGTCTCCGCTGCGCACGGCGCTGCTGCCGTCACCCATTTTGTATTTCCAGTGGGCGGCGATGCCGTATTCGGCGGTATAGTGCATCTCCCAGGTCCGGATCTGCACTTCGAAGGGGATGCCCTCGGAACCGATGACCGTCGTATGGACGCTCTGATACATGTTCGGCTTCGGCGTCGAGATATAGTCTTTAAAGCGGCCGGGAACCGGCTTGTACATATCGTGAATGATGCCCAGCACGTTGTAGCAGTCCGGGATCGAGTCGACAATCACGCGGAAGGCGCAGAGATCGAAAATGCCGTTGATATCCAGCTTCTGGGTGTACATTTTCCGATAGATGCTGTAGACATGCTTGATGCGGCAGAAGATGGAGGCGTTGACGCCCTCCTTTTCGAGGCGGGCGCGGATCTGCTCTTTCATGCGCTCCATGAAGGCTTCCAGCTCGGGCATCCGGCGGTCCAGCGTATCCATGATCTCGCTGTAGCCCTGCGGGTCCAGGTACCGCAGAGAGAGATCCTCAAGCTCCCACTTGGCCCGCTGCATGCCCAGTCGGTGGGCGATGGGCGCATAGATTTCCATGGTCTCCAACGACTTCGAGCGCTGTTTTTCGGGCGACTGATAGTCCATGGTGCGCATGTTGTGCAGGCGGTCGGCGATTTTGATGAGAATGACGCGGATGTCCTTGGCCATGGCCATCAGCATCTTGCGCAGATTCTCCATCTGCTCGTCTTCCTTGCTGGTATACTGTACGCGGGTCAGCTTAGTGACCCCTTCCACAATATCCGCAACCTGAGTGCCGAACTGGCGGGCAATATCCTCGTGCTTCAGATTCGTGTCTTCGATCACATCATGCAGAAGCGCGGCAACGATGCTGTCTTCATCCAGCCCGATATCCGCCGCGATGTCCGCGGCCGCGACACAGTGCGTGACGTAAGGGCTGCCGTCCTTGCGTTTCTGCCCCGAGTGCGCGGTCTTGGCAACGTCATAGGCGGCACGGATGCGCCCAATGTCCATGGGATGGCTCTGCTGGCTGAGCTTTTCCTCCAGAGCGGCAAACATGGCATCCGGATCCAGGGGAGTATTCGGTTGTGGCTGTACGGGTCTTTCCCGGACCGGGGACGGTTGATCGGTCATGGCTTTTTCCTCAGATTGAAAGCTTCCTCAAAATCTTCATACGTTACAGTCTGTTTTCTGTTTTCTGAGCGGCCGCAGCTGCTTTGGTCAGGGGCATCCAGCTTCCCTTGCCGCGCACGGGACCGGCTTCCGGGAAGCGCCGAATTAAAGCTTCCTCAAAATCTTCATAATCTCCGTGGCGTTGAGGTCGGCTTTGGTTTCCGACCGGATATAGCGGCTGCAGTACACGCGCCCGTCCGCGCTGGTCAGAAGCCCGGCCTGTGAAAACACGGCAAGGCAGAGACAGTAGCGCTCGGGCTCCATGCCCGGCGGGCAGACCGCCAGGACATCCTTCAGGCTGGCCGCTACCTGCGGCTGATTCCCGAAGTGTTTCCAGAGATAGACAAAGTCGCTGCGCTTCGGCATGAAGGAACCGGCTGCCCACAGGACGCTGCAGTCCTGCTCCATGATGCGTTCGCACAGACTCTCGGGGCGGTGCGGACGGATACCGCAGGCGGAAAGCTGTACCGAGACGTTTCCGAGATACTCGTTGATCTGCGGTGTAAAGGCAAGATCCACGCGGTCACCGGCCTTGATGCCGAGCGCTTCCTTCGTGTGCGAGAAAAAGATGCCGTCAAAACGCCGGCCGTCAAACTCGACGCTGAATTTCAGATGCTGTTTTTCGACGCCGACCCCGTAGGCACTGAGCAGCGGCACGTCGCTGATGCACAGCACAGGCCTCGGGTTGGCGCTGCCGTAAGGCTCGAGCCGGTCCAGCTCGCGCACATTCTCGATGCTCAGCAGTGCACCGTCGCACAGCAGCAGGTCGCAGGAGATGTCAGGCTTTTTTTCGGGCAGGTGGCTGAGGTAATACGTGTGCAGCGCTTCCCGGAAGGCGGGAAGCTCTTCCCGGCGGATGTTCAGCCCGGCGGCAAGCGCGTGGCCGCCGAAGCTCTCCAGATGCTCGCTGCAGGCGGCAAGCGCCTGATACAGGTTGAATCCGCTGCAGCTGCGGCAGGACCCCTTCCCGCTCTCGCCGTTGAAGCAGACCATCACCGTGGGGACCCCGTACTGATCGGCAAGCCTCGAGGCGGCAATCCCGATCACGCCCTGATGCCAGCTGTCCGAGGCCAGCACGATGGGCCCGTCCGGCGTGATCCCCTTCAGCTGGGCCTGCGCATCCTGCCAGATTTCATTTTCGATTTTCTGCCGCTCGCGGTTCAGCTCGCGCAGCTCTTCGGCAAGGCCTTCGGCCTCATGCAGGTCCGGACTGAGCAGCAGCTTTTCCGCTTTTTCCGTCTGGCCGAGGCGGCCTGCCGCGTTCAGACGCGGGGCCATCGTAAAGCCGATATAGCCGGCGGTCGGCCTGCGCGGCGCCGTACCGGGCTCGGTCATCATGGCCTGGAAGCCGGGCCGCGGGTTCTTTTCCAGCTTTTTCAGGCCTTCCCGGACAAGATAGCGGTTTTCGCCGTTCAGCGGCATCACGTCGGCGATGGTGCCGACGGCAACCAGGTCGGCATATCTGCTCAGCATGCCGAGCGG
>ONGJ01000112.1 GCA_900317375.1 uncultured Eubacteriales bacterium
GTAGAGGCTGCCGTCCTTGGAAAAGCGGTAGCGCAGCAGCTGGACAAAGTCCTCATCCACGTTGGCCATCGAGATCAGCACCTTGCCCACATCGCCGACAGCGGGAATATCCAGTTCCTTCTTCAAAATTCCTGTGCTGGAGCCGTTGTCGCTGACCGTGATGACGGTGGTGACGTCGATCGGAAACTGCTTCAGGCCGGACAGCAGGCACGAGAGCCCGGTTCCGCCGCCGAAGACAATGACTTTTTTCAAAAAACCTCACCTCACCAAGAGGAGTTAAACTCTATTCCGCTGCGGCGGGAAACCTCATCCGCCCCAGTGTGCGCACTGGGGCACCTTCCCCTGAAGGGGAAGGCAAGGGCTGGGATGGAAGAAAAACAGGGAGTCCGGAAAACCAGGGCTCCCTGTTTTATGGGGCGTTTGCTTATGGGGCCAGACGGACCGTCAGCTCGACACTGTATCCGTTGCAGCTGACCGTCAGGATACCGGGTCCGCCGGTCTGCAGCATCTCCACGGTGCACTTTCTGGTGTCTTCACTCGGGGTTACCGTAAAGAGCGACTCATCGCTGCTCTTCCAGGTGATGTGCGTGTTCTCGGTCGTGAAGACCTCCATCGGCAGGACCGTGGCCTGAAGCTCGATCTTCGGGTCTTGGCTCAGTCTCATGGTGAACTCGTCCTTGACGTCGGTGCCGAAGCACTGGATGTTGATGGCCTCAACCGTCGGGGTCGGCGTCGGGGTCGGCGTGGGAGGCGGCTCCACCGTCGGGGCTACATTCACCGTCGGGGTCGGCGTCGCGACAATATTGTTGTTGCTTCCCTTGCCGCTCTGGGTATCCAGACCGTTCAGGCTGGTCGAAACCATGACAATGACTGCGAGGATCACCGCAACCACCAGGATCAGGCCGAAAATCATCTGCCATCTGGTATTGGTCTCTGCGCGCTCGTATGCGGCGGTCCCTTTCACCGTACTCGGTGTCGGGGCCGGCGTCCTGCCGGACTGTGTGACACGGCGCGTCCCGCAGTTCGGGCAATGACTGCGCAGCGCGGAAAAGCTCTCCCCGCATCTGCGGCATTTTACCTGGGGAATAACGCTCATAAAGAAGTTCCTCCGTTCAGAGAAAATGGAGAGGCGCTGTAAAACAGCATAATATTACAACGAAAAGTCCGAAACGTCAAGTGTTCGGTCCAAAATTAAGGGGATTTCTCCCGTTTTTTCAGGGTTTTTCCCCCACTTTAACAGCTTTTTCATAAAATGCGGCGGGTTTTTCCCGCCGCATCCTGTTTTCATTCTCTGTTTTGCATATTCTGCGTCAGTCGTAAAACCGGTACCCGGTCTCTTCCAAACGCAATATGCGCGGCGGTACCGACTCCGTACGAGGGGAACCCTTCTCTTCCGCGCTATTGCAGAAATCCGCAGTCGGGCGCCCCGGTCATTTCGACTGATCCAGCATGTTTTCCGTCCGCTCGCTGATGATATATCGCGGGCGTTCCTTCGTCTCCAGATAGATCTTTCCGATGTATTCGCCGATGATGCCGAGGCCGAGCAGCTGCACCCCGCTGACGAAGCAGACGATGCAGGTCGTGCTGGCCCAGCCGGGTACGGCCCTGCCGCAGAGCGCCGTGATCAGCGCCCAGATACAGGCGATAAAGCTGACGACGGCCACAAACGCGCCGAATCCGGTGATGAGGCGCAGGGGCTTGACCGAGAGGCTGGTGATGCCGTCGATGGCAAGCGCCAGCATTTTCTTGAGAGGATAATGGCTCTCCCCCGCCAGACGCTCGGCCCGCGAGTATGTGACCGTGGTGCTTCGGAAGCCGACCAGCGGTACAAGGCCGCGCAGGAACAGGTTTACCTCGTGGAAGTTGGCAAACTCCTTCAGCACACGGGCGCTCATAAGGCGATAGTCGGCATGGTTGTACACGACCTCGGCCCCCATGGCCGACAGCAGCTTATAAAAGCTCTGTGCGGTAAAGCGCTTGAAGAAGGTATCGGTCTCCCGGCTCGAACGGACCCCGTATACCACCTCATAGCCCTCCAGATACCGCTCGACCATCTCGTCCATGGCGTTCAGGTCGTCCTGGCCGTCACAGTCGATCGAGATGGTGATGTCGCAGCGGTCCTTGGCTTCCATGAGTCCGGCCAGAACGGCGTTCTGGTGGCCGCGGTTGCGGCTCTGCGAGATGCCGATAAAGTGGGCGTCCTGCCTGGCCAGCGAGCAGATGATGTTCCATGTCTCGTCGCGGCTGCCGTCGTTGACGAAGAGCACGCGGCTGTCATCGCTGATCTTGCCCGCCGCAATGAGGTCCTGAAGCTTCTTCAGAAACAGCGGCGCCGTGATCGGCAGGACCGCCTCCTCGTTGTAGCAGGGAATGACGATATACAGGATCGGCGTCATAGGGAAACCTCCTCATCGAAAAGGTATGCCGTCAGCGCGGATACCGTCTTGAAATAGAGGCCGGAAAAGCGCCTCATAAAGGCCTCGATCTCCGGGATGTCGTTGGCCCAGCCGGCTGCGGCGAAGGGCACCCCGCAGCTCTTTGCCATGTCATAGCCGGGTTTCAGGTCGTCGATGACAAGGGCCTGCTCCGGCTTCAGTCCGCTTTGGTGAAGCACCTCCTGCAGCGGCCAGGGAGAGGGCTTTCTCTTCTCCGGCGGCATCTCCCAGCCGAAGACCAGGTCCGGCTCCGGCAGGCCGTTCAGGCGGTAATCGCGCAGGATGTTGTCGCCGTAGGAATGCGAGATGACCGCCAGCATGCCTCCTTCCCGGCGGTGGCGCAGCATCAGCTCACGGATGCCGGGATAGGCCTTCGGCACGCGGGACGAGACATACTCGCGCCAGAAGGCCGTTTCCTTTTCCAGCGTCTTGTCGTCCATGCCGTATTCCTCACGGCACATCGCCAGAAACCCGGGCGAGAAGTTCTTGAGGAAGTATTCCTCCAGGCTGCAGCTGCGCCCCGGATAGTACTCCTCCAGAAAGCGGACAAAGCAGGGGTGGTGGATGGTCGCGGTGCTGTTGACCGCGGTATCGTCGTGGTCAAAGACCAGCAGGCGGTATTTCATCTGCGCTGATCAGTAGAAGGTGGCAACAGCCTGTTCGGGCTCTTCCGAGGGTTCCATGGACAGCAGGGTCAGGACCGGCCCGCGTTTTCCGTAGGCACGGTTGAATTTGAAATGGATGCTTGCCGTCAGGAGGATCCAGCTGCCGTCGGAAACCGAGGCGGCCTCCTTCCACTGGCAGACCAGACCGGCAAACTGGATGTCCTCCACGCAGCAGGTCATCACATGGCGGCCGACAACAAAGGTCTCGGCCGGCAGCTTGTCACGCCGCAGGGCAAGGCAGCGGAACCGGACGGTTTTGCCTTCGTACTTCTTCGGCTCTTCCGAGAGGTCCCGGTACCACACGGCAAAGTCGTCATCCCCGATCTCGACCACCGGGGCGTCCAGGTCAAAGGGCAGCGGGTCGACGATATCGTCGTATTCGACCTTCCCGTCGGGCGCCTCGTAGGCGATGTCGCAGCGGCGCGAGGCGCCGCGCACGATCCTGTGAAAGGCCATCTTGTCCATGTCGGGGGTAAAGCGGTTGAAGACCGCCAGCTCGCAGCTCTTCAGCTTGTCATACACAAGCTGGCGCATGTTCTCATTATAGAGCAGGAAGGTCCGGGCATCGGCAAAGAAAAACTCCTGATACACCATCCAGCCCTCCGGCAGCGCCGAATAGAGCTGGTCCAGCAGCCACATGCCGTTGTACTCGACGACCACGCGCTCCGCTTTGGCTTCGCGGGCCAGGCGCTGCAGGTTCTCCGCTGTCAGTTCCGCCTGGTCGGTGATCGTGCGGATTTCGACAGTCTTCGCCGCGAACTCATCCGGCTCATACTCTTCCTCGCCCTCCTCGCAGAGGAGCAGCAGGGTTCTCTCCCCCTTGCAGAAGCGCTTGTCCTCAAGGGTTTCCTGTATGAAGCGGGTCTTCCCCGCTTCCAAAAAGCCGGTAAACAGGTAGACCGGCATATTCTGTCTGTCAGCCAAGGTCAAACAGCTCCTTCAGAGCATTCTCTTTGATGTGGGCGCCGATCACGCAGAGACGGCCTGTGACAGCCGGGCTGCCGCGGCGGATATCGATCTCTCCGGGGACATAGTCGAAATAGATCCAGTCGCCCTCAGCGCCGGCGACAATGCCTTTGGCGCGCAGGATCGTGCCGTAACGCGCTTCATCGGAGAGCGCGTTCAGGATCCCGCGCAGCTCGTCCTCGCTGAAGCGGCGGGCCGTTTCGATGCCCCAGCTTCCGAAGATCTCATCCGCGTGATGATGGTGATGGCCGTGCTCATGATCGTGGTCGTGATGGCAGCACTCGTGGTCGTCATCGTCGTCATCATGGTGGTGATGATGGTGTTCGTGCTCCTCGTCCTCATCGTCATGGTGGTGATGGTGGTGCTCGTGCTCTTCGTCCTCATCGTCATGGTGGTGATGGTGGTGCTCGTGCTCTTCGTCCTCATCGTCATGGTGGTGATGGCAGCACTCGTGGTCGTCATCCTCATCGTCATGATGGTGGTGATGGCAGCACTCGTGGTCGTCATCCTCATCGTCATGATGGTGGTGATGGTGTTCGTGCTCCTCCCGGAGCGCCTCCATCTCGGCACGCAGTCCGTTTTCCTGCATGGCCTCGCGGATCTGACGGCCGTCCAGCTCGCTCCAGGGCGTGGTGATCAGGCCGGCCTCCGGGTTCAGGGCCTTCAGCAGGGTCACTGCCTCAAGCAGCTTCTTTTCGCCCGTTGTGTCCGTGCGGCTCAGGACGATCAGATCGGCCGAACGCACCTGATTTTCAAAGAACTCGCCGAAGTTGCGTGCGTACATTTTCGCCTTTCCCGCATCCACGACGGTCACTTTCGAGCCGACCTGCGCCTCATCGACGCGCTCGACCGCCGCGGCCACATCCGAGAGCTTGCCGACGCCGGAAGGCTCGATCAGAATGCGGTCCGGGGCATACTCGTCGATGACCTTCTTCAGGGCCTTGGTAAAGTCACCCACCAGCGTGCAGCAGATGCAGCCCGAGTTCATCTCGGTGATCTGAACGCCCGCATCCTGCAGGAAGCCGCCGTCGATGGCGATGTCGCCGAACTCGTTTTCAATCAGAACCAGCTTTTCCCCCCGATAGGCCTCCTGGATCAGTTTGCGGATCAGGGTCGTTTTCCCTGCGCCGAGAAAGCCGGAAAAAATGTCAATCTTTGTCATACTTGCCTCCGTTGTATCTTCCGAAGAAGAGATTCCTGTTTCCAAATGATGGATTATACCACGTTCTGTTTCTTCTTACAAGTCCCAGCCCTCGCGGCGTTTTTCCTCCAGTTCCTTCTGGCGCTTCCTGCGCCGGATCTCGGCCTGGCGGCGGTCCTCCATGTACTGCTCCCGCGCCTTGCGGTAGCGGATACGCAGGGTGATATACAGTGCCGCCGTCAGCAGGATGACCACCGTGATGCCGATCACCCAGCGGTTGGTGAAGAAGGTCGCCAGCTGCTGCTTCATATACTGCGACCGCGCCAGATCCACCGCCTCCCGGGTGACGAGGCTGACGGTGCCGTAGACCTCGCCGTTCACGCTGACCACGGCCTCGCCGAGGACCTCGCCGGCCTTTACCGGCGCGCGCAGCTCGGTGTTATAGATCGTATAGTCGAGGTGGATGTCCTCGTCCGAGGTATCGCGCGGCAGCAGAAGGCGGATTCTCTCCGTCGGGTACAGCACGGCCTTGGCGTCGTTCTCTGCCAGCTCCACATCCAGTTCATAGACCGGGGTCTGCGTGTCCACGACGTTGCGGTACGAGAAGTCGCTGAAGCCCCAGTCATAGAGCTTGATGGTATCCTCAAAGTTGAGATAGTCCTCGATATGGGCGTTCAGCCACCCGTCGCAGCCCATGACGACCGCGAGAAAATGCAGCCCCTCCCTTTCCGCCGTCGAGATCAGGCAGTAGCCTGCCGCGCGGGTATAACCGGTTTTGACACCGGCCGCGCCCGTGTACAGGTAGCGGTTTCCGCCGTATACCGACTGCGGGCTGATGAGGGAGTTCGAGTTGTGGTATTCGCGCTCTTCATGCATGTTGGTCGCGGGGATGGTCACGTCGGCGATGTTGCACACGACCATGAAATAATCGTGCGAGATCGCCTCCTGCGTGATCAGGAACATCTCGTAGGCCGTTGTCTGGTTGTTGTTGGAAAGGCCGTTCGGGTCCTCAAAATGGGTGACCTCGCATCCGAGCTCCGCGGCGCGCTCGTTCATCTTGTCCACGAAGCCGTTGATGCTGCCGCCGACCAGCGAGGCGATCACGTTGCAGGCGTCGCTGGCGGACTGGATCATCGAGCAGTAGAGCAGGTCGCGGAAGGTCATCTGCTCCCCGGGCTGGATCTCGGCGCTGCTGCTCTCTTCATCCAGACCGGTGCGGCAGTCCGCCCCGGCGGTAACCATCTCGTCCAGGCTGTGCTCTCCCCTGTCGATCGACTCCACCGCCAGCAGCACCGTCATGATCTTGGTCAGACTGGCGGGCGCCACGACGGCATCCTTGTCCTTGGAATAGATGATCCGGCCTGTGTTGAGGTCGGCGAGGACAATGTTCTTGCCGTTCAGCTCCGGCGCGGGGGCTGCATACGCCGCCGGCGCCGCCGTGCTTACAAGCAGCGCAGCAAGCAGAATCAGGGGCAGAAAGAAGTTTTTTTTCATTTTACACTCCCGTTTCCATTCGGAATGTGGTATAGTAATGACAATCGTTCCCTTGAAAAG
>ONGJ01000111.1 GCA_900317375.1 uncultured Eubacteriales bacterium
CCGCGTATATCATAGAAGGGCTGTACCATCAGCCGGATGCCGTCCGCGAGCCGACCCGCAGACTGCTGTCGCTGCCGGAGCCGCCGACCTGCATTCTCTACCCGGACGATATCTCGTACCTCGGCGGTGTCTGCGCCCTGGAAGAGATGGGCCGCTCGATCCCCGGGGATCTGAGCACGGCTGGGTATGACGGGACGATCGTCGGCCAGGCCTTCCATCCGCGTCTGACGACGGTGAGGCAGGACGCCGAGAGCATGGGCGCCTCTGCAGCAAATGAGCTTGCCCGCATTGTCGAAGCGGGAGACCGTGCCGATATCCGCCGCATCCTGGTTCCCGGCGCGCTGATCCCGGGCGAAACGGTCCGCCCGATCGCACAGTAGTATCAGCCGAAAGGCTTATACGATAAAAAAGAAAAAGAAACAGGAGGAAAACACGTGAAAAAGATTCTCGCAATCCTGCTCGCGCTGACCATGATCGCTGCGATCGGCTCCACCGCCTTCGCCGCCGATGATGTGAGCGAGCTGCCCCGTGAGGAGACACTGTACTTTGCAGGTCAGCAGTGGGGCGCTGTCAACAGCTGGAACATCATGGGCACCAACCAGAACAACTCGATGGTCATTGCCAACACCAGCGGCTACCGTTCCCTGATGTTTGAGACGCTGTTCATGTACAATTTCCTGAACGGCGAACTCACCGGCCTGCTGGCGGACAGCTATGAGTGGAACGATGACCTGACCGAGGTCAAAGTCGTGCTCAAGGACGCCGCGAAATGGTGCGACGGCACGCCCGTTACCTCTCAGGACGTCGTCCGCACCTGGGAAGTCGACGCTGAGGTTATGAACACCGCCGGCGGCTCCTACAGCGCGTTTGTTGACTCGATCGAAGCCGTCAACGACAAGGAGTTTGTCATCTATGCTGCCCTCAACGATGACGGAGATCCCGTCAACCCCCTGAAGGTCAACGATTTCCTGATCGAGGTTCCCATTGCCCAGGCCGCCTGGATCGACAAGCTGGTTGAGCGCTGCGGCGGCGACACCGTCAAGATCCTGAACGATCCGGGTGAAGACGTTGTCTGGTCCGGCCCCTACACCAAGTACTTCTGCGACGACCAGAAGGTCGTTCTGATCCGCGACGACAATTACTGGGGCCAGGATGCCTCCATGTGGGGCAAGCTGCCTGTTCCCAAGTACATCTGCCATGCCATCTATGCCGACAACCCGGCCGGCGAGCTGGCCCTCAAGGCCGGCGAGGTCGATGTCTGCCAGCAGTTCATCGGCAACATCCAGGATCTGTGGCTGAAGGACGATCTGCCCATCTCCACCTTCTATGAGGAAGCCCCCTACGGCGTCTGCCTGACCATGCCCACCGCGTGGTACAACATGAACATCCCCGTGCTGGAGGAAAATGCAGCACTCCGCAAGGCCATCGCCATGGCCGTCGACTATGACACCATCATTGCCAACGCCATGACCAACCAGAGCCCGAGCTTCGCGGATGTCCCGCGCTCTCTGATGAACCCGACCGACGGCGAGCAGGCCCTCTATGACCATGCTGCCGTGAAGGATCTGCAGTGGGTCGGCAATGACATCGAAGGCGCCAAGGCGCTGCTTGACGAAGCCGGCATCGTGGACAGCGACGGCGACGGCTGGCGCGAATATGACGGCGAGAAGATCTCCCTGAACGCCGTCTGCCCGAACGGCTGGACCGATTGGCAGGCTTCCATGGAAGTCGTTGCCGCGGCCGGCGACAAGATCGGTGTCGAAATCACCACCCTCTATCCGGAATGGGATATCTATCAGACCGTGTTCACCAACCCGAACCAGACCGAGTATGCGATCTTCATGTGGTCTCCCGATGCTGCCAAGCCCTCCAACCCCTGGACCCGCGTCAACCAGTTCATGGGCAGTGACTATATCGGCATCGAGAACAACTGGAGCGGCAACTGGGGTCAGTACGTCAACGAAGAGGCCGATGCCCTGATCAAGGAGATCCCCCTGACCACCGACAAGCAGGACCTGATCGATCTCTACACCGAGCTGACCGAGATCTATCTGACCGAGGTTCCCAGCTTCTCGCTGATGTATCGTCCCAGCATGTTCCACGCTGTCAATGAGAGCGTCTGGACCAACTTCCCGACCGGCGACGACGGCCGCAACATTCCGCCTGCCGACTGCACGGACGGCTACGGCATTGCTGCCCTCTACGATCTCGAGCTCGTCGGATAATTCCGTCATTCCTGAGGCGGCCATGCTTCTCAAGGGGAGCATGGCCCCTTTCTTATCACAAAAGGGGAGTGGACAATGAAAGGATACCGGAAATATTTCGGCAAGAAGATCCTGTGGTTTATCATCACATTCATCGCTGCCGTTATTCTGAATTTCGTCCTGCCGCGCCTGATGCCGGCCGATCCCGTCTCTGCCATCACGGGCAAGATGGCCTCGGGCATGACAGATGCAACAGCCGTGCAGGAAATCTATAAACGCTTTGAAGAGGAATTCGGCACCAACAAGCCGCTGATCACCCAGTTTTTTATTTTTGTCAGGAACCTGTTCCGCGGCGATCTGGGAACCTCCTTCAGCCAATATCCGCGCAAGGTGAGCGACATCATCTCCTCCGCCATTGGATGGACGGTCGCTCTGCAGCTGCCCGCCATCCTGGTCGGATGGCTTCTGGGCAACATTCTGGGCGCGCTGGCAGCCTATATCCGCAAGGGTTTTGACAAGGTCCTGCTGCCGATCGCGCTGTTTCTGAGCAACGTCCCCGCCTTCGGCATGGCGGTGACGCTGCTGGTCATTTTCGCCGTCAAGCTCAAGGTTGCGCCGATCGCAGGCGGCTACGCCTTCGATATGATCCCGAACATGAGCTGGCGCTTCATCAAGTCCGTCATCAGCCACTATCAGCTTCCGTTCTGGTCCATCGTGCTGGTCTCGATCGGCGGTCAGGCCATCGGCATGCGCTCGATGTCCATTTACGAACTCAACGCCGACTATGTCAAATATGCCCGCTTCCTCGGCATCAAAGACCGGAAGATCGTCGGCTATGTGTTCCGCAACGCGATGCTTCCGCAGGTCACCGGCCTTGCACTTTCCATCGGCACAATGATCGGCGGCGCACTGGTCGCCGAGATCATCTTCAGCTATCCCGGCCTCGGCAGCACCATGTATTCCGCGGTCACTGCGGCAGACTATCCGCTGATCTCCGCGACAACGCTGATCATCACCATCATGGTCCTGATCGTAACCTTCCTGCTGGATATTATCTACGGCTTTATCGACCCGCGCGTCAAAGCCGCACAGTTTGACGCATAAGGAGGGGCCGTTATGAAAAATACACTGCGACAGGTATTTCACTCCTCCAAGTTCCTCACGGGCTTCCTCATCTTTGCTGCGATTCTTCTGACCATGTGGATCTACCCGCTCTTCAACCCGGGCAATCCCCTCGAGATGATCGGAGTCGGTACCTTTGCCCAGCCCGGAACCTATTTCTCGCTTTACGATGCCGCGACCACCAGAACCGAGACCCTGCGCCTGCCCGACGCGGACGAAAAGCGCATCACCAATCTGGTCAGCGACGCCGACCGCGCCGCCATGATCGAATGGTTCGGCCTGATGGAGATTGACGTTTCCGAAGTGGATGCCACCGATATCGACGCCCTGCTGGATCTCTGGCTGGAGCACTATGACCCCTCCGTCAAGATCAAGGGCATGACCCAGGCGCGGCGCAACTTCTTCAAGCGCCTTGACAAGAACCTGCGCCAGATCCGCGCGGCCGACACCCTGCTGGTCATGCACCAGGAGGAGGAAGAGCTGGTTGAAAAGGCGCGCATTACCAAGACCGACTACGTCAACGTCAGCGATGTCGCCAATGTCAAGCGCCTGCCCCTCGGTACGGACAACTTCGGCAGAGACGTGCTGAAGGAGCTGGTCTCGGCAACCGGGACCTCGATCGTCATCGGCCTGATCGCCGGCACCGTCGCCACGCTGATCGGCCTGACCCTCGGCCTGCTGGCCGGCTATGTCGGAGGGCTTGCCGATGATATCATCATGTTTATCACCAACATTTTTACGGTCATCCCCGGTTTTGTGCTACTGATCCTGATCTCGTACTCCATCGGGCAGGACCAGCGCGGCGCAAGCGTCGTCGCCATTGTCATCGGCCTGACAAGCTGGACCTGGACAGCCCGTTCGGTCCGCTCGCAGGTCATCAGTCTGCGCAACCGCGACCACGTCAACCTCTCGAAGCTTTCCGGCCACAGTCTCTTCCGCATCATTCTGACCGATATTCTCCCCTACATCGCCTCCTATGTGGTGATGGCCTTTATTCTGCAGGTCTCTTCCGGCATTCTCGCCGAAGCGCAGCTGTCGCTGCTGGGACTCGGCCCCAAGACCACCGTCACACCCACGCTGGGTCTGATGATGAACTGGGCCATGCTCTACTCGGCGCACACCAACGGTTCCTGGTGGGCTTACTTCCCCGTGATCCTGACCATCACGCTCATCTCGTTCTCGCTGAACCTGATGAACACCGGCCTGGATCAGGTGTTCAACCCCACCCTGCGGGATTAAGGAGGCCAAAATGGGAAAAGTGATTCTGGAGGTCCGTGACCTCAAAACCAAATATGTCACCCGATTTCATGAGTCCGTCTACGCCGTCGACGGCGTATCCTTCAAAATCGAAGAAGGAAAGTCTCTCGGTGTGGCGGGTGAATCCGGCTGCGGCAAGTCGACCCTCGCGCTGAGCATGATGGGCTACTACTTCCCTCCCCTGCACTATATCAGCGGCGATATCATCATCGACGGCAAAAACATCTCGGGCATGGATCCCGACACCGTGCGCAAATCCATTCTGGGCACCGAGATCTCGTACATCCCCCAGGCTGCCATGAACGCCCTCAACCCCACCCAGAAGATTATCCGCTTTCTTGAGGACGTCATCCATGCGCATGATGCCAAGGCAGACAACAAGGAGATCCGGGAACGCGCCGAAGCCCGCTTTGCCGAGTTGGGCCTGCCGAGGGACGTGCTGGACAAGCACGCGGTGGAGCTCTCCGGCGGCATGAAGCAGCGCACCGTCATCGCGGTATCCACGATCCTCTCGCCGAAGGTGCTGATCGCAGACGAACCCTCCAGCGCCCTGGACGTCACAAGCCAGAAGATGGTCATCAAGATGATGCGTGAGCTGATGGAGAAGGGCTATATCAAATCCATGCTCTTCATCACGCACGAGCTTCCCCTGCTCTACAACGTGACCGATGACATCATGGTCATGTATGCCGGTCAGATCGTAGAGAGGGGCACTGCCAAGGAGATGGTCTTTGACCCGATTCATCCCTACTCGCACGGTCTGATGGGCTCGATTCTGGTTCCCGAGGCGGGCACCCGCGGCTCGACCCTGACAGCCATCCCGGGCACGCCGCCCAACCTCAAGAAGCCGCCGCAAGGCTGCCGCTTTGCCGAGCGCTGCCGCTATGCGACGGAGGAGTGCCGCTATCACGCGATTGCCGACAAGCCCTTCGGGGATGGCCGCAGCTATCGCTGCCTGATGAGCGTGGACAAGCTGCGGGAGGTGTATGAGAATGAGTGAAAAGAAAGAACGCCACGATTTTACCGGCGGCCCGCTCTGCCTTTCGGGGCGCAACGTGACCAAGGCCTTCGGTCTGGGCGACAGAAAAACCGTTGCGGTGGACCATGTCGACTTTGACTTTCACGAGGGCGAGTTTGTCTCTATCGTCGGGGAATCCGGCAGCGGCAAGACAACGCTGTCCAAGATGCTGCTCGGCCTGCTGAATCCCACCGAAGGCGAAATCCTCTTTGAAGGCAAGGTGCGCGACATCTCCACGGCCCGCAAGAAACGCGAATACTGGAAGGGCATCCAGGCCATCTTTCAGGACCCCTTCTCGTCGTTCAACGTGTTCCACAAGATCGACTCGGTCCTGCTCGACTGCATCAACATGCGCGGCGGGCGGAATCTGAGCCAGGAGGAAAAGGTGCGGCTGATGACCGAGGCCTGCAGCTTCGTAAACCTGAAGTTTGCCGAGCTGACGAACAAGTATCCCTTTGAGCTCTCCGGCGGACAGATGCAGCGCCTGATGATCGCGCGCATTTTTCTCCTGAAGCCGCGCATCCTGCTGGCTGACGAGCCGACCAGCATGGTCGACGCCTGTTCGCGCGCAACGATCCTCGACATGCTGCTGGATCTGCGTGACGAAACCGGCATGACCATCATCTTCATCACCCACGACATCGGTCTGGCCTACTATATCTCCGACACGGTCTACATCATGGAGCACGGCCGCTTTGTCGAGTCGGGCAAGGCGGACGAGGTCATTCTCCATCCGAAGGCCGCCTATACCAAGCGCCTGATCAGCGACGTACCGAAAATTCATGAAGAGTGGGATCTGTCCACAGTGGACCTGCTCGCAAAGGAGGAATAAAGGAAGCTTTATGGATATCAAGTCTCTTGTTTCCCAGCTCACGCTGGAGGAAAAGGCCGGGCTCTGCTCCGGCGCCGACTTCTGGCACACGAAGGCTGTAGAGCGTCTGGGCATCCCCGCCAGCATGGTCAGCGACGGCCCTCACGGCCTGCGCAAGCAGGATGAGGAGGTTGACCACCTCGGCATCAACGACAGCATCAAGGCGGTCTGCTTCCCGGCGGCCAGCGCCACGGCAGCCTCCTTCGACAGAGAGATGCTCTGCCGGATGGGCGAGGCCATCGGCGATTCCTGCCAGCATGAAAAGCTCTCCGTCGTCCTCGGGCCGGCGGTCAACATCAAGCGCTCGCCCCTCTGCGGCCGCAACTTTGAGTACTTCTCGGAGGATCCCATCCAGAGCCGGAACGTAGGCACCAGCATCAAGCATTTTGCGGTCAACTCGCAGGAGCACAGGCGCATGAGCTCGAGCGCCGATGTGGATGAACGCACGCTGCGCGAAATCTACTTCCCCGCCTTTGAGACCGCCGTCAAACAGGAACAGCCCTGGACAGTCATGTGCTCGTACAACCGCATCAACGGCGTCTTTGCCTCGGAAAATCCCTGGCTGCTGACCGAGGTGCTGCGCGGGGAGTGGGGCTTTGAAGGCTATGTGATGAGCGACTGGGGCGCCGTCTCGGACCGCGTGGCAGGTGTGAAAGCCGGGCTGGATCTCGAGATGCCCGCCTCCGGCGGCTTCAACGACCGGAAGATCGTCGAAGCCGTCCGCTCGGGAAAGCTGGACGAGGCCGTGGTCGATCAGGCCGTCGAGCGGATTCTCAACATCGTCTACCGCTTCGTCGAGCACGCAAAGCCCGAAACCCCCTGGGACAAGGAAGCCCAGCATCTGCTGGCGGCCGAGGTTGCGGCCGACTGCATGGTCCTTCTCAAGAATGAGGACGGCATCCTGCCGCTCTCCCGGGAGGACGAGATTGCCTTTATCGGGGAATTCGCCGAAAAGCCCCGCTTCCAGGGCGGCGGCAGCTCGCACATCAACTGCTTCAAAACCACCTCTGCCCTGGAGGCGGCCGAAGGCCTGAAAATCCGCTATGCAAAGGGATACAGCGTCGCAGACGACTGTGCCACGGACGAGATGATCCGCGAGGCCGTCGAGGCCGCCCGCGGCGCGAGGGTCGCGGTGGTCTTTGCCGGGCTGCCCGATGTGTATGAATCCGAAGGCTATGACCGCACGCACATGCGCATGCCCGACTGCCAGAACCGCCTGATCGAGGCCGTTGCCGCCGCCAACCCCAACACGGTCGTCGTGCTGTACAACGGCTCGCCGGTCGAGATGCCCTGGATCGGCAGCGTCAAGGCCGTGCTGGAAGCCTATCTGGGCGGCCAGGCGGTGGGTCTGGCCACGGTGCGCGTCCTCTTCGGCGAGGTGAACCCCTCCGGCAAGCTTCCCGAGAGCTTCCCCAAAAAGCTTTCGGACAACCCCTCGTATCTGTTTTACGGCGGCGAGGGTGACACGGCCGAATACCGTGAGGGAATTTTTGTGGGCTATCGCTATTACGACCGCAAAGAGACCAAGCTGCTCTTCCCCTTCGGCCACGGCCTGAGCTATACGAGCTTCGACTTCTCCGACCTGCGCCTGAGCAGGGAGCACATCACCGATCAGGAAACCCTGACCGCGACGGTCCGCGTCACGAACACCGGCAAACGCGCGGGAAAGACCGTGGTCCAGCTCTATGTGGGCGACTGCGAAAGCAGCGTCTTCCGCCCGGTGCGTGAACTGAAGGGCTTCGATAAGGTCTTCCTCGAGCCCGGGGAATCCAAGGATGTTTCCTTTACCCTTGACAAACGTTCGTTTGCCTACTGGAACACGAAAATCCACGACTGGCATGTCGAAAGCGGAGAATTCTGCATCGAGATCGGGCATTCCTCCCGTGACATCGCCTGCTGCGCCACTGTTCAGGTGGACTCCACGGCGGAGATCCCCTGCCGGTACGACGTGAACTCGATCTTCATGGACCTGATGCAGGATCCCCGCGCAAATACGGTACTCAAGCCCCTGCTGGACGGTATCCGCGAGATGTTCATGCCCTCTGACGAGGAACAGTCCGATGCTGCACAGGAAGCCATCTCCAATGAGATGAGTCTTGCCATGATCAAATACATGCCGCTGCGCTCGATTCTCAGCTTTGCCGGCGACAAGGCCGATCCCGGCCTGATCGACCAGATGCTGAAAACCCTGAACGAATAAAAAAAACACCGCCGCCAAGCGGCGGTGTTTCCAAAGGAGAACCCATGAAACAGTTTCCCGAAAAATTTCTGTGGGGCGTTGCCTGCGCCTCCTATCAGTGCGAAGGCGCCTGGGATGAAGACGGCAAGGGGCCGAGCGTCTGGGACGACTTCTGCCACGATCCCGCCGGACATATCCGCTATGGCGATACGGGCGATATCGCCTGTGACGTCTACCACCGCTTCCGCGAGGACATCGCCCTGATGAAGAAGCTCGGCATCAAGGCTTACCGTTTCTCCGTCAGCTGGCCCCGCGTCATCCCCGACGGGGACGGCGCGGTCAACGAAGCCGGTCTGCGCTTTTACGACGAGCTGGTTGACGAACTGCTGAAAAACGGCATTGAGCCCCTGATCACCCTCTATCACTGGGATCTGCCCAGCGCCCTG
>ONGJ01000110.1 GCA_900317375.1 uncultured Eubacteriales bacterium
GGAGTTGCCGCCGACGATGCCCTGGCTCTCAAGGAGCAGGACCGTTCTGCCGGCATCGGCAGCCGTGATGGCCGCGGTCATGCCGGCACCGCCGGCGCCAACGACCACGACGTCGACATCGTACAGCACGTCAGTTTCGGCCTCTTCCGACGCCTCCGCGGCGACCTCGAAATCAGCCGGGTCATAACCGCCGGATTTCAGCGCAGCGGCAACCGCGGCCAGAATGCCCTCGGATGTGACGGTAGCACCGCTGACAGCGTCGAGCAGGATGCTCTGCTCATCAACAATGGCAGCCGGAATCTCCGTGATGGCAACCGAGCCGATGCCATCGGTCTCGGACTGGGATACGACTGTGACGGAGACGATCTCGTCACCGACCATCACAACCTCAACCTCGATGGGGCCGTTTCTGCCGTCCGCCGCACCGTTCAGCGTCTGCTCGTCGGCAGCAAAGCCGACGACGCCGAGGGTCAGCATCAGGGCAAAAACGAGAAGCAGGGACAGCGTTTTCTTCATGTTTCTCCTCCTGATAAAATAATAGTTGTATTGCTTTAACAGTGTAACACAGCTCCGGCGTTTCGTCAAGAAAATAACAGAGCGTTTGTACACGATGCTGAGAAGTTACTTTGCCTCCGCTTTTTCGATCAGATCCTCCAGAGTCCGATAGAGATGATCCGGTTCTACAGGCTTGCTGAGGTGTGCGTTCATACCGGCCTGCAGAGACCGCTGAACATCCTCGTCAAAGGCATTCGCGGTCAGGGCAATGATCGGGATCTTTTTCGCATCCGGCCGGTCCAGCGCACGGATCGCTGCCGCGGCCTCCAAGCCGTCCATCTCGGGCATGCGGATGTCCATCAGGATGGCGGAATAGCTGCCCGGGGTGCTGGCTGAGAACATCTCGACGGCGGCCCTGCCGTTCTCGGCATGGTCGGCCTCGATCTCTTCCATGGAGAGAACATCCATCATGATTTCGGCATTGATCTCGATATCCTCGGCCAGGAGGATGCGCCGGCCTGCGAGGGTCAGACGCTGCCCGTCCCCGCCCGAAGCGGAAGCCGCTTCCTGCCCGGGGGCAGCCTCTTCATGTTCGCTGTTCTTCAGCGTGACGAAGACGGTAAAGACCGTCCCGACGCCTTTTTCCGATTCCACGCTGATCGTGCCGTTCATCATCTCAACGATGTTCTTGGTGATGGCCATGCCCAGGCCCGTACTGCCGTATTTGTTCTTCGTGCTGCCGTCCTCCTGGGAGAAGGGATCGAAGATTTTCGGCAGAAAGTCCTGGTCCATGCCGATGCCGGTATCCTGAACACGGAAACAGAGGGTGGACTGGTCCTCAAACTGCGCGGTGCGCCGGACAGTCATGGTGACGCTTCCGGGCGCCTCGGTAAACTTGATGGCGTTGGACAGGATGTTGATGAGCACTTCCTTGAGCTTTGTGGCGTCGCCGACATACCAGTCATCCATCTCGCTGAGAACGCGGCATTCGTAATGCAGGCCCTTATCGCTGCACTGGGACATGACCATGGTGTTGATCTCTTCAAGGACCGCGCCGAGGGAAAATTCTTCCCTATGCAGGATCACGCGGCCGGATTCGATGCGGCTCATGTCCAGAATATCGTTGATCAGGCCGAGAAGGTGGCGGGCACTGGCGCCGATTTTCTCAAGGTAGTCACGGGTCTGTTCCGAAAGGCCGGCATCATGCAGGGCCAGGGTGTCGAGGCCGATGATCGCATTCATGGGCGTGCGGATTTCATGGCTCATATTGGACAGAAACGCTGTCTTTGCCCGGCTGGCATCCTCCGCGACGGTCAGGGCCTCGGCCAGGGCCTCGTTCTTCGCCATGCTTTCGCGCATTTCCGCGTCGATCTCGGTGAGGCCGAAGCCGACCGCGTGGACGATATGGTCATCCCGATCCTCTGCCCGGCGGACGCCGGCCATACGGATCATCTCGTAATACTCGCGGCCCTCCCGCTTCGCCAGATAGCGATAGGCGATGATGGGCTCGGTGGCAAGACGGCTGCGGACATTGTCCGGGTTGACGAAGGTCAGAAAGCCCTCGCGGTACAGCTCGGTGACGCAGTTTTCGGCATACCAGGTCAGGCGCGCAAGATAGGGGAAATGCTCGCCCACGGGTGTCTGTTCGGGATCATGCGGATCGCCGCGGTAGCACACGGCATCGTCTGTGTCGAGGTTGGCATAATAAACGCAGCGGTAGTCCGAGGCCATGGCGGTGATCATGCTGTTCGCCTGGGTGCTGGCATGGGAGATATAGTCCCGGAGATTCTTCCGCAGTTCGGAGACATGCTTTTCCAGAGCCTTGATGTCGCCTTCGTCAGGATCCGACGGTTCCGCAGTTTCAGTGCTTCCGGACTTCCCGGCGTAGTTCTCGGTCAGAGAATCCAGGTCTTTGCTCAGTTCGCCCAGGCTTTTGCGGACAGAATCCATCTGCCGGCCGTACTGCTCGGCGAGAAGAAAGGCCAGAATCAGACTGAGAACAAGAAAGAGAATGCAGCCCGTGATCACCGTGGTCTGAATCTGGCCGATCTGCGCCTCATACCAGTCGGCATTGAAATCCGCAGTGACTATGGCGGCCACCCTGCCCCCGGAATTGAAAACGGGACTGAAGGCGCTGTAAAAGCGGCCCCAGGTGTCCTCATAGGGCGTTTCATCCACGGAGGGCGTACCGAGGCTGGCCTCATGCAGGGCGTCGGTATAGACAACAGGTGAGCCAAACTCGCCCGGCGAAACCGGGTCCGGGTCGATGCCGAAGGTGAAGCTGCCGTCGCCCATGTCGCGGACATAGTAGATATAGTCCAGCTCGATGTTGTCGAGGAAGCGCCTCAGGGTGTTCAAAACCTCCTGATACTCCGGGGTGTCTTTGTCCCCGGCGGTCAGGCGTTCCAGAACATCGCCGTCCAGCATGGCAGCGGCCGTGTTGACGATATCCAGCATACGCTCGTTGATCTGGGTCTTTGTGACCCTGCGCGCCTGCCGCGTCACCACCAGGCCAAGGGTCAGATTTGTCGCGAGCATGAACAGGGAAACCAGCAGGATCACTCTGGTCTGATAACCGATTCTTTTTCGTTTCATCCATTCGCCCTCTCTTGTCAGCAAGGCTGCCAGTGCCCTGTAAGGATCGCAAAAGCCGGAAGCAGAAACGGGGTTTCTGCGGTCTGCCACTTTATATTACCTTACCGCGGCAAAAACTGCAATCATCTTTCCGCATGAAAACAGGAAAATCCCCGCCCGGAACGGGCGGGGAAAAGCGTTATGCCTATGTTTTATTCTTTCGGGGGCTTCTTTGTCTTATCCGCAGACCGGGTCTCGGGCGGGGTCGGGGCCTTTTTGCCCTTTTTTCGCTTGTTGAGGAGGACTGCTACGATCACGACCACAGCGATCAGCGATACGCCGGCTATCGCCGCCCAAAGGGCAACATTGCTCTCATCGCCCGTCTTCGGGGACTTGCTGACCTTGAAGTTGCCCACGGTGGCGCCCAGATCAATGGGAGGATATTCTCCGGCATCGTACTCATAAGGTACGAGCCCGGTATCAAAAACGATATCGTAGGTTGCCCCATCGGTAAGGGTCCGGATATAGGTGGCTCTCAGAGTAACCACAACCCGGTCGCCCGCCCCCCGGGTAATGGCATAGTCGTTTTTGCTGATCTCAGTGGCCGAAGTACCGTTGTGTCCGCCGACAGCCACCTTAAATTTACTGCTGTTTTTATTCCAATCTGGATAATAATAATTCAGTGTAAAAGCATAGGTGCTGCCGTAATGTGCGGTCCCGCCGTTTCCATCTGTAATTCTCAGGTCGGGAATCCACCTGGCATAGAGGACCGTATCGCGGGTAATGGGCGTCTTGAAGTCAAACGCATTGGTCCATGCTGTATCCGTGTACCAACCGCCCCATGTGTAGCCGATCCAGCTCAGATCCGCCGGTTGAGTTGCCTTTGCGTTGATATCTACGATCTGCGCCGGCGGTGTGGTACCATGAAGCGTGCTGAATGTAACCCGGCAACGCCATTTGGCGTATATATCAGTATCACTGGTAATGGCTTTTGTGAAGTCAAATTTTGTCTTCAATCCTGCATCCGCATACCAGTCATCAAAGACATAATCGCCAGCTTTCGGATCCGGATTCGGTCTCTTAATCATTCCACTGACCGGCACCGTATAGTCAATGGGCCAACTGGAAGCCCCTTCAACTTTATTTTTAAACGAGATGATGCATTCATCTGTAACGATGCCCGATGCAGTATGAAATGCCCTCTCTCCAGCCCCCTCCGATGTGGCAACTTTCATTGTATGGTTTCCATCAGCCAAACCGGAAATATACTCTTTTGTCAGCGTTGCGATAAGATCGCCCTGGCTTCCCTTGGTAAGCGTATACTGTTCCATCTTGAGCTCAGTATTATCTACAGATACTTTTACACTGTCCTTGTAAGTATCATAATCGTAATTGAGTGCAAGAGCGTATCTGCCGTCCTCTGTTTTCCCGCTGTCTTGCTCATTTATGATGGGAATATAATTCGCATATAGTGTTGTGTCCTTTGTGATAGGCGTGTTGAAATCAAATGGCATTTTACGGGCCTCGTCGGTATACCAGTTTTCATCAACGATGTATCCGTCGAGTGGGTTAGGTGTATACTCTGTAGCCTTATCATTTACATTTTTATATACTCTGACAACAGAACGAGTTGTGCTGCTAATCGTAACCGTGCCCGGTTCAGCATTGTAAGTAACTATGCAGCGCCATCTGGCATAAACTGTTGTATCCTTTTTAATTTCCTCATTGAAAGTAAATTGTGTCTTAAGCCCAGAATCGGCATACCATCCGCCAAATATATAACCGCTCTCGGAAGGGTCTGCAGGTTTCGTAGCTTTCCCGTTCAAATCAACCTGCTGCGAAGGCACTTGAGTCCCATGGCCGTTCATCTCAAAGGATACTGTGAACTCATTAGCATCCGTCACTTTGATGTTGTACGGAATTCCGTCCAGGGTGACGTTCATCCATTCGTCGGTCTGAAAGGACTGGTGGGAAAAGACGGTCCAAACGCCGTCCACCATCTCACAGCTGAAAAGCTCCGGATTGCTAACCGTGACGCCCTGGACCTCTCCGCTCAGTTGGAGAGTATCCAGGACCGTGGATAAAGGGACCGTCTCACCTCCGGGGAGCACATACTGCAGCTCCTGATAGGTGAACTCTACCGTGTAGAGGGAAAACCCGTCCGTTTCAGCAGAAACCGTCTCGCCTTCCACACTGGTTTCCAGCGCTTTAGCGCCATCGTCCGTCACATGGTAAACCGTGGCATCCAGATTCGTATTCGCTGCCGCCGCCAGCGCAAAGGAGACTTTCACCTTACTGCCGTCAGCAGGCTGGATCTCCTCGCCGTTTTTGAGAACCTTGATATCATAGGTAAAGGATTTGGCAACCGTTTTCCCTTCCTGACGCTCGGCATCCACAGCCTCTTTTGTCTGATCATCGACCACAAAGACAGGCTGAACGGAAAGCTGGCAATTCGCTGGGAAGACCCCCTCCGGAGCAGTGACGGTGACAACCACATAGGTATTGTCGTTGTTGGGAACCGTAACCGGCCCGGGATTAAACGCCGGCGCATCCGGGCTGACTGCTTTGCAGCGTGTGCACCAGCCTTCCCAGTCATATTCGTGGCCGGGGGCAGCTTCTTGCAGGTCCTCCAAAGTTTTTTCAACCGTACAGGACTCGTCCTGGAATAGCTTACCGCAGGCTTCGCATTTGTAGTGCTCCGCCACACCGGCCTCGGTGCAGGTGGTGGTTCTCTCGACCTTCACAGGCTTGTGGCCGGCTGCCGGAACGGCCGTCTCCCAGACCTGATTTCCGGATTCGTCAACCACGATCCCGCAGCCCTCGACGGTGCAGGTCCAGTAGGCGATGTTGCCGGGTTCGGTGCAGGTGGCTTCCTTCGCCGGGGTCGCCTCGAACTCATGGCAGGCCGGGATCACAACTTCTTCATCAGTCAGCGGCAAAGTACCCTCTGCGTCGGCAAATTTCGCTCCGCAGGAAGCGCACTGCCAATACTCAACATTGCCGTTCGTATAGCAGGATTTGGCAACGGCGGGCACATGAATGACCAGGCTGTGCGGGATCATGTTGAGGGTCACCGCTTCCAGGGTGGTCTCGTTCAGATCCGCGTCAAAGACTTTGTCACATCCGCTGCAGGTATAGTAAAGCCGGTTGCCTCCTGCCGTGCAGGTCGGCTCCTGAAAAGGATGTTCCTCATAGTCATGGCCGGCGGGGATTACCCAGGAACTTTCTGAAATTTCCTGGCTGTTCTCGTCATAGTACTTTTCGCAGACATTGCAGTAGAAGTAATAACTGTTGCCATCGGTATCGCAGGTGGGTGCAACAGCCGGATATTCTGTCTTCACATGAGCAGCAGAATCGGTGACGCTGCTCAGCGGATTCAGACCCTCAGGATCGGAGAACGACCACCAGCAGTTGCTGCACTGATAATAGGCAACATTGCCGTCCTGTGTGCAGGTATGCGGTACGGCCTCGTGGAAGGTCATATTATGTCCAAGAGGCGAAAGAATGATGTTTCTGACCTGATCATCCGGAATCGGATTGGTTCTGCTGATGTCTTTCCCCTCTTCCGTCGATTTAGGATTATCATAGAACATCTGCCCGCATTCCGTGCAGACCCAATACTCTTCGTTGCCTCCCGTCGTGCAAGTGGGGGCAACAGGTGCCACGTACGCCAGTCCTGTGGTATGAACCGGTTTTGCCTGTGCGACGGACTCATAGGAGATCTCGTGCTCCCCTCTCTCGTCGGAAAAGAGCTTTCCGCATTTGGTGCATTTATAATGCTCTCTGTGCGCCTCGCCGCAGGTGGCCTTCGCCTCCATCTTCACGATGTCGTGCTCGCAGTAGTCATCCGCGAAAGCGCCGACCGGCAGGATGGAAAGGCAGAGCAGCAGACAAAGCAGGAGCGCAAACACC
>ONGJ01000109.1 GCA_900317375.1 uncultured Eubacteriales bacterium
TCTGTCCGGATTTTATCAGAAAAGGATTGCAAGTACAACAAATATTTTCTATAATGGTCCTATCGCAGAGTCCGCCGCATGCGGACAGAAAGGAGCTTCCATGCACTGCACAAGAAAAGTCAATGACAACCTGATCTGGGTCGGCGCCGATGACCGCCGTCTTGCCTGCTTTGAGGGCGTTTACGGTGTTCCCGACGGGGTCAGCTATAATTCCTACCTCCTGCTGGATGAGAAGACCGTGCTGTTCGACACGGTGGACAAGGCCGTGTTTGAGGTCTTCTTCGAGAATGTCGCCCACGCCCTGGGCGGCAGGAAGCTGGATTATCTCGTGATCTCGCATATGGAGCCGGATCACGCCGCCACCATCGAGGGTCTGCTGCTGCGCTATCCCGAGGCGCGCATTCTCTGCAACGTCAAGGCCAAGGGCATGCTCTCCCAGTTCTTCCTGACGGATTATTCCGACCGGATCGACCTGGTCAAGGAGGGGGACGTCTTCTCCGCCGGCACGCACGAGCTGAGCTTTTTCATGGCGCCCATGGTCCACTGGCCCGAGGTCATGATGACCTATGACCGGACCGGCAAGACCCTGTTCTCGGCCGACGCCTTCGGCACCTTCGGCGCCCTGAACGGCCGTCTGTTCGCGGATGAGGCCGACTTCTTCACCGAAAACCTCGGCGAGGCGCGCCGCTACTATACCAACATCGTCGGCAAGTACGGCCCCCAAGTCCAGGCTGCCCTCAAGAAGGCGGCCGCGCTGGATATTGCGGTGGTCTGCCCCCTGCACGGCTTTGTCTGGCGGAAGGACTTCGGTAGCTATCTTGAGAAGTACCAGCTCTGGAGCACCTATACCCCGGAAGAGAACAGCGTCATGCTCGCCTACGCCTCGGTCTACGGGCACACCGAAAACGCTGCCAACATCCTCGCGGCCATGCTGTGCGAGCGCGGTGTGAAGGTGCGCATGTACGACACCTCGGTCACCCCGGCAAGCTATATTGTCTCCGACGCCTTCCGCTGCAGCCATCTGGTCTTTGCCGCCACCACGTACAACAACGGCGTTTTTGTCACCATGGAAAACCTGCTGCACGACATCGCCGCCCACAACCTGCAGAACCGCAAGGTCGCCGTCATTGAAAACGGCAGCTGGGCCCCCGCCAGCGGCAAGCTGATGCGCGAGCTGATTGCCCCCATGAAGAATATCGAGTTTCTCGCGGACAACATCACACTCAAATCCGCCCTCGCCGCCGGTCAGGAGGGCGCGCTTGCGGCCCTCGCCGACCTCATCGCTGCCGACATCGGCGCCGGGGCCTGAGCCCGGAAAGGCGCGGATAGCGGAATGGACTACGCAAAGCGCTCCCTCGAAAAGCATGCCGAGTGGCGGGGGAAGATCGAGATCAGCGTGCGCGCGCCCCTGGACAGCAGCGAGGCTCTGAGTCTGGCCTATACCCCGGGCGTGGCCGCGCCCTGTCTGGAGATCCAGAAGGCCCCGGAAAAAAGCTTTGACCTGACCCGGCGCTGGAACACCGTGGCGGTCATCACCGATGGCACCGCGGTGCTCGGCCTCGGCGACATCGGGCCTGAGGCCGCCATGCCGGTCATGGAGGGCAAGTGCGCCCTGTTCAAGGCCTTCGGCGGGGTCGACGCCGTCCCGATCTGTGTCGACAGCAAGGATGTCGACGCCTTCGTCGAGACCGTCCGTCTGATCTCCAAGTCCTTCGGCGGCATCAATCTCGAGGACATCTCCGCGCCGCGCTGCTTTGCCATCGAGCAGCGTCTGAAGGCCTGCACGGACATCCCCGTCTTTCACGACGACCAGCACGGCACCGCCGTCATCATGCTGGCCGGCCTGAAAAACGCGTTGAAGCTGGTCGGGAAGGACCTCTCTGCCGTCCGCATCGTCATTAACGGTGCCGGGGCGGCCGCGACCGCCGTTGCCGGCCTGCTCATGACCGCCGGTGCGTCGGACCTCACCCTCTGCGACCGCAGCGGTGCGGTCTGGAACGGACGGACGGACCACATGAACGATGCCAAGCGCGAGCTGGCATTCCAGACCAACCCGCATCAGCGTAAAGGCACGCTGTCCGAGGTGCTGACGGGGGCGGATGTCTTTATCGGGGTCTCGGCCCCCGGCATGCTGACCACGGAAATGGTCCGCAGCATGAATCGGGATGCCGTCGTCTTTGCCTGCGCCAACCCCGTGCCCGAGATTTTCCCGGACGAGGCGAAGGCGGGCGGCGCCGCCGTTGTCAGCACCGGCCGTTCGGATTACCCGAACCAGGTCAACAACGTGCTCTGCTTCCCCGGCATTTTCCGCGGGGCGCTGGACGTGCGTGCCTCGGACATCAACGACGCGATGAAGCTCGCCGCGGCGGACGCCCTCGCCGCCCTTGTGTCCGAGGACGAGCTCTGTGCCGACTATATTCTTCCCAAGGCCTTTGACCCGCGCGTCCGGGATGCCGTAGCCTCGGCAGCCGCCCTGGCCGCACGCGAAAGCGGCGTCTCCCGGATCTGAGCCCGTTTCAGAAAGCAGCCCCTGCCGTTCACGGCAGGGGCTGCTGTTTTTCTTTTTCACTTCATCAGGTTGTCCAGCAGGTACTGGGCCTGACGGGTCTGGGAAACGCCGATGCTCTGGGCGAGGATCACATCCTGCACGCCGTACTCCTCGGCGACCCGGCTGACCGGGGTGAAGTTGGTCCGGTAGTCCAGGACGTAGATCTTGTGATAATGCTGGGTCAGGTAGACGACAAAGGGATTTCCGAAGGAGTCCTTGATCACCAGGCAGTCCGGCGCATCCGGCAGGTCCTCGTTGGTGATGACGGTGAGGGGGTTGTCGCCGTTGATGAAGCAGTTGTACTTCATGTTCGGGTAGTTTTCGCTCTCGTCGATGATGACGCTGTCTGCGGTGGGCTGACCGGTGATCTCCATTTTGATGTTCCCCGGCGGGACATAGGCGATCATCTCGTCCGGCTCCAGCATCTTTTGGGAAATCGAATACGCCCACGAGCCGATGAAGCTGCCCATATTGACCTCTTTGTATTCGCTCAGGGGCACCGGCTCAAAGCCCGCCACCTCGCAGAATTCCTGATAGGCATAATAGGCACCCAGCGCCGTCCAGTGGTGGTCGGTGTGGAAGTAGATGTATTCGGTGTTGTGCTGCAGCAGGTTGTTGAAGGCGTTGACCTTGCCGACATTCTCGTTTTCCTTCGCGAACATGTAGCGCAGGATCTTCCCCTGGTCTGCCGCCCCGATCTCCTCCAGCATGTCGGACGAGAGCAGCACGCTGACGCTGGTGGGGATCGGCACATTGAAGAAGCGGATGTTCTTCGCCGCCAGCGCGTCGCCGGCCTGGTTCATCAGCTGGATATGGTGGTCGGTGGTGATCTGGTCAAAGCCCATGCGCGAAACCGCATTGCCGTCGATGACGACGAGGTCGCCGTACATCTTGGCCTCTTCCTCGCCGTTCAGCCCGCCCCAGTTTTCGATCACCGCGTCGGGGTCGGCGATCTGATCGGCAGCCCCGGGTTCGGGGCTCTCCTCCGGCGCAGCCGGGGCTTCAGACGGTTCAGGTGAGGCTGGGGCTTCAGACGGCGCAGGTGTTGCCGAGGCCTCGGGCGCGGCTGTCGGGGTCGGGGCCGGCGTTTTCGGCGTCGGCTGGGCGGCCGGGCTCTCCTCCGGCGCCGCGGCGCCCTCGTTCCCGGCGGGCGGGGCAGCGGCCTCGGCTTCCTCCAGCAGGGCATCCAGCGCGGCATTGTCGTTGTCCGTGCCGGACAGCTGAGTCAGCTGGACCTCGTTCTTCCCGATGCCGTGGAGGGCATTCAGCCGGTCCGAAATCTCCAGCATGTCTTCCCTGCCCGGGAAGGTGTCGGAATACCAGGCGGAAATCTCGTCAAAATAGCTGCCGTCCAGCAGCGTCCGGACGGAAAAGGGCGGAAACTCGTGCAGCTTTCTTCTCTCGCGCTCGGAATTCTCCGGTCGCAGCGGGATCAGAAAGCCCACCAGCATCAGCAGGAACAGTACCGCGAAAAACGGGCCTGCCAGCTCGAGCTCGTGCTCGGATTTCGGTTTTTCTTTCTCGTGCTTCATCATGGACGCAGACGATCCTTAAAACTGAAAGTATAAGAAGGGGTTGTAGCTCTCCCCCACCAGCGCGCAGGTGGAGAGCAGCAGCAGCAGTACCGGGAACAGGCTGGTGCAGCAGCCTCTCCAGACCGCATAGCGCTCCAGGCGCTGCGAGAGGTGCTTGACCAGCGGGGTGCAGGCGATCGCCGAGGCCAGCAGCAGGAAGAGGTTGTTCTGCAGCGCGGTCACGGTCAGGAAGTCGGAAAGCCGGTTCCCATTTGCGCCGATCAGCGCCCGGAACACGGTCCAGCCCAGCCGGACATCCGTAAAGCGGAACAGAATCCATCCGCAGTACACCACCAGCAGCAGGTACAGGTGCGGCAGGATCCGCAGCTTTCCCAGCACGGGTTTCAGCAGCAGCCGTTCCAGCATCAGAAACGCGAACCAGTACAGCCCCCAGAGCACAAAGTTCCAGCTTGCCCCGTGCCAGAGTCCGGTCAGGGCCCAGACGACGAAGGTGTTCAGCACCGCCCGCCAGGGGGCGCAGCGGCTGCCGCCCAGGGGAATATAGACATAGTCACGGAAAAAGCTGCTCAGCGACATGTGCCACCGGCGCCAGAACTCGGTGACGGAGTCGGCGGTATAGGGATAGTTGAAGTTTTCCGGATAATGCAGGCCCAGCATCTTGCCCATGCCGATGGCCATGTCGGAATACGCGCTGAAGTCCAGATAGATCTGCATCATGAAGGCCGCCATGCCGATCCAGGCGCCCAGCACGGTCACCTGCTGCAGCGCGCCGAGGTTCTGGGCAAAAAGGCTGGCATCGCCCGCCGTGGTGTCGGACAGCAGCAGCGCGTCCACCAATGCGCCGCAGGGGTTGGCAAGCAGGGCCTTTTTGGCGAGGCCGACGCAGAAGCGCCGGATGCCGTCGGTGAGCTCTTCGCTGCCGTCACGGGCGACGAAGAGTTCCTCCGCAATGCTGTTGTAGCGCACGATGGGCCCGGCGATGCACTGGTGAAACAGCGCGGCATACAGCAGCACGTGCCAGTATTCCTTTTCGGCGGATGCATCCCCCCGGTACACGTCCGCCACATAGGTCAGCAGCTGGAAGGTATAAAACGAGATGCCGATGGGCAGGGCGATGCGCGCGACAAAATCGGGCACCGGCCCGAACAGCGAGCAGAACAGCCCCGCATATTTGAAAAAGCCGATCAGCCCGAGGTCGATCGCCGCCGCCAGGATCAGCCACAGCTTTCCCTCGTTCTTCGAAGGCGCCTGCGCGATGCGCAGGGCGCAGAACCAGTCCACCAGGGCCATCCCCATCAGAAGCAGCACGTATTTCGGCTCTCCCCAGGCATAGAAGATCAGGGAGAACACCAGCAGTGAAAGATTCTTCCCGCGCAGGCTGCGGCACAGAAAATAACTGATCAGCGACAGCGGCAGGAAGGCATAGAGAAAGAGAAGGCTCGAAAAAACCATATCCGTCTTATTTCCTCAGTTTTTGCAGTTCATGACGGGATTATACGGCAGAACACCGGAAATTGCAACCTTGTAAAAAACAATTGAATTTTCCCCCCCGCCCTCCTATAATGAGAGGGTGTCAGTCGAAACGCAGGCGCCTGCCTGCATCCAGTCAGACAAGCGCGGCGCGGTAGCCTGAGGGCGAGGTACAGGCTTGCCTTCCGCGCAATTGCAGGAAGCCGAAGTCGGGGTGCTGTGAATGGTGGTTGGCCGTGCAGTTCCGGCTGATACGAATGAGAGCAGAAATAGAATTTGCAGAGGGAATAACATGGACGAAATCAAAATCATCGCCTTAAAAGAATCCGTACTTGAGGACAACGACCGGGACGCCCAGGCGCTCCGGGACGAGCTGAAGGCGCAGGGCACTTGCCTGCTGAACCTGATGTCCTCCCCCGGCAGCGGCAAAACCACCACCCTGCTGGCCCTGAACCGCGCTTTCGGCGGCAGGCTGCGCTGGGCCGTGATGGAGGCGGATATCGACAGCGCCGTCGACGCCCGCACCATGCAGGAGGCCGGCGTGCCCACCGTCCAGCTTCACACGGGCGGCATGTGCCACCTGGATGCGGACATGACCCGTCAGGGCATCCGGGCTCTGAACATTCCGAATGCCGAGCTGATCGTGCTGGAAAACATCGGCAATCTGGTCTGCCCTGCCGAGTTTGACACCGGTGCTGCCATCAACATGACGATTCTCTCCGTGCCCGAGGGTGACGACAAGCCGGCCAAGTACCCGCTGATGTACGAAAAGTGCGACATGCTTGTCGTCAACAAGATCGACACCCTACCCGTCTTTGACTTTGACAAAGAGCGGATGGAGCAGGCCGCCAGAACCCGGAATCCGAACATCGAGGTCTATTACATCTCGGCAAAAACCGGCGAGGGCGTGCAGGCGCTTGCCGACGTCCTGGTCCGGAAGGTGAAGGAGTGGAACGCAAAATGAGCGAAGTGAGAGTCATTCAGATCAACGAATCCGTCTTTGCGGAAAACGGCCGCGAGGCCGAACTGATCCGCAGCAGGCTGACCGCGCAGGGCACGCTGTTTCTGAATTTCATGTCCTCCCCCGGCAGCGGCAAAACCACCACCCTGGTCGCGCTCATCAACCGGCTGAAGGGCAGCCTGAACATCGGTGAGATGGATGTGGACATTGAAAGCAGTCTGGACGCCCAGCGCGTCGCCGACCGGACCGGGATCCGCTCCCTCCAGATTCACAACGGGGGTCTCTGCCATATCGACGCGGACATGACGGCCCGCGCGCTGGCAGAATACGACACCGAGGGTCTGGACCTGCTGATCCTCGAGAACATCGGCAATCTGGTCTGCCCTGCCGAGTTTGACACCGGCGCCCACAAAAACGTCACCATCCTGTCCGTGCCGGAGGGTGACGACAAGCCGCTCAAGTACCCGCTGATGTACCAGGTCAGCGA
>ONGJ01000108.1 GCA_900317375.1 uncultured Eubacteriales bacterium
CCTTTCGTCAGTCTCGTTGCTGCGCTTTGATAATTACTTGAAGTAACGTTCCAGCAGTCCCTTGAAGGCCTTGCCGTGTCTCGCCTCATCCCTTGCCATTTCATGGACCGTGTCATGAATGGCGTCGAGGTTATACTTTTTCGCCAGCTTGGCAAGCTCGAACTTGCCTGCCGTTGCACCGTTTTCAGCATCAACACGCATTTCAAGGTTCTTCTTGCTGCTGTCGGTCAGCACTTCGCCGAGCAGTTCGGCAAATTTTGCAGCGTGCTCAGCCTCTTCCAGGCCGGCTTTATTCCAATAATCGCCGATCTCGGGATAACCCTCCCGGTAGGCAACGCGGGCCATGGCCAGATACATACCTACCTCAGAGCATTCGCCCTCGAAGTTTGAGCGCAGACCGGATATAATCTCCTCCCGGACTTCTGCGGGCACGTCATCGCCAAACACCTTTCCGACACCGAGAACATGCTCTGCTGCCCAGGTCAGTTCTTCTGCCTGCAGAGTAAAGCGCTCACCGGGGACTTTGCAAACCGGGCATTTTTCAGGCGGGGTATCGCCTTCATGAACATAACCGCAGACCGGACATACCCATTTTTTCATCAATCAACCCTCCGATAATTCAAAAATTTTTTGTTTTCGGCTTCGGTTATTGCCTCCGCCTGAACATTGTAGCTAAATTACCATACCCGGCTTTTTTTGTAAAGCATTAATCTGTGAATTTTCTCAGACGGCGTTTTCGATCAGGGTCAGAAGCTTTTCGCGCTGCTTCTCTGTCAGGGCATATTCATAGTGCCGGCGCCATTCCGGAGAATACCAGCTGTCTCTCGCCGCCTCGATCCGTTCGCCCTCCTTATCGAGTTTCCATCTTCCCTTTTCATCCCGCAGATAGACGACATTGGCGGCATCCTTGTCCAACATCTCATCAAGAGCTTCCCGAAGAGCAGGAAAGCCATAGCTTTCCTGACGGTTCTCCTTCCGAAGCGCAGCCCGTAGAAAGCGCCATGCCTCCGCCCGCTCTTCCCTGTCCAGGCCGGGCCCGATACCCAAAAGCTCATCATAGCGAAGGATGGACGCGGAACCGTCCGGTTTCGGCCATCCGACAAAGCAGCAGGAGCCGGACGGGAAAAAGGCGTCATACCACTTCAAATCCTTCAGCGTACCGATCTGTGCCTGTATCAAAAGCAGCTTTCCGTCATAAATACGGCTTTCCATGCTGGATGTGTCCGCAATATAATTGCTGTAATTATAATTCTGCGGCTGCAGGCGGGAGAAATCTGTCAGCACCCCGCGAAGTCCTTCGTCATGACGGTTGACGGTCTCCAATGCCCGGAGCAGCCGATCTGCGGTATAATACGGCTCGTAAATGCTGCCGCCTTCAGGCAGCTCTGCCGCCAGAGCCTGCAGTTCGGAGATGCTGAGCTGGGTCCTTCCGCCGACGGTATCCTGGTCAGCCGCCATGGTCTCGATGCGAAACTCGGGCGGGAGCGCGCAGAGCGCACCGTCTTCATCGCTTAACGACCTGCGGACGCTCAAAAACAGATCCTCCTCGTCAAAGGATGGGTCTTCGTTCATCAGAGGCCGCAGGTCCGCCAGCTTCTTTTCACTCTGAAAGCGTTCAAATGCAGCTTCATCCATAACGACAAGCTGGTGATCATCCGTAAAGAAGCTCTCAGGACTGAGATTTGTATAGTCCAGAGGGAGCAGCACGCAGGATGCACTCTGCTCGTTAAAGTCAATGATTTCACGCATCAGCCTGTCAGAAAGCCGCAGAAAGCTGATCTTGATTTCTCGCCTTTCCTCCGCTGCAGCAGGATTCTCCCCACTCCCTTCGGAGGCGTTTTCCTCTGAAGGGAACAGCCCGGGGGCAACGATGGTATAACGCTCTGCCGTCGTCTGGTCAGGCTGCCAAATGTGCTGCAAAAAATGCAGACTGCCGTCTCCGCGGGCAAAAAAAGCCGCAACTTCGGAAGGATTGACACCAATAGAGAGAAGAGATGTCAGTTTTCTGATGTCTCCGTTTTCAGGATTCAGGCTGAACACTTCCGTGTTTCTCAAAAAGCAAACGCTGTTCCCCGCTTCACCGCGGCAGAAATCATGCGATCCGGGGGGCAGTTCAATCGGCACAGTCGCCGTCCGCATGGCGGTGTCAATCAGGCTGATCCACAGCGTGCCGTTCTGTTCAAGTACAACCGCGAGGCGGTCCTCCCCGAGCCAGCAGAGCTCCTTGACCGGGAACGGCGTCGTAACGGAAAAGCAGGATACTCCCTCCGTATTGAAAAACAGCACGGCATTGCCCTGCGGTACTGCAGCCATTGCATCGCCGACGACCTGCGTTTTGCTGCAGGCTGGCACGCCCTGCTCCGGGTTTATCTGGATTTCATGACAGCTGATTTCCGTACCGTTTTGCTGTAAAACTCTTACATAATAATGGTTTTCTGTCTGATGCATCGGGCTCAGATTCGGGTCCTGCCAGCTCTCATAACTGCTCTCGAGGCAGAGGATATTCCCGCTGTTCAGCATCCGGAAGGCTCTCGGCCGGGAATCGGAAGTATACTCTTTTCTGTCCTCCGTATCCGTCGGTGCCGCCATTGGACGGTATCGCCGGATTTTTTCGCGTTTTCCCTTCTCTGTCACCCGGAAGAGCGCGCTCTCAAAGATATCGTATCGGCCGTCATTGACAAAATCCTCGTCTTCCAGCAGTTCCGGGGGGATATTCTCTCCGGTCTTTCTGTTGATCAGGGCAAGAAATCCTCTGTCCTCGCAGCCCTGCTGGAAAAGAACTGCTTCGTTGCCCGCGGCGATTTCGGCGGTTTTTGTCTGGTAGATCAGGCGAGGCTCGGGCCTCTCTTCCTCAGGAAGCTCTTCCTCGATGTTGACGCTTTGTCCGCATCCTATGAGGCCGAATGCCAGCGCCGCCAGCAGGATGATGTTCGCTGTTCTGTTTCGGAATTGTTTCATGGTCTGCCCCCGCCGATTCTGTCGTCGGTTCATCATAGCATACTCTTTCCGCGGCCGCAAGGGCATCAAATTCATAATTCTGAATAAGTCTAAAACTTTTCCGGGAATGCTTTGCGAACAGGAGAATCTGTGCTATAATGGTCCGACATTACGAAACGAAAGGAGGGTTCCCATGGCTGAGAAAAAAGCTGTATCGGATGCACCGATGCGCATCCGCAGCCCGCTACGCAGCATTCTGAAGGTCACCGGTTTTGCCGCCGACACCGCTTCTTCGCTGGTCAGTGTCATTCTCCGCCTTGTTGGGACAGTCCTTCTTATTGTGCTGATTACCGGCATTCTGTTTTCCTGTATTTTTGCCTATTATGTCAAGACATGTCTGACTCCGGATTTGGATATCACTCTGGAAGACTATCAGTTGAGCGAGGCCAGCACCATCTGGTATCAGGACCTTGCCGGGCAATGGCAGCAGGGTATTACCATCGGGGGCGATCAGCGGCGCATCTGGGTCGAGTATGAAGACATCCCCAAGTATATGGAGCAGGCTTTGATTGCCATCGAAGACAAGCGTTTCTATGACCACAAGGGGGTTGACTGGTACCGCACGGCCGGCGCCTTCGTTGAGATGTTTGCCCGCATGGAGACAAGCTACGGCGGCTCGACCATCACCCAGCAGCTTCTGAAAAACCTGACCGGCAAGGATCAGATTACCGTCCAGCGCAAGCTGACCGAGATCTTCGGTGCTCTGGAACTGGAAAAGAAATACGACAAACAGGAAATTCTCGAATGGTACCTCAACGCTGTCTATTTTGGTGAAGGCTGCTGGGGTGTCGGCATCGCAGCTCATACCTATTTCGGAAAAGACGTCAAGGACCTTTCCCTGGCAGAATGCGCCGCCATCATCGGCATCACGAACAAGCCGACCTATTACGACCCTTTCTACAACGAGGCAAACAACAAGCAGCGGCAGGAGGTCATCCTGCGCGAGATGTACGAACAGGGCTATATCGATTACGACACCTGGAAAAGCGCCGTGGCGGAGAAGCTGGTTTTCAAGCGCACCCCGAACGAGGAGTATCATCAGGAAATCTATTCCTATTATGAAGAAGTCGTCATCCGGGATGTCATCCGCGATCTGATGCGGCAGAAGGGTCTGAACTACGACGCCGCGGAAAAGCTTCTCTATAACGGCGGCTATCAGATCTACAGCTGCATGGACACGGGAATACAGCAGATCGTTGACGCGCAGTATTCCGATCCCGAACAGATGCCCAAAGGCGGACGCTATGAGCAGCAGTTTCAGAGCGCCATCGTCATTATGAATCCCTATGACGGCCGAATTCTGGCTCTCTGCGGCGGGGTCGGGGAAAAGACCATCAATTTCGGTCTGAACCGCGCGGTTCCCGTCAGTTCGGGCGGTGTCAACTACGGCGGGGCGACCCGTTCGCCCGGCTCCTCCATCAAACCGCTTGCCAGTTACGGTCCCGCACTCAACGAGGGTCTGATCACGCCGGACACGCTGGTCAACGATGCGGCAAACATTGTGCTTGCCGGGACCAGCTGGTATCCGCATAACGATAACTATGAAAACTACGGTGTGCTTTCGATATATCAGGCGCTGAAATGGTCGCTCAACACGGTTGCCGCTCAGATCGTCGACAAGCTTCCGAACGGTCCCCAGACCTCTTACGACTATCTGACCCAGCGCCTCGGCTTTACGAGTCTCGTTCCGGATGATGCCTCTTATGCGCCCATGGCGCTCGGCCAGCTGACGAATGGCGTTTCGGTACGGGAAATGGCCCAGGCTTACTGCTCGCTGGTAAATGACGGGATCTTCACTTACAGCCGTACCTATTCCATGGTCACGGACAGCCGGGGGAACATTGTTCTGGACAATGTCCCCGAGACAATCGCCGCTTTTGATCCGAACACAGCCTACTGTCTGACCTGGATGATGAAAAACGCTGTCGATGAAGGCACAGGAACCGAGGCACGTCTCGGCAATGTTCCCGTTGCAGGCAAGACCGGCACTTCCGGTGAATACAAGGACCGCTGGTTTGCGGGCGTCACCCCCTACTATGTCGCCGTTGTGTGGACAGGCTTTGATATTCCCGAGCGCATCAACTCGAACGGGAACCCGGCCGCCCGTGTCTGGCGCCAGATCATGAGCAAGGTTCACAGCGGCCTTTCCTGGACTGATTTTACATATCCGTATCTTGCTCCGGATACGCATATCTTCATTGAAGCGCCCACGCAGGTCGCCCGCACGGATCAGGATCTGATCGAGGGCGGCATCACCAGTGACGATTTTGACAATTCCTGGTATTGGGACAATTTTTATAACGGTGGTGTTCCACAGCCCGGCGGCGGTGTGGTCATTGTTGGTGGCTAAGGAAAGGCGGCTGAGGACGTCCTTGACAGGACAGTCCTGTTGTGTTACATTCTGAAACCGTATAGGGAGGTGGTTTTGTGGCAAAGAAAGTTCTCGAATATAAGGGTCACCCGCTTCAGCGGAAAGACAATATGATCTATTATGGCAGCTTTGCTGACAAATACGTCATTATGATGCAGATTCTGGAGACGAAAAAGGTGAAGGATCTCGATGTCGCGACCAAGGTGTCCGTCCAGCTTCAGCTGACAGACACTTCTGTCAAATCGCGTGACCGGATCGTCAAAAAGACCGAGAAGGACAGCCTGTATTCTGCCATTGACGTTGCAGCTGTCTGGCTTGACCGCGCGCTCGCATCCCGGTAAGACAGTACAAGGGGGTCTGCGGCATGCACAGAAGACAGATTCGGACATGGCTCTTTTCTGTCCTGTTTTTTTCTGCGCTTTCCGTGACGGCCTTCGCTGAGCAGGCCATTGTCACGGGAGAAGAAGTGAATGTGCGTTCCGGTCCGGGTCTTGTCTATTCCAGCTTCACCAGTTTGCGTGAAGGTATGACCGTCGAGGTTCTGAACCGGTCCAATGCCGACTGGTATCAGGTCAGCTGGGATGGAAATGTCGGTTATGTCTCTTCCGCTTATCTCCGGCTTGCAGAGGACACGGCACCTGCCGGCTATGATGCTGCCGGCCAGAGTTCTCCCGGCTACATCAATGCCATGTATGTCTCCCTCCGTTCCGGACCCGGGACCGGGTACAGCGTCCTGGGCACCTATTCCAACGGAAAGGAACTCACCATCCGCGGCAGTTCCGGAGAATGGACGGCCGTTACCGTTGACGGCAAGGACGGTTTTGTATACCATGACTATGTGTCCGCCGGCTCCGTTTCCGCTGCGCTGATTGAGCCGGCTGATTCCTCGCTCGGCGATCCCTACGGCGGCATCCCCATCTCAGGTCCGCAGAACGTGACCACTGTGATTGGAAACAGCATCGGTACGGGCGATGTGAAAGTTCCGGAACAAGGTGCCAATCTCACGGAGTCCTCAGCAGTGGGGGCCGTGGGCACCGCTTCAGGAGAGTTGCCCGTGATGCCGGGCACAGCAGAACCGGCCGCCTCCTCTGAAAGCAGTGCCGGCAGTTCGGTCACTGCCACACTGGGTGTCGGCACCGTCAGTCAGGATGCGGCAGTTCCTGCAGAAAGCAGGGATCGCACCGGCGAAATCAGCGGCAGTCTGGTCCGGTTTCGGACCGGTCCCGGGACCACCTACCCGATTATCGGTACCTATAGTCGGGGGACCGCGCTTCAGATCACCGGTTTCACACAGGGATGGACGCAGGCCGTCATCGACGGGGTCAGCGGTTATGTTTTCACGGAATATGTGAAAGAAAACCCTGTTTCTGAGCCGCAGCACGAGGCCGCTCCTTCGGGACAGCCGGGCCCAGCAGCCGGCGGACAGGCAAGCGCCGTTCTCGGGCAGCCTGCAGATGATGCAGGCCGGGAAGGACAGGGAAATGGAGCAGATGCAGTCTCTCAGACGCTTGGGCTGAACGAGAGTCTTTCCGCGGCTACAGCGCCGACAGACGGGTATATCATCGGCAACGGCGTCCGTCTGCGCCAGGCTCCGTCTATGACCGCAAGCATCCTGAGCGAAAACCTCAACACGGGAAACAATGCGCGGATTCTGGGTGTCAGCGGAGACTGGACACACGTGATCGTAAACGGTCAGGAAGGCTTTGTCTGGTCCGCCTATGTAAAAGAAGGCCGTTACGAGCCGGCAGGGAGCGTACGCCGTGCCGCCGGTTCGGATCTCGGCAAGGAA
>ONGJ01000107.1 GCA_900317375.1 uncultured Eubacteriales bacterium
TGCCGATGACGCGGAGAGCGGCCTTTACCACTGCTGTGCCGGAGGCAGCCTGCTCATCCTGCTGGCGGACGGCACGCTCATGCCCTGCCGCCGCCTGCCTGATGTGATCGGGAACATCTTTGACGGCGAACTGAAGGATACGCTGCAGAACAGCGAAACCATGCGCGCCCTGCGCGATGCCCCCATTCCTGCGGCCTGTGCCGGCTGTGCGCACGCCGAGCGGTGCCGCGGCGGCGCAAAGTGCATCACCTGCGCCAAGACCGGCAGCTGGGAAGGCCGCGACCCCGATTGCTGGCATTAAAAAAACACCCTCCCGGGTGTTTTTTTAATGCCAGCAGCAGCTCCGCACCCTCCTCCTTCGAGGCAAAGCGGAAGGAGATGCCGTCCCCGGGTACCTCCGGCGCGGCATCGGCAAAGCTGCCGCAGGGGGCCAGGCACAGAAGCATCGCCAGTGTCAGAAGAATGCTGAGCTGTTTTTTCATTTCCGGTCTTTTCCCTTTCTTCGTGATTCTGTTCAGCCGAGGCGAACGCGGATCACTGACAGAAAATGTTTCCTTTACACGCTCACCTGCTCATCACCCCAGACTGGAGTTTAACAAGCTGACAGTTTCAGGAATTTCGCTTCATTCATCTGCTCGTTTGTCAGATATTCTCCGTTGTAAAAAAGCGCGTAGGTCGTGATCGGTGTAGGGGCATTCTGCGCGTCTTCTTTACTCTCTATATGGATTGCCTTGAAAGCAATACTGTGTTCTAATGCGGTTTGTTCAACAACAGGCACATATTTTGCGTTGAACGGGCACTGACTCGTATAATAAAGAATGTAGCCGGTTTCATCGACACGGGGATGCCTGGCGCATTCTTTGAATTTCGGCTTTTCGGCATTCGATAAGAACGGCAGGTACCAGAGCTGGATTCCGTTATCCGCCTCATCACACACAGAAAAGCCCTTATATGCCAGGAACTTCGGATCGGCAAGAAACGGTTTTTTCTTTGCGGCGCTCAGAATGCAGAGACCTTTTTTCCCTTTTTCTTTGCTGTCTTCGATACAGGCGTTCAAAAGATCGTTTGCATATCCGTGTCCCTTGAACGAGCCGGATACCCACAGGCAATCGATATACATATATCCGTCTGCATTGATCGGATTCCATGCATTTTCTGCAGGGATGTACTCAATAAAACACTTGCCTCGTTCCACGCTTTTCAGAAACACAAGCCCATCTTCGAATCGATCTGCAAGCCATGCCTTTTTGGATGAAACCTGACTATCCTTGTTATTGGAGATGGCACAGCAGATATGCTCTTTTTCCAGATTTTCTTTTGTTACTTTGATATACTCCATTGCATTTACCTCAACAAACACCAATGTATCCGCCTGAGCATGTGCTCAAACTCTGCGTCCCATTATAATTCCGCCATGCCCCGGATTCAAGATGCATTCTGCGAACATGAAAGTAAGCCCTGCCGGACTGTAACATCCGGCAGGGCTGCATTGTTCTGTTCAGGCTTCGATCTCCATCCCGCAGGTCAGGGTGAAGGTGATCCGGTCCTTGGTGTGGACCGTCATGCTGTCAGGCAGCACGGCCCGCCGGTCCGCTCGAATCCTGTGATTTGTTTAAAAGAAAAGAGGCAGGAAAAAGTTATAAAGATCCTACTGCTTCCGTGACAGGCCTGGACATGATGCGCCTGACCGGTCCTCTCGCAGCAACAAAAGCCGAGCAGAGCACCACACCGATAATGATAAGCAGCTGCGGCCAGGGAATCTGCCATGCGATACCCCAGTAATTGCTGATCGTAGCACGGTAGAACCACGCATGGAGAGGAAGGCCCGCGGCGCAGCCGACCAAACAGCCTGAAATGCCGTAGCCCAGTGACTCAGCGGTTATCATCTGCCTGAGTTGAGAGGAATCCATGCCGATTGCCCGCATCATGCCATACTGGCGCTGCCTGGCGATGACACTCATGGAAATGCTGTTGATGATATGGAATACCGTGATCATCGCAACCATGGCAAGGAAACCGTAAACCAGAACGGAAAAAGCAAGATAGGTGCTGTTCGTTTCGGTATTGCCTTCACGCCTGTCGCTCAGGATCACCTTGTCATCCACGATGCTTCTGATATCGGCAACGGTTTCGTCGCCATAGCCTTTTTTCAGCTGAAGGTCAATGACGGAGTAATTGCAGGCGCCGAAGATCTCTGAGAAGGTTTCTTCCGAACAGATCACAGTCGGATTGCTGCCGGCGCTGAAAGGGCTGTCGGAAAGAAGAGCGGCCACTGTGAGGGTTTTTCCGTTTACATCCATCGTATCACCCAACTCGAACGCTGTTCCCTTTTCGAAGGCGATGATGACTTTTCCGGTTTCATTTGCCGCTGCTTCAATGTCCCCGCGGAGCAGGTCAGCCCTGGCCCAGGCAAACTGGATTTCATCGTAGGAGATGAGGTCTATCTTATTTGCTTTCTCGCAGTTTTCAACCTCTGTAAGGCGGTGCATGCGGGCGTATACGTGCTTTACGCCTGCAATGCCGCGCAGATCATCCGCGAGGTCAGATCCAAGCCCGGCGCTGTAGTCGGAATAGTAAAGGCTGATGTCAGGAGAATAGGGTTTGTTTGTAGTGAGGGCGTTTTCTATCCAGGTGATCATGACGGAAAAGGTGAGGAACAGGATGATGCTCAGCGCGAAGGAAGCTGTCATGAGAAGCAGATTCTTCTTTTTTGCAAACACGTGATGGAAACCCAGCGCGATCGGCACAGGAGCCTTCCCGAGCTTTGCCATACCTGCGTTTTGCCCGTCACCGCTGCCGGAAACGGCTGCGATCGGGGATACTGCCGCGGCGCGCTTTGCGGGGGCGGCCGCCGCAAGGATGACGGTAATGGTTCCGACCAAAACACCGATGCCTATCCCTATCCAGCTGATCCTGCCTACGGGCATTCCCGCCCACTCCCCGCCAATACCGTATGCGAGTACGGCACAGATAACCCAGCAGATGAGCGTGGATATGACCGCACCCGCAGGGATCGCGAGCAGAAGCCAGTGCAGCGCTTCCCTGCGAACCAGGCGTTTGACCTGTCTTTTACCGGCCCCTATACAGCGCAGCATTCCGTAGTACTCTGTGCGCTGTGCGACTCCGGCGTTCAGGCTGCCGGAGATCATCATGATGCCGGCCAAAACCACGATGACAACCAGGATCGCAGCAACGCCGTAGAGACCCACGATGTAGTTGTCCGTGCTCATCCCCATGATGCCGAGAAGTGCGGCATTTTCTGCGACGTTTTCGTCTGTCCATCCGTGCGAGGCTTTCAGATTGGCGATGGTCTTCTTTATGGAGAGGCTCTGTTTGAACTGGATATAGTACTGCATCTCACGAGCTTGGCCGTTTGCTTCCGCCATTCGTCCCATTTCGGTGTAATCAAGGACAGCGATCAGCGCGTCCCGGGCAAGACTGTATGAGGTGTCGCTTACAAAGCCGCATACCGTGTAGGAATACTCTCCCGCGGGAGTCTGGATCACGACAGCATCACCGACTCTGCAGTCAAGGATATTCTCTGCGTTTTGGTTGAGCAGTGCCTCGGAACCGTTCTGCGGAAAACGGCCTTCCGTCAGCATATCTTTCCAAAAATCCGTAAAGAAGCTTTCCTCTGTGCCGATGATGCAGATCGGGCGGCCGTCGAGGCAGATGGGCTGGTCAAGACGGTAATTGAAGGTATCATACCAGCATGCCGCTTTCACATCGGCCTCATTCCACACGCTTTCCGCCTCTTCCTTCGGTACATGGTTCAGTGCGATATGCCAGTTGCCGTGGTCTCGAACCAGTTTTTCTGTCATATGCATGTATTCGAAGTCCACCATGCTGAACACCGAGATTACCAGAACTACGGCAATCATAATGCACAGCTGCGTTACCCGGCTGCTCTTGCGGTGCGCTTTTGCTGAGATCCCCGCCAGAGACAGATAGCTGCGCATCAGATACACCTCCCCAGGTCCGTCAGGACCCCATCGGAGACCCGCAAAACCCGTTCGGCGCTCTGTGCGATGGCACGGTTGTGGGTGATCATCAGGACGGTCTGTGAATACTTCTGCGACGTTTCTTTCAGCAGGCGTATGACTTCGCGGCTGTTTTCAGAATCCAGATTACCGGTCGGCTCATCCGCCAGAATCAGCGCAGGGCGGGAAAAAAGAGCCCGTCCGATGGCCACGCGCTGCTGCTGCCCGCCGGAGAGCTGACTCGGAAGATGGCTGCGCCTTTCCTCGAGCCCAAGAACATGCAGAAGCTCATCCAGATACTTTTCATCGGGTCTGCGGGAATCCAGAAGCACCGGGAACATGATATTCTGTTCTGCGTTCAGCTCCGGGATCAGATGGAACGACTGGAATATAAAACCGATATTGCGGCGGCGGAAAACCGTCAGTTCTTTGTCGTTCAGTGAAAAGATGTCCTTTCCGTCGATGATGACACTGCCGGCTGTAGGCGTATCCAATCCGCCGATCAGATTCAGAAGCGTGCTTTTTCCCGAGCCGGACTCGCCGACAACTGCGGCAAATTCGCCTTTCTGCAGCGTAAAGCTTGCACTTTTCAGCGCATGAACGGCAGCATCCCCGCTGCCATAGGTTTTCGACAGATGATTGACTTCCAGTAACTGCATAATAACCTCTTCCTTTCCCAGTTTCAGAAGAAGTATTGCATATTTGCCTTACATACAGATGAATTCTATCCTACATTTTTGTCGGAATCTGGTTTTCAGGCTGCTGTATTGGTCCGCCGGCATTTTTCCCGACATCGGGCAGATAGATAGAGAAGCTGCTTCCCTTTCCAAGTGTGCTGTCTGCCTCCACGGTTCCGCCGTGGCGTTCGGCAATGGATCGAACCAGCGCAAGCCCGAGCCCGATTCCGCTCTTGTCCTTTGCAAAGCGGCTTCGGTAAAAGCGCTTGAAGATGTGGTAAATGTCCTCAGGATGAATGCCGCTGCCGTTATCTGTTACCTGCAGGCAGATCTCCCCGGCAATCTTCTTTCCGCTCAAAGTGACCGTGTCGCCCGGCTGCGTATGGTCGAGCGCGTTCTTGACCAGATTGTCCAGTGCTTCAGAGATCCAGATCGGGTCGCAAAAGACGTCGAGTGTTTCATCGGGAAGCTCGACCGTGATGTTCTTTTCTTCCCGGGATGTGCGAACTCCAAAGCGCTCACGGGTTTTCAGGATCAGCTCCCGGACAGAAGTCACGCGGCATTCAAGGAGTTCCGTATCGGCATCGAGTTTTGTGATCTTCAGCAGATTCTGAACGAGAAGTTCCATCCGCTCAAACTCCTGCGCGGAAAGTGCCTGAAAATGCTGACGGGATTCGGAATCAAGCGTTTCATCCGCCAGCAGTTCCTGATAAATGGACAAGGACGCCAGCGGTGTCTTGAGCTGATGGGAAATATCCTGAATGCTGTTTTTCAGGAAAACCTTTGCCTGAAGCTCCGCGTCGGCATGAGCCCCCAGAACAGACGCCAGAGAATTGATTTCATGATAAAGACGGGCACAGGATCCTTCACCGCTGCATTCCAGTCTTGCCGCGGGATCCCCGTCAGCCATGCGGCGCACGATCTCAGCTGCCTCGTCGGTGCGTCGCCTCTCTTTGATGACATGGCTGACAAAGGCCGCAGTCACGCCGGCCAGCATAAGCAAAGCCGTGAACAAAAGCGGCATCATGCGTCAGCCTCCGCATTCCATTTGTAGCCCATCCCTCTTACAGTCATAATGCGGCGGGGCTTGGCCGGTATCTCCTCGATTTTCGTTCTGAGACGGCTGATATATACGGATAAGGTATTATTGTCGACAAAATGACCGTCGCAATCCCAAAGACGTTCCAGCAGCTGGTCAGCGGACAAAACCTGGCCCGGGTGCTCCATAAAGCAGCGCAGCAGCCGGTACTCGGCATTGGTCAGTTCAACAGTGCGTTCTCCGAGAGATACTTTCCCCTGCAGGAGACTCATTTTCACACCTGCTGAGTTCAGTTCCGTCTGCACCTCCGCATCGCCGCTGCTTCTTCTCAGCACAGCATGGATGCGGGCAAAGAGCACAGATAGCTTGAAGGGTTTGGTGATATAGTCATCAGCGCCCATATCAAGACCGCGAACCATATTCACTTCGTCGTCGAGAGCTGTCAAAAAGATAATGGGGACATGGTTTGCCCTTGCGCGGAGCCAGTCGCAAACCGCAAAGCCGGTGCCGTCCGGAAGCGTTACATCAAGAAGCAGCAGGTCATACTGCCGGTTCTGCAGCTTCTCCTTTGCCTCACTGATTGTTCCGGCTGTCTCCAGAAGGTAGCCCTGCCGCCGCAGCGAGTAGGAAAGGCCATCCGTCAGCGCTGCGTCATCTTCAAGCAAAAACAATCTAATCTGCATCCTTACCTCCATATTGCTTCTGCATTGCTGTAACAGGTATGCTTCGAACAATCCACGGCTTTTCTCAGGAAGAGATTGCGGGAAGGATCAACATCTCCAGAAAGGCCTATTCCAAGTGGGAAAACGGGACGACGATTCAGGATGTTCAGAAATGCGGTCTCCTTGCGGAAATATACGGCGTAACGGTAGACAGCCTGCTCAAAGACGCTGCAGTCGAAGGGATCGGCATTGTCCTTCCTGCTCCTGCTGGCAAAAGCATCTGGGGAACGGTTACCGTCAATAACAGAGGACAGATCGTCATCCCGAAAGACGCGCGGAACCAATACGGTATAACCGTCGGTACACGCCTGATTGTTGTCGGTGATGAAGTCGGCATCGCCTTGATTCCGGCGGAAGCCTTCGTTGCAGAAATGAAAAAAGTCATGGAATATGCCTGTGTCGACGCGAACACGTCCGCTGTTAATCTTCCTTCCCCTCAGGGGAATGCATAAACCTTCTCCAATCACTTTCTGTCAAGGCGTATACATAGGTGTCTTCCTGTTCTGATGATATGTCCCTCCTGAACTGCGGCAAACGTCGCTGCCGCACAGACAACAATCGCAGCGTATTTCAGCTCAGCAGCGGGAATCGTCAGCGGCAGCAGAAACAGCAGCGCGCCTGTCGCTTTGTTCATAAGCGAATGAACAGCCACGAACCTCTTCTGTACGGCAAATCCCGAAACGATATTATTAACTCAGCAACAAAATATTGCCGATAATATATAGCAAATTGAGTTCAGACATGGTATAATATTACCATGGTAACCGAAGAGAAGACAGATTATC
>ONGJ01000104.1 GCA_900317375.1 uncultured Eubacteriales bacterium
AGGCGTTCGCGGCTGAGCTTGTCCTCTTCCTTCTTCAGGGCCATCTCTTCGATTTCCATCTGCATGATGCGGCGGCGGATATCGTCCAGCTCGGCCGGCATCGAGTCGATCTCGGTGCGGATCAGCGCGCAGGCTTCATCCACCAGGTCGATGGCCTTGTCGGGGAGGAAACGGTCGCTGATATAGCGGTTGGAGAGCGTCGCCGCGGCCACCAGGGCGTTGTCGTGAATGCGGACGCCGTGATAGACCTCATAGCGCTCCTTCAGGCCGCGCAGGATCGAGATGGTGTCCTCCACGCTCGGCTCGTCCACCTGTACCGGCTGGAAGCGGCGCTCCAGTGCGGCGTCCTTCTCGATATACTTGCGGTACTCGTCCAGCGTGGTGGCGCCGATGCAGTGCAGCTCGCCCCTGGCCAGCATGGGCTTGAGCAGGTTGCCGGCATCCATGCTGCCCTCGGTCTTGCCTGCGCCGACGATGGTGTGCAGCTCGTCGATGAAGAGAATGATGCCGCCCTCGGACTTCCGGATCTCCTCGAGCACCGCCTTCAGACGCTCTTCAAATTCGCCGCGGTACTTCGCACCGGCGATCAGCGCGCCCATATCCAGCGAAAAGATGCTCTTGTCCTTCAGGCCTTCGGGCACGTCGCCCTTGACGATGCGCTGGGCGAGGCCTTCGGCAATGGCGGTCTTGCCGACGCCGGGTTCGCCGATCAGCACCGGGTTGTTCTTCGTCTTCCGCGAGAGAATCCGGATGACGTTGCGGATCTCATTGTCACGGCCGATGACGGGGTCCAGTTCGTTTTCGCGGGCCCGCTTGACCAGGTCGGTGCCGTATTTCGTGAGGGCGTCATAGGTGCCCTCGGGGTTGTCGCTGTTCACCGGGGAGGATTTGACCTTGCTGAGCTCGGTGGTGAAGGCGTTTTTGGTAATGCCGTGGTCCGAGAAAATGCGCTTGATGGCCGCCGTAGGCGCGGCGAAGATACCGATCATCAGGTGCTCGACCGATACGTAGGCGTCGCCCATCGACTTGGCCGCCTTTTCGGCCGCAGTGATGACGCGGCTGGTCTCCGGGGAGAGATAGGCATCGCTGGTGCTGCCGACCTTCGGCAGGGCCGCAATGGCGCTGTCCAGCTCGGCCAGCACCGCGTTGCTGTCAACGCCCATCTTGCCGAGCAGGGAGGGGATCAGACCGCCGTCCTGGTCGATGAGCGCGTAGAGCAGATGCTCGGGCATGATATAGTTGTTTCTGTTTTCGAGTGCCATGGACTGTGCCGTCTGGACGGCCTCCAGGCTTTTTTGAGTCAGGTTCTGAGGATTCATGTTGTCAGACCTCCTTTTTTGGAGAGTTAGTATTCAAGGAATAAAGCAGGGGATCAGATATGGATGGGGGAGTTGATCATCTGCGAGTAATAGGCGGCCTCCACCTCGTGGGCGGTCAGACGCCCGCTGACATAAGCCTTCATCAGCTTGTCAAACAGCTTGATATACTCCGAAAGCGCCATCGCCAGCTGCTCCGAACCGCAGTCGCGGTCGGGCGGTGCAATGCTGCGGGTAAAGCGCCCGTCGTACAGGGCGTAGTGCCGCTTGGCGCCGGTCAGCGGCGCCAGGTGCGCGTCCTCGATGCTCTTCCAGAGACGGAAGAACTCCGTCATCACCGTGATCAGCGCGCTGGACTGGGTCCGGAAAACGACGGAAAGCTCGCCGATGGATTCCTCTTCACTGCGGAACAGTTCGACCTCGTACTTGACGGTCGGGCGGTATTTGTATTCCAGCGAGCTCTTCAGCGACATGCTGAAGGTGTTCGGCGCGAAGAAAGGAACCAGGTCGCTGCCGGGACCGATCAGCTGCTCGATGGAAGAGAGAATGTCGTTAATGCGGCGCTCGGGCGTGGTATAGTTGACATACTCCGCCAGGATCTGGTTTATAAGCGCCGAGCGGTTCGTCCCCAGACGGTGCGCCAGCAGATCGACCTCGTGAACGACCTCGTCGTTCAGCATCAGACTGTACAGCGTCTTTTTCAACACAATCATTCCTTTCCGGTTGAGATTCTTCTTCGATGATCCCATTATAAACGCTCGGACAAAATTTGTCAAGAAAAATATATAAATTATAAAACAAAAAATATAATGCAGCCCGGGACCGCAGAAAACAGTGGATTTTGACTGCCTGCCGTTGTAAAATAGATAATAGAAAAAACACCGGAAAGAGGTCTGAATATGTACTGGTCCGAAATTTTCTATATTCTTACCCTGGTTCTGTTTGTCGTCAGTCTCATCATGTCCGGCATTGTCAGAAGCCGATATAAGAAATATGCCAGGCAGCATACCGGAAACGGCATGACCGGCGCCATGGCGGCTGAGCGGATCCTGCGCTCCAACGGCATTGGGGATGTGACGATCGTCCAGACCGTCGGCACCCTGACGGACAACTATAACCCCACGAACAAAACCCTGAATCTGTCCCCGGCGGTTTACGGCGGCGCGGATGTCTCGGCTGTCGCGGTGGCGGCGCATGAGTGCGGGCACGCGATTCAGCATGCAGAGGCCTACCCGCTGCTGATGCTGAGAAAGGCCCTGGTTCCCGTCTGCAACATCGGCTCGATGGGCTCGTATGTCGCCATTCTGCTCGGCTTCCTTTTCTCCAGCACCGGCCTCATCACGCTGGGCGCGGTGCTGTTTTCCGGGATCGTGCTTTTTAACCTCGTGACGCTGCCGGTAGAGGCGGACGCCTCCCGCCGCGCACTGCGCGAGGTCGAGCGCCTGGGCATCCTGACGGATGACGAGATGGTGGGCGGCAAAAAGGTCCTGATCGCCGCCGGCATGACCTATTTCATCTCGCTGGTGACGTCCATTGTCCAGCTCCTGCGCCTGCTCAGCCTGGCCAGAAGAAAGTAAAGACATGCTGCAGCAGAGAGAAGGCGGCGCTTATGCCGCGGTCGTCGGCGGGGTGAACATCGATATCGGCGGCCAGTCCTTTCAGCCGCTGATCCTGTCGGACTCCAACCCCGGCCGGGTCCGCACAAGCCCGGGCGGCGTCGGCAGGAACATTGCCCACAACCTGCGCCTGCTCGGTCTGCCGGTCCGGCTGATCGCGGCCTTCGGCGAGGATCTTTATGCCGATGTCATCCGCCGCTCCTGCCGCGAGATCGGCATCGATACGGAGGATGCCGTTACGGTTCCGGGCGAGGCAACCTCGACCTATCTTTATCTTGCCGACCATACGGGCGAGATGCATCTGGCCGTCTCGGATATGGAGATCTGCCGTTTCCTGACGCCCGACGCGCTGGAGGAGAAGCTGCCTCTGCTCCGCGCAGCCGGAGCCCTGGTTCTGGATACGAACATCCCGGAGGAGACCGTCCGCTGGCTCTGCACCCAGGCCGATGTGCCGATCTTTGCCGACCCCGTCTCGGTTTCCAAGGCGGAAAAACTGCGGCCGGTTCTGGCCAGCCTGCACGCGCTGAAGCCGAATAAGCTGGAGGCCGAACTGCTCTCCGGCATCCGGATCGCCGACGAGCACGATCTGAACCGCGCTGCCGATGCCCTGCTGGAGACCGGACTGCAGCAGGTCTATATCACCATGGGAAAGGAAGGCGTGCTGGCGGCCGACGGGAAGAAGCGGGTCCGGCTCTCCGCCCTGCCCGAGGTGCCGGTGAACACCACCGGCTGCGGCGATGCCTTTATGGCGGCGCTGGTCTGGGCACACTTCCGCGGTCTGGATGCTGCGGAAAGCGCCCGCGCCGGGCTTGCGGCGGCTGCGATCGCCATGGCCGCCCGCGAGACCGTCAATCCCGCCATGTGCGAAGAAAAGCTGCTGCAGAAGATGAAGCAGCCGCAGTAAACAGAAGCTGCCGGCCGGCAGCAGAAATCCCCTGTCCGCGCGGCTCACTCCGCGCGGACAGGGGATTTCTGCTATTATTTATTTCCTTTCTTTACTTCTGCCAGTGGTCGGTGCCCTGGATGCCGTTGGCCGCGGCGTGATAGACAGGCTCCTTCCCGGCCTTCCGCTGGGCCTCGTAATCCTTCAGCGCGTCCAGCGCGGGCCTGGCGAGCAGGAGGATGACCGGCACGTTGATGATGACCATCAGGGCCTGCAGCAGGTCGGCCGTGTCCCAGGCGAGACCGGCGGAGATCACCGCACCGAGGAAGACCAGCGCCGTCGCGCAGAGACGGAAAACCGTCATAAAGGTGCTGTCGGGCTTCTTTTTCATGAGGAAGCGGAGGCAGCCCTCGGTGTAATAGTAGTTGCCGAGCAGCGTCGTAAACGCGAACAGGCTCACGGCCACAGCCAGAAAGACAGGTCCGAAGCCGCCCAGGGCGGTCCGGGCTGCAGCCTGCACATAGGCGGCGCCGGCGGCCTCGGAAGAGGGTTCAACCCCCGAGAAGAGGCACATGAAGGCGGTGGCGGAGCAGATGAGCAGGGTGTCGATGAATACCGAAAGCATCTGCACCAGGCCCTGCTTGGCCGGGTGGGCGACGTCGGCCGACGCGGCGGCGTTGGGTGCCGAGCCCATACCGGCTTCGTTGGAGTAAAGGCCGCGCTTGATGCCCCACATGATGCACGAGCCCGTAAAGCCGCCGAAGATGGCACGGAAGTCAAAGGCGGAGCGGAAGATCATCCCGAACACGCGGGGGAGCGCCGTGATGTGCGTGATGACGACGAACAGCGACACGAGCACATAGAGGATGCCCATGACGGGGACAAGCACCTCGGTGACCTTCGTCAGCCGTTTGCCGCCGCCGAGGACGCAGATGCCGAACAGCACGGCCAGCACCGCCCCGACGATGATGGGGGTCTTTTCGTTATAAAAGGCGAAGCCCGAGAAGCAGTCCTGCGTGTTGAAGGCCGCCAGCATGTTGTAGCCGACCGCGTAGGTCAGAATCAGCACGACCGAAAAGATGACGCCCAGCCAGCGCTGGCCCAGCGCATCCTGCATGTAGTACGAGGGACCGCCGTAAAAGCTGCCGTCTGTATCCCGCTTCTTGTAAATCTGTGCCAGGGTGGATTCGACAAAGGCGGAGGCGCCGCCGAGGATCGCCGTGACCCACATCCAGAAAATGGCGCCCGGGCCCCCGAGGCAGAGCGCCGTGGAGACGCCCATGATGTTGCCGGTGCCGACGCGCGAGGCGGTCGAGACCATCAGCGCGCCGAAGGACGAGGTCGAGCCGAGGTTGACCGGCCGCTCCTTCACAACGCGGACGGATTCCCCGAAGAGGCGGAACTGAAGCAGGCCCGTCCGGACGGTGAAATAGACCCCGGCGAGCAGGAGCAGCAGGGGCACGATATAGGGCTTGTAGAGGATGCCGCTGACGGCATTGACCGCGTTGTCAATGGCATTGATCATGAGAACCAGACCTCCCATACGGAAATAATAGGATACTGTCGCTACTATAGCCGATTCCAGTCAGAAGCGCAAGAGCTTTTCCGACGCTTTTCGGGCGATATCCATACGCACAGGCAGGGAAAAGCAGAAATAGGGCTTGCTTTTCCTATGGAAAGCGGCTACAATATGGCGCAACGGCCGAAATGGCAGACAAGAAAGAGAAAACGGAGGAAAACAGGAAAACATGGAAGAGAACAAGCTGGAACGGAAATACGGCCTCTTCACCGCCATCTGCATGGTGGTCGGCATCGTCATCGGTTCGGGCGTCTTCTTCAAGGCCCAGACCATTCTGCAGAAGACCGAAGGCAACATGCCGCTCGGCATCCTTGCATGGATCATCGGCGGTCTGATCATGACCTTCTGCATCCTTGCCTTTGCGTCCATGGCGCAGAAGTATGAAAAGGTCAACGGCGTCGTGGACTATGCCGAGGCCACGGTCGGCGCCCGCTACGGATACTATATGGGCTGGTTCATGAGCACGATCTATTATCCCACCCTGACGGTCATCCTGGCATGGCTGACCGCGCGCTACAGCCTCGTGTTCGTGACCTCATGCTGGCCGAACTTTCCGCTTCTGATCCCGGCCGCCGAGGGCGGCTGCGTCGTCGGACCGGAGTGCATGGTCCTCATGATGTTCTATCTGATCTGCGCCTATGCGGTGAACGCCCTGTCCCCGAAGCTCGCCGGAAAGTTCCAGACCAGCACCACGATCATTAAGCTCATCCCCCTGGGTCTGATGGCGGTGGTCGGCATCCTGGTGGGCCTGTTCGGACCCCAGCACATGCTGGTCAGCAACTTTGCCACGGCCGGTACCGCGGGCAGCACGGCGGCGCCCCTGCTGGCCTCGGTGTGCGCGACCTCCTTTGCCTATGAGGGCTGGATCGTTGCCACCAGCATCAATGCCGAGCTGAAGGATGCCAAAAAGAACCTTCCCAAGGCCCTGATCATCGGCGCCATCATCATTATCGCGACCTATATCTGCTACTACATCGGCGTTGCCGGCGGTGCGTCCGTCGACGTGCTGATGAGCGAGGGTGCCACCAAGGCCTTCGTCAACATCTTCGGCGGCCTGCTCGGCAACATCCTGAATCTCTTCATTGCGATCTCCTGCGCCGGCACCATGAACGGTCTGATGCTCGGCTGCTCCCGCGGCATTTATTCCCTTGCCGGCCGCGGCGAGGGTCCTGCGCCCGAGCTCTTCGGCCAGGTCGACAAAAAGTCCAACATGCCAGGCAACTCTGCCATTATGGGCCTGTTCTTCTGCGGCTTCTGGGGTGCCTATTTCATCCTCGCCAGCGTCCTCGAGACCTGGGGCGGCGCGAAGGCCTTTGTGGGAACCCCGTTTGAGAGCGTCATCTTCAGCTTCGACGCTTCCGAGCTGCCCATCGTGACGCTGTACGCGATGTATATCCCGATCTTCATCAACTGGATGCGTAAGGCGACCGACGAAAAGCCGTTGAAGCGCTATGTGATCCCGGTGCTTGCCATACTTGGCTCGCTGTTCATGGTCTACGCCTGCCTGGTGGGCCACAGGATGGAGAACTTCTGGTACCTGATCGTGTTCGCCGTCGTGATGTTCATCGGCTCCCGCTTCTGCCGCAAGAAGGCATAAACAAACCAAAAATCAAAAGAACCTGCATGATTCGATACCGAGTCATGCAGGTTCTTTTGCTTTGCGGGCAGCTTACTTTTCCAGGTATTCCCCGGCGCCGGAGGTTTCGGTGACGGTCCTGTCGCGGGCGATGAACAGGGCCTCCACCCCGTCCAGGCTTTCGATCAGCTCGCAGCCCTTCTCCGTGCCCAGCACAAAGGCCGCCGTGGACAGCGCGTCGCCCAGCATCGAGCTCTCCGAGAAGATCGTCACCGAGGCCAGCTCGTTCTGCACCGGCCAGCCCGTCTCGGCGTCCAGCAGGTGGTGATACCGCACGCCGTCCAGGTCAAAGCCCCGCTCATAGATGCCGCTCGTGACGGTCGAGCCGCCGAAGTT
>ONGJ01000103.1 GCA_900317375.1 uncultured Eubacteriales bacterium
GCTTCATCTACTCCAAGCTCAGCACCATGAAGCAAAACGAAGCGAAAAAGGCCTGGAGCTACGCGATCACGGATCTTGACCGAAACGGTCAGCTCGAGCTTCTTGCCGCTTCCGAGCATGATGCGGACCATTCCACCACACTGATGGTGTGGGAGGTCAACAAGACTGTTGACACGATGGTCAAGTGTGTTGTAAAGGTGGAGGACGGCGGCTCCTTCCCCGATATCATGTCCGAAAGCGCGGACACCTTCTTTGACGACAAGCTCGATACCTGGCATTATCTATTCTTTGACAATATCATTATTTCCGACCAGGAGGCCTATTCGGCCAAGTGCTCGGTGACGATGAAGGACCGCAGCCTGTCTTACGATCAGTATGCCGTCATGCATGTTGTCTCCAGTGGAGGCAATCAGACCGTCAACTATACGGATATGGAAGGCAAGCCGATCACCGAAGACCAGTTCAATGCCGCCGGTGTGTCCGCCTTCCCGTCTCAGAGCAGAAGCGGCACCAACTTTGACTGGTTTGCCTATGACGAGATTTCCCTGACCCGTCTTTCTGACAGCTACGCCGTCTTTATCGGTGAAAAGATGCCTGTCAAGCCGGCCCCCACACCGAAGCCGGCCCCCGGCCCCTCGTTCCTGATGATCACCAAAAACCCGACCAACGAGGTTCGCAGCGTGGGTGAGACCGCCTGGTTTGTCGCCGGTGCCAACACCTGGGATTCTCTGACCTGGACCTTCGTCTCGCCGGGCGGTGCCGAGGATTCCCCTGAAGACTTCCTGGCCGGCTCCGGTGCCAGCATCAATGGCGTTAACAGCACCACGCTTGCCATCAGCAAGCTGGAATCCTGGATGAGCGGCTGGGGTGTATACTGCACCTTCCGCTTCAAAGGCCAGTCCGCCAGAACCAGCACGGCCTGGATCACGGTGAAGGACGCTCCTCAGCCGACGACCAACTGCATGTCCGGTACGGTGACCGATGCCCTGATGAGCACGGTTACCATCGCCCTGGACAATGGCACCACGGTCCAGCCGCTGCGTGACATCTGCAGCGTCTCCGGCGATCTGAATATCGGCTGCCGCTGCGATGTCTACTATCAGGGCAGCCAGCCTTCGACCGACAACCTCACCTATGTCTATATCTACGGCAGCAGCCCGCAGCCCGCTTACGGCACCATGGGCGGCACCATCACGGATGCCAGCATGAATTACTTTACCGTTGCCCTGGATGGCGGCGGCAGCCTCTATCTCAGTCAGCAGCTTGCCAACATGGTCTACGGTTCCATGACCATCGGCTGCCGCTGCGATGTCCTGTATTACGGCGACACTCCCACCGAGGACAATGTCTATGAGGTCGATGTCTACGGCACCGATCCCCCCGAGCCGGAACCGCCGGAGCCTCCCGAGCCGGTCTCCGGAAGCATGAGCGGCACAGCTTATGAGGGCGGCGGCGGATATGCCATAGACCTTGAAAACGGCGACCAGGTCTATGTAGACGCCTGGAAGTGCAGCGTGGAAGGACAGTTCTACGACGGCTGCGGCGCGGTGGTCTATTACAACGACTATCCCAGCAGCGACAACATCTACTCCGCGACGCTCTTCGGCAATCAGGGTCTCATTATCCCCGATGATGACGAGCAGCCATATGCCACAGGCTTCGGCTTCGGCGACCAGGGCGGCTGGGCAGGCTCCGGTTATAATGAGGACGAGCAGGGCGGCTGGGCCGGTTCCGGTTATTACGAGGCCGAAAACGGCTGAGCCTGAGCCTTCTCCGGAAAACCGAATCTCTCTGAAAGTGCGCACGCAGACAGTCAACCGGCTGTCTGCGTGTTTTTATTTTATCTCCAGGTTTTTGCAGCTGTGAAGCAGTCCTCGCAGTAGTTGAACATGGCCCCGATGGGCAGTTCCTTTCCGCAGCTTCGGCAGCGGCGGATGTACTGTTCCTTGTTCTCACGCATCAGCTCTGCGATCCGGTCGCAGATTTCGCTGCGTTCGGCCGTACAGTCGTCCGGGACGCCGATCCGCCGCAGCAGCTGATGATGAATGTCATAGGCCTTGTACTGCAGTTCACAGTCCAGAAGGGTCTCCGTTCCGAAATACGGCATCGGGACCTCTTTCCCGCGCAGAATCGCTCTGGCGCAGGCCGTCCAGTAGCCGATCAGTTCTTCACTCTTTGTGTCGACAGGACAGGTAATCAGGTCAAAGACGAGCTCCCGCTGTGTCACGACCGCCCGCAGCCCCTTCAGGCATCGCAGCAGGATCAGCGCATCCCGCATATCCTCGCGCATGAAGGCCTGGCTTCTCTCCATCTTCTGCCAGGTTTTCAAAAGCAGCTCCAGCTCGTAGTCGGTCTCCAGCACCTCGCGCGGAAAAGCGATGCAGGCGGCCCGGATATCCCGTACCTGCTTGCCGAGCTTCTCCTGAATGATGCTCTTGTTTCCGAGCACCAGAACCTCTCCGAATTCGTTCAGGCCGTAACGGCCGGCACGCCCGCCGATCTGGTTCACTTCGGCCGTTGTCAGCGGACGGAACTCCCGCCCGTCAAACTTCTCCGTCTCGGCGAAGATGATGCGCTTGATGGGCAGGGAGATACCGAGCCCGATGGCATCCGTTGCGACGACCATGTCGGTCTCTCCCCGGGTGTATTTCCTGACCTCGTTTCTCCTCGCCTCCGGCGGCAGCGCGCCGTAGATGACACTCGCCCGGAACCCGTTTCGCTCGAGCAGGGCGGCCGTGGAAAGCACGCTCTTGCGGGAAAAGACGATCAGCGCATCGTCAGGCCGCAGGTCCTGGTATCCGCGGCAGATTCCTCCGTAGCGCAGCGGGGCCAGTCTTTCGTGCCTCACCACGCTGTACCGGTCCGAAAACTGCCGGATCAGGCCTTCGATGTAATGCAGTGCCTCCGGCGCCATGCAGATATGCACGACCTCGGCGTCCACCAGGCAGATGGCCTTCAGCCACGAGGCCCCGCGCCCCGGGTCGGCGATCAGCTGGGCCTCGTCGATCACTGCGGTCTTGAAGTGTCTTCGGGTGTCGCAGAGCTCGATCGTCGACGAGACGATCTGTGCGTTTTCGACCGGGATGGACTCCTCCCCCGTCAGCATGCTGCAGGGGATGCCGGCGGCGTTGATCTTGTCGAACATCTCCAGTGCCAGCAGGCGCAGCGGCCCCAGATAGGTTCCCGGGGCGTTCGCCTTCAGGTCTTCGATGGCGTCATAGGTCTTTCCGCTGTTGGTCGGTCCCACGTGCAGCACAAAGCTGCGCTTCAGCTGTTTGCCTCGCTCGATATACGAGTCCGGGGAGTATTCTCTGAAGATTTCGCGGATTTCCGCGATTTTTCTTTCCTCTTCCCGGCTTCTCCGCCGCTCTTCCTGCAGCTGGGCCAGTTCCGGGTTCGCCAGTGTTTTTCGGACCTGCTCCTCCGGCCAGACGGCTATCTTCCACCAGGCGCCGCTCTTTGCCCGGACGGTTCTCAGCTGCGGCTTCGGAAAGTATTTCCGGATCTGATTTTTGGTCAGTCCGTACTGCCGCGTGATCTGCTTTTCATCGAGCAGCTTTTCTCTGTCTTTGTTGCTTCTGTTTTTTGCCATTGGTCTGTTGTTTTCAGGGTTCTTTCTCCACGACCACGATTCTGCCCTGGCCCGTGGGGTTGACATACTCGCTCCCGACCTCGCCGCCGAGCGTGCCGGTGATATAGTCGATCAGCGCCTGATTGTCCAGCTTCACGCTGTCCTGCAACAGCGTCGCCCCATCGAAGGCGGTCTGTCCGTCTCCGTGATTCTTCAGGATATAATCAATGGATGCCACGGTATAGGTCTTCGCGGGGTCGATGGGCTCATCGCCCACCTTCACGTTCTGCACGCGGCGCTCATCCCCGATGCTGACGCATATGCCCTTTTCGTCCGCCTTGCAGCTGCTGGGGATGCTGCAGTGGATTTCGTAGCTCAGTCCCGATACCTGCATGAATCCGCCGCACTCGTCCGGCGCCATCCGGCTGCCCCACTCCAGCGTGTCCAGAATCTGCTGGCCCGTTGCCTCGACCACACACAGCATGTTGCCGAAGGGATGGACCGTCAGGATATCGCCGTAGGTGATATCGCCCTTCCCGATGCTCGCGCGCACGGCGCCGCCGTTGACGATGCCGATATCGGCGCCGCACTGGTCACGATAGGCGTCGGCGCAAAGATCGCCGAGGTTGGTCTCCGCCCTGCGGACCATCCGGATGGGGTTGCCCGAATTGTCCTTGGCCACCGGGTCATAGATCGTCAGTTCCACATTCGTATGCGCCACTACCTTTTTCAATGACGCATCCAGCGTCTGCTCGGCTTTCTGAATCTCGCCGCTCATCTCATTGTCAATGCTGAAAAGCTCCGGTGCCGTATCCGTATTCGGCCAGCTCCAGATTCCGGTTTCCTGAATGCCGTCCGCCGTGATCCGGCTGTGTCCGATGCAGTTGAGCTTGGTACCCACGGCGGAGCGGGTCACGTCCTCCCCGTCCCGGTTCTTCATGACCACCTGTTCGGTGTCGTGGCTGTGCCCGTCCAGAAAGACGTCAATCCCGCTGGTGTTGGCGATGACATCCGCATAGGTCCACGGCCTGTCTGTCTCAAACATGCCCAGATGCCCCATCACATAGACATAGTCCGCCCCCTCCGCGCGGGCATCGTCGACGGCCTTCTGCACGGCATCGTATACGGCCTCGCCGGTTTCGTCCTGCATGAATCCGTAGATATAGTTGCCGTCTTCATCCTGAAAGTACTTCGGGGTGGATTCGCTGAGGGTCTTCGGGGTGGTGACGCCGACAAAAGCGATCTTCATCCCGCATACCTCTTTGATCAGATACGGCTCAAATACCCTCTCGCCGTTCTTGGTGAAGTTGCAGCATATAAAGGGAAAATTGGCCTCATCGACCAGGGCGAAAAACTGGTCCATGCCATAGTCGAAATCGTGGTTTCCCGGAATGCCCGCCGTATAGTCCATGTTGTTCATCAGATCGATGATTGTTTCACCCTTTGACAGGGTGCCGATAGGCTCGCCCTGAACGGAATCGCCGTTATCCACCAGAATCGTGGTATAGCCCTGGTCCTCCAGCGTCTGCCGGATCTGACGAAGTCCCACCAGGCCGAATCCCTCGTCAACGCCGCAGTGAATATCGCTCGTGTAAAGAATGATAACCTCGCCGTTCTTCGCCGCCGGGGCGTCCTCGGCGAAAGCCGGTCCGCCTGCAGACAGCAGCAGCGCCAGCACCAGCACCGCCATCAGCAGCTTTTTCCCTCTTCCGATTCTGTTCTGTTTCATCTTTGGCTTCTCTCCTGTTCAGCCGGCGATTCTCCCGGTCAGTCTTTTGTGCCTTGAGTATACCATAGCCTCTTTGAAAATGCGAGTATTCCTCCAGCTTTTTCTTGCAATGTTCCGGCTTCTCTGTTAAGATGAATTGGTATTTTTTTATTGGGAGGCTTTCTGATGATCTCGGACAACATCCGGCGCCGCGCTGACGGTGTCCTGACCTTTGCCGGTCACAGCGTTCCGGCCCTTGCCGAGCAGTACGGCACGCCGCTCTACCTGATGGATGAAGCACGTATTCGCCGCAACTGCCGAATCTATCTCGACACCTTCCGCGAATGCTTCGGCACGCAGGCTCTGCCTCTGTTTGCCGGCAAGGCGGCTTCCTATAAGCAGATTTACCGCATCGTAAATGAGGAAGGCATGGGCATCGACGCGGTCTCCGTCGGCGAAATTCATACCGCTCTCCAGGCCGGTTTTCCCGCGGACCGGATCTTCTTCCACGGCGATGGCAAGACCGACGCCGATATCCGTTATGCGGTCACGCACCGTGTCGGTTATTTCATTGTCGACAATCCTGAAGAGCTGCAGCAGCTTGCCGAAGAGGCGGCTTTGCAGGGCATCGTGCAGAAGGTGCTCCTGCGCATCACCCCGGGCATCGACCCCCATACCTATAAGGCCTTGACCACCGGCATTGTCGATGTCAAGTTCGGCGTCCCGCTTGAGACCGGTCAGGCGCTCGCCTTTGTCCACCGCGCCCTCTCGTATCCCTCCCTCTCGGTCCTGGGTCTGCACTGCCACATCGGTTCGCAGGTTTTTGACGAGAGCGTGTTTGAAGATTCCGTCGATGTCATGACCGGCTTTATGGCAAAGCTGAAGGAGGATTTCGGCTTTGAGACGAAAATGCTGAATGTCGGCGGCGGCTACGGCGTGCGCTATGTCGACACCGATAAGCAGATTGATATTCCCGCCCGCATCCGCCGGGTCGCCGGCCGTCTGAAGGCCCGTGCGGAGGAGCTCGGTCTGGCGCTCCCCTTCTTCCTGATGGAGCCCGGCCGCAGCATTGTCGCCGATGCGGGCATGACGGTCTATACCGTCAGCAGTGTCAAGCGCATTCCCGGGTATAAATACTATGTCGTTGTGGACGGCAGCATGGCCGACAACCCGCGCTACTGCCTTTACGGAGCGCAATACACGGTTCTGCATGCCGACCGCGAACCCGAGCTTTATGCCGTATACGATCTGGCCGGCCGCTGCTGTGAGAGCGGCGATATCATCCAGCCGGCCGTCAAGCTGCCTGAGGATACCCGCCGCGGCGACCATATCGCTGTCTGCACCACCGGGGCCTACAACTATTCCATGGCCTCCAACTACAACCGTCTGGCCAGGCCTCCCGTGGTCATGCTGACCGCGGAGGGGAGCTATCTTGCCGTCCGCCGTGAAACCATAGAGGATCTCTGCGCTCTGGATCTGTAAGGAGTACTGTATGAAACGCGCAAACAGAATGAGTGTCACAACCAAATATGTGCTTCTGGTCAGCGCGTTGATGCTGCTTACCAACATCGTGCTCAGCTCCGTGATGATTCACCAGTTCCGCAGCACCATTCAGACGCTGGTCCGCAGGGATATGCTGGATATCTCCAACACCGCGGCCGGCCTGCTGGACGGGGACGTCCTGGGCGAGCTGAAGGAAGAGGATGTCGGAACGCCGAAGCTGGAGGATATCCGTCACCAGCTGGCGGTTTTCCAGGACAACGTCGAGATTGAGTATATCTACGCCGTTCGCCAGGTCGGCGAGGATGACTTTGTCTTTACCGTGGATGCCGACCCGGTGGATCCCGCGGATTTCGGCGAAGAGGTGCTTGTCACCTATGCCCTGCGGCAGGCAGCGAAGGGAACCGCCGCTGTGGACACAGAGCCTGCCCGGGATGAGTGGGGCAATTTCTACAGCGCCTACAGCCCGGTGCTGGACACCGCCGGCCGGATTGCCGGCATCGTCGGTGTAGATTTTGACTCCGCCTGGTATGAGTCCCAGATTCAAGAGCACCTGCGCTCGAGCATGCTGATCGCAATTGCTCTGGTCGCCGTCAGCGGAGCGGTCGTCGCCGTTTTCAC
>ONGJ01000101.1 GCA_900317375.1 uncultured Eubacteriales bacterium
TCCAACAGAACGCCAATGCCTTTATGACATCACTGTCACAAAACCCGAAGCACGTCCAGTCATACTTTGGTCACCCGACTCTCGCACCCTATCGAGAACATGATGATTCCAATGACCACGGTGGCAATGTTTAATTGCCGGAGTAATAATAATCTTGATGAGCGCAATGATTCCGATCCACAGATACAGCCATGCAGGAATACGCGGGATCGGGAGCAGTTTGACCAGGCATACGATCACAAGCACAAAGTCTGCAATCGTATCCAGCCTTGCCCCAAACCTGCTCACGGTATCTGTCTTTCTCGCCACAAATCCGTCAAGCATATCAGACAACCCGGCAGCTATGTATAACACATAGAAGGCAGACGAGAATGCCCGGCAGAACAGCAGGGCTATACTGGCGATGATTCTGATAATCGAGATAGCGTTTGCCATCAGTGTCCGCGCCTCTTTTCCTTCTTCTTTTCCTGCCTCATCTCAAATCGGCGCTGTGCCTCCCTGCCAACGGTGAATGATTGTCCTCCTATTATAGTGAACGATAGTTCACTCGTCAAGAGCTGTCATGCAAAACTTCGCGCTGCTATGGAACAGAGAAAGTGCCCCGCCTCCGGAGAAGCAGGGGCACTTTCAGCATGCATTGCTGCCGCGTACATGGAATCTGCATTGGCTGCGTACCGGGTTTTTGGAGCCGCAAACCATAAGGCAGCAGCCTTCCTGTCCTTTGCGTTCCTTTACAGTGCCCTTAATTTGATCTGTGAAACAAATCCGATGTTTTTTCGAAGATCCGCAACAGGAAACGGCTTGCCATGCGCAGGAACGACGGTGCTGATGTCTTCGCCTAAAAGCTTTTTCCATGACGCTTCAAAATCGGATGCTTTCTCCACCCAGATCGTGATCCTGTGTGAACTTGGAAATCCGTTCATTGCTGCATCTCCGCAGAAAACCTGCTTCCCGACCTGAAGAGAGACGGAATCCCTTGTATGCCCCGGGGTATCGATGATCCTGCCGCCGAGCAGCTCTTCAAGCTGTTTTTTGCTGCTGTCATCAATCTTTATCATGCGCTCGATATTGTGCTCGTCCAGTCTGGGAAAAAGATGCTTTCCCTTTCCCCATAAGGACATCATTCTGCAGAACACCCAGGCCGTCAGGCTGCTGCATCCGCCTTCAAATCTGTTCTGCCCTTTTCTCAGAACCGGAATGGACGCCGGATTGACGATCACCCGGAGATCGGGATACCGATTCATCAGTTCATTCAGAAAGCCCGCATGATCGTCGTGAGCATGCGTCAGAAAAACATATTGAATATCCGAAAAGGAAAGGCCGTTGGATCTCAGTTTTCTTTCCACATTTTTCATGCTGTGCTCATACCCCGTATCGATCATGACATATCCTGCAGGGGCTTTATAAACGTAAGTATTCATGATCCTGTTTCCGGCATTCAGAATATCCAGCATTTTCTTTTCCTCGACTTCCTCGTCAAAATCGGAATTTATCTTTCGGCAGCAAATCGGACCAGTTCGACATTCCCGTCTCTTTCCGTTGATTCGATATGGAATCCGCATTTTTCAGTATAGAACTTCACATTCTGTTTCTTGTCCAGGGGTGTTACCAAAGTGAGTTTCTCCCAGTCTTCAAGAAGTGTCTTCAAAAAACGAATTGCCTGCGTTCCTATTCCTTTGCCCTGAAATTCAGGAACGACGCACAGGCAGGCAACTTCATATACTCCCCTGCCCAGCTTTGTATATGAAATACAGCCAACAGGCTCATGATCACAAAGGATGATATGTTTCGGGTACCGTATAATGGACTCTTCCATCATCTCTTTTGTGTTTCCGTATCCCGGGCACGAGCCGTATCGCAGATAATCCTCATAAAAAGACGCATTATAAATATTTACCAGCGCCTCTGCATCTTCCAGAGCAGCCTGCCTGTATTCTATCGTCATCCTGTGTCACCTCCGCACACGCCGGTTTCCGTTTTCTCTGCTTCATGCAAATCCTGCATGCAGCTGTCTCTCCCGGCAGTAAAAAACACCCTCCGGGTGTTTTTTATTGGAAATATTCGGCGATCCGTTTTGTACGGCCCTGCAGGAGGGTTTCGCCGGCGGGGTCGCTTTCGACGCGGAGCGTGCCGCCCGGCTCGTCCAGGGACAGGCTGACCGGTCCGCCTGCCCTTGCGGCCAGGACCATGCCCGCCGCGGCGCTGCCGGAGGCGCAGGAGTTCTCCCAGAACAGGGTATCGGAGACGGGGATGTAGACAAGCGGGGTCAGGGACAGCGAGCGCTCTGCGGCAGCCCTCTCTTCAGAGGGGAAGACAAACATCAGGCCGAGACCGTCCGTCTGCAGTTCGCCGCACCAGCGGCGCACCGCCTGCTCGGCAGCAGTCCGGTCAGCGAGCAGCCGGGAGAAGGGAGAATCGGGCTCGACGAGCAGGTGCGAGATGCCCTCCATCCGCACCAGGGGAAGCGTCCCCTGCAGATTGCCAAAACGAAAGGCCTGCTCCTCCACGCTTCTGGCCGGCGGCATCGTCACCGACGCGGACCAGCAGCCCTCTCCCTCTTCCTGCAGGCAAACCGCCACGGGCCGCAGGGCACCGGAGACACGGAGCAGCAGACTGCTGCCCGTCCCGGGTTTCATGCCCCGGCGGAGGGCAGTCAGGGCGGCAGCACACATGGAGGCATTGCCGCAGAATTCCCCCCCGGCCATCCGGAGAAAAGGAAGCGCGGGGAAGGCGGGCAGACTCAGGAAGCCAACCTGCTCGACCTCGGGATGACGGCACATGATGCCGGCGGCGACAGCCGGCTGATCCGGGACATCGACCGCGCTTTCCACGAGGGCCGTGATGTTTCCCGTCGGATCAAACAGGCAGTAATGCAGCCCTGCGTCCCTCATCGCTCGAACACACGGAGGAATTGTTTGGTTCTCTCTTCCTTCGGGTCCTCAAAGACTGCCCTCGGGTCGCCCTGCTCCACAATGACGCCGCCGTCCATAAAGATGACGTGGTTGCTGACCGCTTTGGCAAAGGGCATCTCATGCGTGACGACGACCATGGTCATTTTTTCTTCCGCCAGCTGGCGGATGACCTTCAGGACCTCGCCGGTCAGCTCGGGGTCCAGGGCCGAGGTCGGCTCGTCAAAATAGAGGACCTCGGGCCGCATGCAGAGCGCCCGGGCAATGGCGACCCGCTGCTGCTGGCCGCCGGAGAGCTGGTAGGGGTAGGCGTTTTCCTTTCCCTCCAGGCCCATCTTCTGAAGCAGCTGCATGGCACGTTCCGTCACGGCATCCCTGCTTTCGCCGTGCAGGATCGGCGCCTCCGAAACGTTCTTCAGAACCGAATAATGGGGAAACAGCTGAAAATTCTGGAAAACCAGCCCAAACCGGGTCCGGAAGCGGCTAAGCTCTGCCTTAGAGGCGTACACGCCGTCCTTCACGGCATACTGGCCGTCGTAGAGGATGTCCCCGCCGTCGGCATGCTCGAGGAAGGAGGCACAGCGCAGCAGGGTCGATTTTCCCGAGCCCGATGGCCCGATGATCGAGATCACGTTTCCGCGCTCAACCGACAGGGAGATATCCTTCAGCACCGCGTTCTCGCTGAAGGCCTTCTGCAGGCTGCGGATTTCCAGAATACTGGGGGATGCGGCGGACTCGGCCGGACGGTTTCTGTTGTCAGACATGGTTCTTCCTCCCTCAGCGATAATAATCCAGTCGCTTCTCGATCCTGCCCATCACATAATCGACAATGACGTTGAAGACATAGTAGAAGACGCCGGCAACCACAAAGGGCGTAAAGCTCGTCTGGGAGTTGGCGATCTGCTTGCCGATGGTGAACATCTCCTGATACGAGACGGTAAAGGCCAGGGAGGTATCCTTGACCAGGGTCACCACCTCGTTGGTGACGCTGGGCATGATGCGCTTGATCACCTGGGGCAGGATAATCCGCATGAAGGTCTGAAATCTGCTGTAGCCAAGCACCTCGGCCGCCTCATACTGTCCGACGGGGATGGATTCGATGCCGCCGCGGTAAATCTCGGCAAAGTAGGCCGCATAGTTGATGGAAAAGGCGATGACGACCGGGATCAGCTTGTTGCGCGCAACCGTCGTGCCGAACAGATAGTACGGGCCGTAGGTCACGGCAAGCAGCTGGAGCATCAGAGGCGTTCCGCGCAGGATATTGATAAAAAACCGCGTGATCGCAGAGACGACCCTGACCCTGCTCATGCGCAGCAGAGCCACGATCATGCCCAGGGGCAGCGAGAACAGCAGAGTCAGAAAGAAGATGGCACAGGTCTTGCCCAGACCTTCGCTCATCTTCATGATCATGGTCATTAAGGACATAGGGAGAACCTCAGTTGTTTCAGATTCGTTTTTTATTCCCACCCCTTTGCGGGGTGGGAACGGATAAAAGAGATGCTGTTAGGCAGTCAGGGCTTTACTTGGAGAGGAAGATCAGGTTGTTGACGATCTCGGCGTATTCGGGCTTTTCGGCGATCTTGGCATAGGTGCCGTCGGCGACCAGGGCCTGTACGGCCTCATCCACCTTTGCACAGAGGTCCGCATCACCGGCGCGGAAGGCAATGCCGTACTGCTCGGCACCGAGGTTTTCATCGATGACCTTGAGGCCCTCGTGGTCCTTGACATAGCTCGCCGCAACCGGCATATCGACGAACACGGCATCCACGGCGCCGCCTTCGAGCTCGGTAAAGCACTTCAGGAAGCTGTCGCAGGTCAGGACGTTGCTGAAGGTCGACGCGAGGTCTTTGAGATCGTTGTTCAGAAGGTTCTCGCCCGAGGTGCCCAGCTGGACCGCCACCACCTTGCCGGCGAGGTCCGCCGAGGAGGCGAAGCCGCTGTCGGCCTTGACGACCAGAACCTGGGTATTGTCATAGTAGGGGGCAGAAATCACATAGCCGGCTTCCTTCATGCTGTCGAGGATGGTCATGCCGGACCAGACGCAGTCGCACTCCATCGAATCGAGCTGAACCAGCTTTTCATCCCAGTTCACGCCGAAGATCTTCATCTCCCAGCCCAGCTTGTCGCAGACGGCCTTGCAGACCTCGACATCAAAGCCGGTATAGTTGCCGTCGTCTCCCAGATAGCTGAAGGGGGGATACTCCGGGTCAATGCCCATGATGAAGCTCGTCCGCTCGGGCTCAGCCGAGGCCGCAGGGGCTTCCGAGGCCGCAGGGGCCGCCGCAGGCGCGGTAGACTGACCGCAGGCGCAGAGCGCAAAAACCATGCACAGTGCAAGTGCCATTGCAAGTAGTTTTTTCATGTTTTGTCCTCCGTTAAAGAAATGAAAGAGCTTGTGCTCTTTTTTTCGCGCTAACATAATACCACATTAGCGAAATAAAGCAAGCTCTTTTTTTCTTCTTTTTCAGATGTCATGCGTTGCGCGCGTCATTCCGTCATCTCGCGGATGATCTGCCGCATGTCGTCCATGTGCCGCATCATGTCCTGAAACAGGGCCAGCTGGGCCTGGGCGCGCCGCAGGTTCTGCTCCGGATACTCGATGCGGAAGTAGCGGTCCCCCGCCAGATAGTCGCCGAGAAAGCGCGAGGCAAGCTCCAGCGTGATCACGGCGGCGCCGGTGGAGAGGCTCTCGACCTCCGCCGGGGTCAGCACGTCCTTCATCTCGCTCAGATATCCCTCCGCATAGGCGCGGAATAGTCTCAGATCCAGGCGCATGCCCTCCGGCTGGTCCTCCTCAGCCGTGCACGCGGCGAAGCGGACCGTATCGCCGAAGTCGTAGCAGGCAAGCCCCGGCATGCAGGTGTCGAGGTCGATAATGACCAGCGGGTCCAGCGTATCCTTGTCGAAGAGGATGTTATTCGTTTTCGTATCGTTGTGCGTGACGCGGATGGGCAGCTCGCCCGCCTCGATCTGGCGGCAGAGCGTTCCGGCGAAGTCCCGGTTTTCCCGGATGACGGCGATCTCCCGGGCAGCCTGGGCCGCCCTCCCCTTCGGGTCTTTTTCCACGGTGTCAAAAAAGCTGTTCATCCGATAGACGGTGTCGTGGAAGTGCGGGATGCTCTCCATCAGCTGGGCGGCATCAAAATCCTTGAGCTGTTTGTTGAACCTGCCGAAGGCCTTTCCGGACATGCGCAGCACCTCCGGGTCCCCGCCGGCGGTCTCAAAGCTGGTGGAGCATTCGATGTAGTTGTACACGCGCCAGAACTCCACACTCTCGTCCTGAAAGTCCACATCGTCGCCCGCCGGGACGCCGTTTTTCAGCACAAGATAATTCTTCCTCTCCGCGGTATGACGGAAGTGCAGCCTCCGCCGCTTTTCCATCGTCCGCTCGCTGGAGCGGATGTATTCCGTGATGCGCTCGATGTTGCGCATCATGCCGACGGGTTCCCGGAATACATAGGTGTTGATCTTCTGGACGAGAAGCTGGGTCACTTCCTTCCCGTTGTAGACCGCGACATAGTAGGCCGTGTTGATGTGTCCCGCGGGGATCCAGCGGTAGACCAGGATGTCCCCGTCGATCCGGAACTGTCTGCAGATGCTGGTCAGCTTCTCTTTGCTTGCTGCCTTTTCGTTCATGTCCTTCCGTATCCTGACTCTTCCAGTTTTTCCACCAGCGCATGCAGCGCGGCGGCGCGGTGGCTGATGGCGTTCTTGGCGTCTGGTTCCAGCTCCGCCGTGGTCAGGCCGAGCTCCGGCACCAGAAACAGCGGGTCATAGCCAAAGCCGTTGCTGCCCCGCTTCTCATGGGTGATCTCTCCGTAGACGTATCCCTCCGCCGTCAGGGTCCGGCCGTCCGGCCAGACCAGCGCCATCGCGCAGGTGAAGTGGGCGCCGCGGTCGTCTTTGCCGCGCATCAGCTCCAGCAGGTGCTGGCGGTTGGCCTCGTCGTCCCCGTGGACGCCGGCGAAGCGGGCCGAATAGATCCCCGGCGCGCCGTCAAGCGCATCCACGCAAATGCCGCTGTCGTCCGCCAGGGCGCAGCAGCCGCTCAGCTCGGCAACCTCGCGGGCCTTTTTGAGGGCGTTTTCCATAAAGGTCGTCCCGTCCTCGACGGTCTCGTGCTCGATGCCTGCCTCCCGCATGGACAGGATCTCCGCAAAGTGCGGGCCCAGGATCTGCCGGATCTCGATCAGCTTGTGTTCGTTGTTGCTGGCAATGATCAGTTTCATTCCGCGGCTTCCTCTTTCACGAAGCCCGTCGGCACACCGTGCGCGGCGATCGCCGCCAGGGCATCGTCCATTTCCTTTTCCTTCTCGCTCATATAGTCGGCAATCTCCTTCCCGCCGTGCACAAAGACCACGCGGAAATAGTTGAAATTCGCCTGACCGCAGCACATGCGGCTGCGGGTCTCCTGCACCCGGATAAAGGCGCGGTCGATCTCGCTGTAGAGCAGGCAGCGCGTGCGCAGGCCGTCCCGGAAATAGACGCCCTTCTCGCCGACGCGAAGCCTTTCAAAAACTGCCGCGCTGTCATAGTCCGCGCTGAGCTCGGCGCTCTCCAGCGGGCCGTTCAGTCCTGCGAATTTCTTTTCTGCCATGGGAATCCCTCCTCGATGTTTTCTGTCCGGATTTTATCAGAAAAGGATTGCAAGTACAACAAATATTTTCTATAATGGTCCTATCGCAGAGTCCGCCGCATGCGGACAGAAAGGAGCTTC
>ONGJ01000099.1 GCA_900317375.1 uncultured Eubacteriales bacterium
ATTTTTGTGTTGACATTCTGAGGGGCTTTAGGCTATAATAACCACTCGGCGGCTTTGCCGTCGGGTGTTTTTCATTTGTCAACTACTTTCTCCGCAGGCACTGACCCTGCCGGTTTCCGGCTCGGCGGAGATTGTTGAGTATCATTGTGAAAGGAGTGCAGACAATGCTTCGTACGTATCAGCCCAAAAAGCGCCAGCGCAGCAAGGAACACGGTTTCCGCAAGAGAATGCGCACCGCCAACGGCCGCAAGGTTCTTGCCCGCCGCAGAGCGAAAGGCAGAGCCAGACTCAGCGCCTGATTCAGGCCTGAAGAAAACGGGATGGAAGCGGCGATCAGCGCTTAAAACAGGGCGGCGTAATCCGCCCTTTTGGCATTTTCCGCCGCTGTGGGAGTGAACGGGGTGAATCCTGAGACCAGCCTGAAACAGAACAGCGATTTCCGAGCTGTCTATTCCCGCGGAAAGAGCGCGGTCAGCCCCCGGACAGTGATCTACTGCCGGAAAAACCGGCGGGAGAAAAACCGCGTGGGCTTTACGGTGTCCCGGAAACTGGGAAACGCGGTGACGCGCAACCGGGTCCGGCGCCGCCTGCGCGAAGTGATGCGCCTGCATGCGCCCTCCCTGCGGCAGGGATATGACCTGATCCTCGTGGCGCGTACGCGCGCCGTGGCTTCGGACTACGGAAAGCTGGAGGCGGATGTGCTGCGCTGTCTGGATCAGCTTCATCTGCTGAAAAAGGATGGAGAAGAATGAAAACAGTGCTGCTGGCAATGATCCGCTTTTATCGGAAATACATTTCACCGGCCCGCCCCCCCTGCTGCCGCTTTATCCCGACCTGCTCCCAGTACGCGATGGAAGCCATTGAAAAATACGGCGCCCTGAAGGGCGGGTGGCTTGCCCTCTGCCGCGTACTTCGGTGCCATCCCTTCTACCACGGCAAACACGGCATCTATGATCCGGTTCCCTGAGGCAGAACGGAACGCACCGGCTACTATGATCCGATTCCCGGAGGAATCGGAAAAGATTTGAGGATACAACCATGTGGAGTACAATTACCAAACCCTTTGCCTGGCTGATGATCTGGCTGTACAATCTGACAGGGAACTATGGCTGTGCGATCATCCTCTTTGCGCTTGCAGTGAACCTGATCCTGACTCCGTTCATGGCCAAGAGCAAGAAGAGCATGATGCGGTCCACACGCCTGCAGCCCAAGATCCAGGAGCTGCAGCGCCGCCATGAGGGAAACCAGCAGAAGCTCAATGCCGAGATGCAGAAGCTCTACCGCGAAGAGGGCGTCAACCCCATGTCGGGCTGCCTCTGGTCGCTGATCCCCTTCCCGATCCTGATCGCTCTTTACAGCGTTATCCGCCAGCCTCTGACACGCATGATGTTCGTGTCGAGCGAGTTTGTCACAACCCTGCAGGATTTCTTTGTCGAGCAGGGTCTCTACACCGTACCTGAGCGCGCCAACGCCTATGTGGAAATCGTGCTTACGAGACTGTCCCATGACCACTGGGATCTCGTACAGAGCGGCCTTGCCGGGAAGATCGATCCCAATTTCATTGACATCGACTTCAGCTTTCTGGGCCTGAACCTGGGCGACCAGCCGCAGTGGAATTTCTTCATGACGACCGACTGGAGCAAGCCGTCGGTCTGGGGGCCTGCCCTGGGGCTGTTTCTGATCCCCTTCATTTCGGCCTTCCTCTCCTGGGTTTCCATGAAGATCAGCCAGGCTACCAATCCGCCGACGGCCCAGAACGACCAGAGCGCCGCCACCATGAAGAGCATGAACCTCATGATGCCCCTGATGAGCATCTGGATCTGCTTTGTCATGCCGGCCGCCATGGGTGTTTACTGGATTGCCAACTCTGTCTTCGGCATTATCCGTGACTATGTTCTGACCAAGGTCTTCATGAAGCAGCTGGACATCGAGGACGCCGAGAAGAAGGCTGCCCGCGATGCCCGCGAATGGGAGCTGGAGCGCCAGAAGGAAGAGACCGAGCGCCTGCGCGCCGAGGGAAAGACCGAAAAGAACAGCAACACCAGCAAAAAGAAAATTCAGGCCCAGGACAAGCAGAAGAGCGACGAGCGCAAGGCCGCTCTCGAGCGTGCCGAGCGTGCCGAGCGCCGCGAGCGCCTCGGGGTCAAGGAAACCGAGAAGCCTGCCTCGCAGGTCGGCAATCGCCGCTACGCCCGCGGCCGGGCCTATGTGCCTGACCGGTATTCCAATCCGGAGGCCGCCGAAGAGGCGACGCTGAAGGCGGCGCTGGAATCGGAAGATGCCGAATCCATCGACGAGAGTGTCGAGGACGATGTCCTGATTCCGGAAGCCGCGGCTGAGACCGAGGCGGATACGTCCGCCGCTGAAACAGAAACCGAGACGCCGGAAGCGGCGTCAGACGCAGAAACGGAGTAAGTGCATGATCAACTATCTTGAGAAAACCGGGAAAACCGATGACGAAGCCATCGCCGCCGCCCTGGAAGAAATCGGCCTGGATCGGGACGATGTCTCGGTTGAGATTATCGAGCGGGCCAAGCCCGGCTTCCTCGGCATCGGTTCCGTCCCCGCCCGCGTGCGGGTAAGCTGGGAGAGCGAAGACAAAGAGCCCGAGGCGGCGGCCCCTGCGGCCGCGGCTCCGGAAAAGGCTGCGGAAGTCCCTGCTGCCCAGACCGAAACCGCTGCCCCGGCGAAGCAGAGCGAGCCTGTTCAGGCACCTGCCGCGCCTGCGGATGAGCCTGAGGATTATCAGCGGGTACGCAGTTTTCTGACCGGCCTTCTGGAGCACATGGGTCTGGAAGCCGAAATCAGCATCACCGAGCGCGAAGGCGGCGGCCTGCTGGTCGATCTGCAGGGCCCGGGCATGGGCGCAGTCATCGGACGCCGCGGCGAGACGCTGGACGCCATTCAGCACCTGACCAATTACGCTGTCAACCATGGCAGCGAGAAGCATCTTCGCATCAGCGTGGACGCCGAGAATTATCGGGCCAAACGCGAGGAATCGCTGAGCCGGCTGGCCGAGAAGATGGCAGAGAAGGCCATCAAGTATAAACGCAGCATGGCGCTGGAGCCGATGAACTCCTATGAGCGGCACGTCATTCATACCGCCCTGCAGAATTACGAGGGCGTGACCACAGCTTCTACCGGCACCGAACCCAACCGCCGCGTGGTCGTCAGCTATGTCCGTTCCGAACAGCCTGCCTCGCGCAAGCCGCAGAGCCGCGAGTGGGCCTGAGTATAAGACAACGCGATTGTTATCAAACAAATCGGAGGAAGAAGTATGTATTTCGACAAAGTGAGAGAAGCCCTTGCCAAGCAGTTCGAGCTGGACCCCGAAAGCATCACTCTTGATACCAACCTGATCGACGATCTCGGAGCCGATTCCCTGGATGTGGTCGAACTGATCATGTCCCTCGAGGACGAGTTCGGCGTGACCATCTCGGATGAGGATGCCGCCCAGCTCTACACTGTCGGCAGGATCGTCGACTACCTCGAGAACCTGAGATAATTTCCAGTGCACACAGAAAAACCGCCGTCAGGCGGTTTTTTGATGACCGGAAGAAAATCAGGGATGAATTCGGACAAAACGGACCCGGTTTCCCCCGAATGCATGCTTGCGCGGTTTTGGTTCCTGTGTTATATTTAGTTCGGATCAAACCGAATCGGAGGTGACCGAACGAATGGCCTTTTACGGACGCGAGCAGCAGCAAAAAAAAATCAATGGCATTCTGCAGAAAAACACGCTGCAGGCGGCGTTGATCTTTGGCCGGCGAAGAGTGGGAAAGAGCGAGCTGATCAAACAGTGCCTAAAAAAAACAGAGATCCCGCAGCTTGTTTACGAATGTAAACAGACAACAGAGCTGAACAACGTGGAAAGCCTTTCCACGCTGATTTCCGAAGAATTTCATCTCCCACGCCTTGGATTTGGAAGCATGGAAGCGCTGCTTGATTATCTGTTCCGACGCGCTGAAAAGGAAAAGATGGTCCTCGTATTGGATGAATACCCTTACCTTCGCGAGACGTCAGCGGGGATTGACAGTATCCTGCAGTCTCTGATTGACAGGTACAGGGAAGTCAGCAGTCTGAAACTGATACTCTGCGGCTCTTATGTGGAGATCATGAAATCGCTGCTGGCCCGGGAAAACCCGCTGTATGGCCGTGTTGATCTTACGATCGACCTGAAACCGATGGACTATTACGAATCGGCCATGTTTTATCCTGACTTTTCAGCGGAGGATAAAGTACGGCTTTACAGTGTGTTCGGCGGTATTCCGTATTACAATCGCCTGATCGATGCCTCCCTTTCTGTGAAAGAGAACATTCAGGAACTGATCTCCGCCCCCGGCGCACGGCTGGAGAACGAGGTGTCGATGTACCTGAAGTCGGAGATTTCCAAAATTGCCAATGCGAATGAAGTTTTTGAAGCACTGTCGAAAGGATTCAGCAAATACAGTGACATTCTGTCGCAGTCCCATGTTTCCAGCGGTCCGACACTGATTGATATTCTGGATAAACTGATCCGCATGGAGGTCGTGGAAAAACAGGCTCCGATCAATGATGCGGACAACCGACGCAGATCCGGCTACTTTATTATCGATAATCTGTCTCTGTTTTACTATCGTTATATCTTTCGCTTCCTGTCACAGCGAAGCGTGCTGGATGAGGATGTTTTCTACGATCGCTACATCCGCGAAGATTTTGAAACACAATATGTCCCGCGCGCTTTTGAGAGCATCTGCAGGCAATACCTGATCCGGCAGAACCGCGCCGGAAGAATCAGGCCGGCTTTTGACAAAATAGGAAAGTATTATTACGATGACCCCAGGACGCGCACAAACGGTGAGTTTGATACCGTGACGGAAGATCCTCAAGGCTATATCTTTTACGAATCCAAATTCCGTAAAGAGTCGCTGTCGCCTGCCATGATCGGCGAAGAAATCAGACAGGTACGGGCGACAGGACTGAAATGCTACAGATATGGATTTTTTTCACAATCCGGTTTCCAGTGTGAGCCAAGCGACGATATGATCTTTATTCATTTGAATGAGATGTACTGAACAAAAAACATGTACAAGGAGAAAGGCAGCAATATGAAATTCAAAGCCATTATTTTCGACCTGGACGGTGTGATCTGCTTTACGGACGAATATCATTACCGCGCCTGGAAGGCCCTGGCAGACAGGCTGAACGCCCCCTTTGACCGGACGATCAACAACCGCCTGCGCGGCGTCAGCCGCATGGCAAGTCTGGAAATCATTCTGGAAACCTATACAGGGCCGGAACTCAGCGAGGAAGAGAAGGCCGCACTGGCAACGGAGAAGAACGAAATGTATCGGGAATCCCTGAAGGAGATGAGCCCCGCGGACCTCAGCGACGAGGTGCGCGAAACCCTGAATGCCCTGCGGGCAAAGGGACTGAAGCTGGCCATCGGCTCGTCCTCGAAGAATGCACCCTTCATTCTGAAGCAGATCGGACTGGAAGGCTACTTTGACGCCGTCTCGGACGGCAACAACATCAGCCGTTCGAAGCCCGACCCGGAGGTGTTCCTCAAGGCCGCGGAGTTCCTCGGGATGGACCCTGCGGACTGCCTGGTGGTCGAGGACGCCGTCTCCGGCGCCGAGGCCGGACACGCCGGCGGCATGAAAGTCGCCTGCCTGGGCGACGCCGCCCGGCACGGAGCAGGGGACTGGAATATGAACAGCTTCAGCGAGCTGCTGACCATCGTGGAGGAATAAACCCCGCCGCGGATGGCAGGAGCAGACAGATCCGGTTTTCTGAGAAGAAGCAAATCCATAGGGGAATCAGAGACTGCCCAGTCGGGCAGTCTCTTTTTCCATGCATCCTGCACAAAACTCCCCCCGGATTTTTGGAAGACGAATCTGAAAAAACGTCGGATAGTTCCGAAAGCGCTGACTTGCCGAAGAAAGAGAAAGAACGTATCATAATCATCAGGAAACCAGCATTCTTTTGGCTGTCAGGAGGAGAGCAACATGAAAACGGAATGCATTCGACTCGATCCAACGCGCGGGGATGTTACCCTGACCACCTATCTGCTGCAGGATTCTCCGGAGCTGCTCGCGGGGAAAAAGCGGCCGGCGATCCTTGTATGCCCGGGCGGCGGATATTTCAACTGTTCGGACCGGGAGGCAGAACCGATTGCCCTGCGCTTTGCCGCAATGGGCTATCACAGCTTTGTCCTGCGCTATTCCACCTACTGTGAAGGCGGCGCCTTTCCCGATCTGTCAAAGCCCGTCACAGTCAAGGAGCGGGATCTGCACCCGGCACCCCTGAACGACATCGGAGCCGCCATGCAGCTTCTGTGCACGCACAGCGACGAGTGGCTTGTCGACACCGACCGTATCGCGGTCTGCGGCTTTTCGGCCGGCGGACACAATGCGGCCATGTACGCGACACGGTGGCAGGAAAAAGGCTTTCCCCGTCCCGCGGCGGCCATCCTGGGCTATGCGCTGACAGACTATGTGTTCAAGCATGATTTCGAAGCCCGGCAGGAGGGCAGCGTGACCATGTTCTTTCATGCATCGGATACGGCCTTCCTCGGAACAGCGGACCCGACAGAAGAGGCGCTTGAAGATGTCAGCCCTGCACGCCATGTGACAAAAGACACACCGCCCACATTCCTCTGGGCGACGGCCGCCGATGAACTGGTGCCGGTACAGCATTCCCTGCTGATGGCCGCAGCACTGGCCGATGCCCGGGTCCCCTTTGAGATTCATATTTTCGAAAAAGGAAAACACGGCCTGAGTCTGGCCGACCAGGCCAGCGCCTCGGCACTGAGCGAATGCAATCCAGACGCCGCCGGGTGGACGGAGCTTGCGGGAAAATGGCTTCAGAAGCGTTTTGCCCTGCCGCTGCCGGAAAAAAGCGCGTTTGAAATCATGATCGAAAACGGCGGATTCCCGGGCTGAAAAGAAACAGGGGGTTCAGCATGAAAACAAACGAAATCAACATCCGTGATCCCTATGTTCTGCTGCATCAGGGCAGATACTATCTTTACGGTACGCGCAGCGAAACCTGCTGGGGCGAGGCCGACGGCTTCGACTGCTACGTGAGCAGCGACCGCGAAAACTGGGAAGGACCGGTGGAGATTTTCCACCGTCCGGAGGGCTTCTGGGCAGACCGGGCTTACTGGGCGCCGGAATGCCTTGCCTGTAACGGGGGATTCTTCCTGATCACGACCCTGGGCTCCGCCGAATGCAAAAAGGGGATCCACGTCCTGTACAGCACGTCGCCGCTGGGACCCTTTGTTCCCTGGGGCGGACAGCTGACGCCGCCGGACTGGTCCTGCATTGACGGCACGGTCTATCTGGAGGACGGAACGCCGTTTCTGATCTTTTCGCACTCGTTCGAGGATGATCCGCGCGGGGACATGTGCCTCGTGGAGCTGAAACCCGACCTGACAGGACCGGCGGGGGAGGTTACCACGCTGTTCTCGGCATCCGAAGCAGCCTGGGCAAGACCGGTGCCGTTTGCCAAGGCGGAGTTCGGTATGGAGGGGGACGTATACTTTACCGACGGTCCCTGCGTGAAAAAGCTCGCGGACGGGAGACTGATCATGACCTGGTCGAGCTGGAGCGAGCAGGCTTACGCCGTGGGGGTAGCCGAGTCGGAAAGCGGCTCTGTCTGCGGCCCGTGGAGGCAGCGGGAAACGCCGTTCTGGCCGGCCAACGGCGGACACGGCATGCTCTTTGAAGAGAAGGACGGCTCCCTGTGGTTCACGCTGCACAGCCCCAACGATAAATATCAGGAACGGCCGATTTTCTGCCCGGTGGAGACGGACGGCGACCTGCGGTTAAAGGAAAAGGGCATATGAAGCTGGAAAAAATCCGCGTCTGCAAT
>ONGJ01000098.1 GCA_900317375.1 uncultured Eubacteriales bacterium
CCGCAACTTCCAGACCCGTAAGAGCGTGCTGGAATATGACGACGTCATGAACCAGCAGCGCAACCTGATCTATACCGAGCGCCGCAAGGTCCTCGACGGGGAAGACCTGCAGGAGCAGATCCACGGCATGATCCGCGATTTTGTCAACAGCAACGTATCCGACGGCCTGGGCGGTGTCCCGGCCGAATCGCAGGCTGCCCTGGACGAGGCGCTGAAGCCCTTTGAGGGGCTGTTTATGCAGCGGGGCGACTTCCGGATCGAGGATTTCCGAAAGGCGGACGGCAGCAGTGTCGCGGCCAAAGTGCTGGAGCGCGCAGAGCAGGTCTATGCCATGCGCGAGGAGGCCTTCGGCCCGGCGCCCAACGGCATGCCCCTGATGCGCGAGCTGGAGCGCGTTGTGATGCTGCGCGTCGTTGACGAGTACTGGATGGATCATATTGACGCCATGACCGAGCTCAAGCGCGGCATCGGCCTGCGCGGCTACGGCAATACCAAGCCGATCGATGCCTATAAACAGGAGGGCTTCGACATGTTCGAGGCCATGGTCAACGGCATTCGCGAGGAGACGGTCCGCCGCCTCTTCACGGTCCGCGTGCGCGTACAGCAGCCGATCGAGCGCAAGGCGGTCGCCAAGAACGCCGCGGCTAACGTCGGCGGCGAACCCATGAAAAAGAAACCGGTCAAAAAGGCCCCGAAGCCCGGCCGCAACGACCCCTGCCCCTGCGGCAAGATGAAGGCCGACGGCTCGCGCAGACTGAAGTATAAAGAATGCTGCGGAAGAAACGAATAAGACAGAAAGCAAAGAGTTGAACGATGTTTGTTCAGGAAAATGAAAACGGCCTGATCTATATGCGCTCGGATATCCTCCCGTTTCGGCACCTGTTTTCCACCCGTTTCGGCGGGGTCAGCGAGGGGGAGTTTGCAAGTCTGAACATCCTCGGGGGCAAAGGGGACAGGCCGGAGAACGTGCGCGAGAATTTTACCCGCATTGCAGCGGTTTTGGGTGCCGGACCTGACGACTGCGCCGTGACAAAACAGGTCCACGGCAACACGGCACGCATTGTCGGTGAATCGGATCGGCATGTCTGCCTCAGCACCGTCCCTTATGAGGCGGACGGCATCGTGACGGCCACACCCGGCATGCCGCTCTTCTGTGCCGCGGCCGACTGCATCCCTGTCCTGCTCTGCGATCCAGACAACGGCGTAGTCGCTGCCGTGCACTGCGGCTGGCGCAGCTCGGCAGGGGATATTCTGAAGAATGCGCTGGAGACCATGTGCTCGCTCGGCGCCGCGCCCTCTTCCGTGCGGGCGGCTCTCGGCCCTGCGATCGGGGCCTGCTGCTTCGAGACCGACGACGATGTGCCCGACGCGATCAATATCTGGCTGAACGGCGACACCGAAGGCCTTTTTGTCCGACGCAGTGACGGCAAGACGCTTGTTGACTTGCGGGGGGCAAACGCAAGACGGCTGATGCAGCTCGGCGTTCCGGCGGAACAGATTGATATTTCGGACGAATGCACCTTCTGCAGCCACGAGAAATACTGGTCCCACCGCTGGTCAAAAGGCAGGGGAGTCGGGCGGGGCGGACAGTGTGCCGGCATCGTTCTGCCTCAGGCAGGCCGCGCTTAGGCAGGTTCTGCGTCTTTCAGGCGATTCTTACTGTACGGAGTATTCCATGATCAATCGTAAACCTCAAAACATCATTGTGCTTCTGCTCGCACTCAGCATGTTCTTCCTGCTTCCCGGATGCGGACGCAGGGACAACGGCGGAGACAACGGCGATATTCCCGAATCGACCGGCGGTCGGGACCTTGCGCGTGCCGAGCTTGCGGACAATGTATTCTCGCTGAACTCCAACCCCAACTTCTCAAGAAACCCGTTTGTCGCGACTAACCATTCCAATCAGCTGATCTGCGATCTGGTCTATGAGAATATGGTGGAGGTGGATGACAATTTCAAGGCCATCCCCAGTGTCATCGGCTCCTGGTCCTGCAACGACGATGCGACGATCTGGCAGCTCAACCTGGATACCGAGCATGAACACACCTTCTCCGACGGTACCCCCGTGGAGGGGAAGGACCTGGTCTATTCCATCGGCTATGCCATCTACAATGACCGTTTCCGCGGCCGCTTTGCCAGCTTCAAGGGCGCGTCTTACAACGATGACGGCATGACGGTCACCCTGGGCATCGGGGACAGCCAGTTCATCAAGCTTCTGAACATCCCCGTCATCGAGACCGGCACCTTCGAGGTCGAGGCGCATGTCCCGCCCATCGGGTCCGGCCCCTATATGTATGACGAGGAAATGATCACGCTGCTGGCCAATCCCTATTATCCTAACTCCAAGAGCCTGCCGCTGCAGACCATCTATCTGCAGGAATATACCGACGCGGAGGGAAACCTTGAGGCCTTCGAGGACGGCATCATCGATGTGGCGGTCAACGACCCGTCCAGCTATACCTCCCTCGGCTATGCCTCGTCGAACGAGATCCATTCGTACGCCACCACGAATTACCATTTTATCATGTTCAACGAGGAGAGTACCTTCGGCAAATCTTCGGCCTTCCGCATCGCCATGCAGTATGCCTTCGACCGTGACTATCTGGTCGAACTGCTGGGCGGCGATGCCGTGGCGTCTCCGATCCCGGCCTACCCGACGGTTGATTATTACCCCCAGGCGCTGGCCGATTCGCTGCACTACAACATCGACGTGTGCAAGGCGGTTCTCCAGTCCGCCGGGATCGCCGACCTGGACGGGGACGGACGGATGGAATACAACGGCTCCTCCAACGGCCGCTTTGAGATCGTCATGATCGTCTGCGCCGACTCCAGCGCCAAAGCCGGTATCGTCAACCGCTTCAAGGAGGACATGAAAGCCATCGGCATCAACGTCAACGTGCAGGAGATGGGCTGGGAGGATTATCTGAAAGCCCTCGAGGACGGCTTCTTTGAATCCGGCAACCTCGAGGTGACCTGGGATATGTTCTACGGCGAGGTCAAGCTTCGGAACAATTTCGACCTGACCGAGCTGCTGCAGGTCCGCAAGGAAGAAAACGCCCAGACCAACATCAACTACAGCCGCAACCGCGATACCAGTACCGTGGACCGCATCAACAACTACCTGCGCGCGACCGATGCGGCGCGCCCCCTGGTCTATCAGGAGCTGTGCGACTATCTGACCCGGCAGACGGGCTACCTGATCTCGATCGGCTTTGAAAAGCAGCAGATCATTACGCACCGCGGCGTGGTCAAAGGCATGGAGCCGAACTTCGGCAATCCGCTCTGTCATTTCGCCAACTGGACCATCAACATGGAAGATTAAATTTTTCACAAAGGAGCCCTTCTTATGACTGACCGCGAACTCATGTCCATGGCCTACGAGGCCTCAATGAACGCGTATGTTCCATACTCCCGCTTTGCGGTGGGCGCCGCCCTCGAGTGCAGCGACGGAACCGTTTACACCGGCTGCAACGTCGAAAACGCCGCCCTCGGCAGCACGATCTGTGCTGAGCGTACGGCCTGCGTCAAGGCGGTCAGCGACGGCAAACGGCAGTTTCGGCGCATTGCCATCTTTGCCGACAGCCAGAACTGGTGCACGCCCTGCGGCGCCTGCCGTCAGTTCCTTGCCGAGTTTTCTCCGGAGATGGAGGTGCTCTGCGCCAAGGCCGGCAGCCGCTATGTAAGCTATAAGCTTTCCGAACTCCTTCCGCACACTTTCAACTATTAAAAACCGTCATATTAACAGAATATCGAAAATCCATGCGCAAAAAAACTGTGCATTCTGCTTTACAAGCTCAGGGCTGTGTAGTATACTGTAAACAGGACGCATATGGGTCATTCTCAATGCGCATGGATCATTTTATATCGAAACAGGAGGTTTTATTATGGTCAGTTTTGCGGATAGAATGAGCGGAATCAAGGCTTCCGACATTCGCCAGCTTCTCGCGGTCGCTTCCAAGCCCGAGATCATTTCCTTCGCAGGCGGTCTCCCCGCACCGGAACTCTTCCCCGTTCAGGATATCAAAGCTGCTTACGATGCCGTTCTGGATGAGGCGGGCGCCACGGCCCTGCAGTACGGTGCCACCGACGGCTGGGCTCCCCTGAGAAAGCAGATTTCTCAACGCATGCTGAAGAAAAACAATGTCGAGATTGACCCGGATCAGATCATTCTGACCGCCGGCAGCCAGCAGGGCCTTGACTTTATCGGCAAGCTCTTCCTGAATCCCGGGGATGTGGTTGTGCTCGAGAGCCCGAGCTATCTTGGCGCCATCAATGCCTTCCGTCAGTATCAGCCGAAATTTGTCGAGGTTCCGACCGATGAAAACGGCATGATCATGGAGGAACTGGACAAGGTTCTTGCCACGACAAAGAATGTCAAGTTCATTTATATCATCCCGGATTTCCAGAACCCGAGCGGGCGTACCTGGCCGCTGGAGCGCCGCAAGCAGTTCATGGACATCATCGCCAAATATGAGATCCCGGCCATTGAGGACAACCCCTACGGTGACCTCCGCTTCAAGGGAGAGTATCTGCCGGCACTCAAGAGCATGGACCCGAAGGGCCTGATCATGTACTTCGGCACCTTCTCGAAGATCCTGTCTCCCGGCATGCGCCTCGGCTGGATCGCCGCCAGCCCCGAGATCATCGGCAAGGTCAACCTGATTGCCCAGGCTGCCGTTCTGCAGACCGCGACCATCAACGCGATGGTCATCTCGAAGTATCTCGACATGTTCGATATCGATGCTCATGTGGCCAAGATCCTGCCGGTCTACAAGCACCGCTGCGAGCTGATGATCAACACCATGCGCGAGACCTTCCCCGCCAGCTGCAAGTTTACCGACCCGGACGGCGGCCTCTTCACCTGGTGCGAGCTGCCCGAGTATGTCAACACCCGCGATATCGCCCCGGTCGCGCTTGAGAAAAAGGTCGCCTTCGTTCCGGGCGACGGCTTCTATCCCTCCGGCGCTGTCAAGAACTGCATGCGCCTGAACTATTCCAACGCGACCGACGAACGTCTTGTCGAGGGTGTCAAACGCCTGGCAGACGTCATCAAAACGGTGGTGAAGTAAGCCATCCGGCTTCAACAAAAAAGTGCCCGAAAGGGCGCTTTTTTTATTGACAAGGGCAGGCTATGACATTAAAATAATCCGGTGAAAACGGCGGCCGTGTTCAGCTGCCGGGGAAACCTTTGAAAAGGAGTATGCAGAACATGAGAGTTGTTATTCAGGAAGATTACGACAGAATGTGCAGATGGGCGGCCGACTATATCGCCGCGAAGATCAATGCGCATCACGAGGCCAGGCCCTTCGTGCTCGGCCTTCCGACCGGGTCCTCGCCCATCGGCGTGTATCAGGAGCTGATCAAAAAGAACAAGGCGGGCGAGGTCAGCTTCGTCAATGTCGTGACCTTCAATATGGACGAATATCTGGGCCTGCCCAGAGAGCACGACCAGAGCTACTGGTACTTCATGCATGACAACTTCTTTGACCATCTGGTCGATATGAAACCGGAGAACATCAACATCCTCAACGGCATGACCGACGACCCGGAAGGGGAGTGCGCCCGTTATGAGGAGAAGATCGCCTCCTACGGCGGCATCGACCTCTTCATGGGCGGCATCGGCGTGGACGGCCACCTGGCCTTCAACGAGCCGTTTACCTCTCTCTCCTCCCGCACCGGCGTGCGCGACCTGACCACCGACACGCGCATCGTGAATTCGCGCTTTTTCGGGGGCGACCCTGATAAGGTGCCCGCGAAGGCACTTTCCGTCGGGATCGGCACCGTGACCGACTCGAAGGAGGTCCTTGTCCTGATCAGCGGCCACAACAAGGCCCGTGCGCTGGCCGCCACGGTCGAGGGCTCGGTCAGCCAAAAATGGACCTGCAGTGCGCTGCAGCTGCACAACGGCGCGATCATCGCCTGCGACGAGGCCGCCTGCGGCGAGCTGACCGTCGACACCTATAAGTATTTCCTCGATATCGAGAGAAAAGAGCGGCTGTAAGCCGGAAGGATGCCCTTCGGCGGCAAAACAGAATCAAAGACAGGATAAAACCCGGTCTGTAATCAGAAACAGACCGGGCTTTCTGTATCTCGTTCCGCTTGGAAGCGCTGTCCCTGTAAGCTGTTATTCCGCAGACGGCAGCTGGATTTTCGGCAGACAGCGCGCAAAGCAGTCCGAGACGCGGTAGGGAACACCCTCCTGCTCGAGCAGCTCGCAGAAAAGCTCCAGGGGCTTGCGGTCCCGGTTGACGAGCTGGAAGGTGATGCAGAACTTGTCCTTCAGGGCGTTCAGCTCCAGCATCAGGTCGCCGTCGGTAATGGTGTAGAAGCCCTTGATATGCTCGTCCATCCCGCCCCAGTCAGTCTGTCCGACGTAGCTGATGGTGTAGTTGTCGCGGGGGTCGCTCCGGAAGGTGCTGTGTACGGAGGCGAAGTTCATTTTTGCCTCCAGATCCGGCTGCTCATCGATGCCCCTGTGATTCGCGGAAATCTTTCTGAACCTCTCGATGCCCAGCTCCGGCTGGTTCTGCCGGATGACCGCGCCTCTTGCGCACATATTGAGCTTCTGGATCGATTCGTCCTTCATGCTCCACTCGTATCTGACATGGATAAAGCGGACGAAGTCGCGGTAGGACTCATTCGCGCCGATATCATTGCGGTAATCCGCAGCGACCCTTCCCGCGAGGAAGGTTCCCTTCTTCTCCCTGAACAGGCGGGAACACACCTTCATCATCATCGCCGCCAGGATGGTGTTCGGGCTGCCGTCGATCCTGGCAGCATAATCCATGAAGTCCTTGACCGGGATGTCGATATGATAGTAGTAGGTCTCTTTGGCGAAGGGATTAAGCAGGTATTTCAAAAATCTGCACAGCGCCAGGTTGGAATCGCCGCCGTCAAAGCGGTAGATCGGCTCATCATCGGGCAGGGTGTCGGGATCGGGGAAAAACAGCTCGCCCTCCGTCACGGGCGTCCCCGGAAGCTTGAGGTCCTTCGGCGCTTCGAGCGCCCCGTATTTCCTGAGCATGTACAGGTACAGTGTCGCCTTTACCCAGAAAAGGGCGCCCGTTGCGCCGCAGAAGGTGTGGGAATAGTTAAACCAGACGTAGTTGTTCCGCCAGGTGATCGCGACCAGATGCCCGTTCACCTCTTCGCTTCCCAGCGTCAGCCTCTCGTCCTTTTCCGGCAGAACGGCGACAGGCCTGTCGTTGTGCTGCAGGGTGTAGTTCTGCCCCTCGTCCAGCCCGACCCTGACGCTGAAATACGGAAACCGCCCGATCGCCTCCTGCGCCGCTTTGGTCAGGAGCGCCGCGTCAACCGGGGCATCAAGGCAGACCTTCATCCTGACGGTGAAAGGCATCTTTTCCTTGTATTCGTACAGCAAATAGATATCCGGATTGTGATTCATTCTTAACACCCTTTCTGAGTCTTTCCTTTGCTTTTCTTTCTCTGCTTCCACACTGCAGATTTCATTTTACCATGCTACGGCGCGCTTCCGCAAGGAGATGAACAGAAATAAGCGGCTGTCTGCAAAAAACCTGTCCTCTGCTGCAGCCGGTCATCCTTTCGGAAGCCCGCTGGGAAGCCGTGTGACAGTTGTGTGACAGAAGCTGTGCTACAATGAGCTCGCGAAAGCAAAAAACAGGGAAAAATAAAAAATAAACTGAAAAAGGAGAAAAGAAAAATGGCTCTCAACGAAAAAGAACTCAATGAAGTCTCCGGCGGCTACGGTCCCTGGCAGCAGTACGCGAAGGGCACCTATGTGAACTACGGTCAGTACATCGTTTACACGGTTGTCGGCGGCGACGTCCTCTCGGGCATCGCGATCCGCTTCGGTGTCACTGTGCAGCAGATCTGCCAGTGGAACAACATCAAGAACCCCGACCTCATCTACATCAACCAGAAGCTGACCATCGCCAAAAGGCGGGGGATTTTTGTCGTTATGCTCCCCGGAAGTCTCTGCCGCCTTGCGGTGCCCGGAGAATCGTTCGGGCTTACGCTGTTCCTCCGATTCTACGACCGCTGCAGAAATCCCGCAATTCCTTCATCTGCCACCGGCAGCGGCATTGCGGGATTCCGTGCGCGCCAAGAGAAGCCGACTGCCCTAAGCAAAGTACTGCGGGCGCTAAGTTTTTTGAGGGAGATACAAAAGCTTCCGCTCCAATAAAGTGCGCGGCGCAGTGCTTTGGTGCGAGGGGAAAGGTACTCTTCCGCGAAAAGGCAGAAAGCCAAAGTCGGGTGCTGAAAGGTGCTCCCCGGAAGCTGGTCTCGTGCGCGGCAAGAGATGGTCTCTGCCCCTAAAGTGCATTCTGCGGCCGCTAAGATTTTTGGGGGAGGTACAAAAGCTTCCGCTCCAACATAGTGCGGGGCGAGGGGAACGTATAAAAACCGGAGAGGGTTTCCCGCTCTCCGGCTGTTTGGTTATGGTGCTGTGCTTTTAACGTGTGCGTTGAGCCAGTCGAGGATGTCCTTCTGGACCTCTTCATAATTGGTCTCGTTGAGCATCTCGTGCCGGCCGCCGGGGTAGAGCTTCATGCTCACGTCCTTGAGACCGGCGTTGCAGAAGGCCCGGTAGGCCCGCTCCACGCCCACGCCGTAGTCGCCCACGGGGTCGGCGTCGCCGGACATGAAGTACACCGGGGCTTCCTTGTTCATCTTGTCGATGTTCTTCTGGTTGGTGATGAACTTCACGCCCGCCATCATGTCCCGGTACAGGCTCACCTTGCACACAAAGCCGCAGTACGGATCGGCGATGTACTTGTCCACGGCGGCCTCGTCCCGGCTGATCCAGTCAAACTCCGTGCGGGGATTGGGGATCTTCTTGCAGTAGGAGCCGAAGGCCATGTCGTTGAGGGCCTTGCCGTCGGCCGCGGGACCCTTGGTCCTGGCCATCAGGTTGGCCGCCGCCCAGCCGCCCAGGATCATCAGCTTGTTCTGGTGGCCGGTG
>ONGJ01000097.1:0-762 GCA_900317375.1 uncultured Eubacteriales bacterium
CATTTCATAAAAAATATTGTTCAAAGAAGTCACCTCCATAAATGAGTAGTTTGCTTTATGTGAAATTCTGGATGGTATCAGGATCGCTTTTTCTTTTCTGGTAAAAGATGAACCCATCCTCAACCTTTATGATCCGATAGCCCAATCTTTTGTAAAATGCTTTTGTCCGCTCATTCCAACATGGGGTATCCAGATTAAACTCAGCAGCACATGGGAAATCCTTTTCTATGCATTCCATCAAACGGATCCCGTAACCTTTTCTATGATAGATGCTATCAATAAATATTCTGCCAATGTATACACTGTTTTTTGTTTCATCCGGGAATATAATGGCTGCCCCTACCAAGTCTTTTCCTATCATTGCCTGATACAAATGCCCATCCCGGGCCATTTGTTTATGCCATTCCACTGAATCGAATTCAGGCGGACACTCACCTTTTCCTCCGCCAACATTTACATCTGTTTCAAAAGCGCTGATAGACATATCTACGATTTTTTCTACCTGATCTGCCTCTGCTTTGACAATATACATCCAACTTCTCCCAACTGTCTTATTTGATTATATCAATATTCAAAGCGGTCGACCCCTGGTTCAGTGCAGGAAACAGCAATACTACGATTTTGATGATTATCTTTAACACCTTCACATTTTCATTTTCGCAAGAAAGTGACCTTCCGGTCACCTATTATAGTGAGCGAAAGGTCACTTGTCAAGTCCTCAGGTTATTGTTGATAACGCTTTTATCGGCAAGAAGTAAAGAA
>ONGJ01000097.1:774-8708 GCA_900317375.1 uncultured Eubacteriales bacterium
GAGCCCTCCTTCTCTGCCAGGATTCAGCCCTATTTCGTTTCGGAGACAGGGTTTTTCTTTGAGAAGAAACCACATTTTTTACGCATGGCTCCGGCATGTTAATCTTATGGATTTCATGGAAACAGGATCAGAGTTTTGACTTCTTCTGTTCCTTTTGTCCGTTTTTCACACCCCATCGGCGGGTCCGGTACCTGGCCAGATCACGAAGAAACTGACTGTGAAGGGATCCGGGTCATTGACTTGCCGTTCTTTTCTTTTTATGCTATGATGACAGAGCCGCCGGGGCTGAGGGTCTGTCTGCCCGGCCGGATGGCGATTGCTAAACAATGGCGATCCTTTATGAGGGTGAGTATCAAGAAATGAAAAACCGGAACAAGAAAATGATACTGGTTGTGTTTTTGACAGGTATTCTTATTATGAGTGGGTGTGCCGCGATGAAAGAAAACGTTTCTAAAGGGTATTCGGATCATCCGGAGAACGATGCTTCTCATTTGGAAAAAGAAGTCAGGGAAAAATATGATCAACTCGTTCAGCATCTGATCAAAAACAACATCTCTGTCACCGCTATGGAAAGCTGCACCGCAGGGCAGATTGCATCCCTTCTGACAGATACTTCGGGTTCCTCTGCCATTATGAAGGGCGCATTTGTAACCTACAGCAATGAGGCGAAAATACGGGCAGGAGTTTCCGAGAAGACGATAAACGAGTACGGCGTTTATTCCAAAGAGACGGCTGCCGAAATGGCCAGGGTATGCAGAGAGTATTACGATGCTGACATAGGAATCGGCGTAACGGGCAGTTTCGGAAATGTTGACCCCAAAAACGAAGACAGTGTCCCCGGCGAAGTCTATTTTGCAATTTCTACACGGGAAGGAACGGAGAGTTTCTACTGTGAGGTTCCGGAACAGCCATCCAGACTGTATTACAAGCTGTACATGGCGAATGTAATTGCGGGCGAAATCATAAAAACAGTGCGTTAAGAAAAGACGATCGGGATGCTGCAAAACCGGGATTACCAGTTAAAACAGGAGAATACTGATTTTGTAAAACAGCAGCTTTCAGCCATAGAGAAGCCCCCCGAAACTGTCGATGTTTCGGGGGGCTGTCCTGCAGAACCTTTAAAGCTGCATCTTTGTCATGGGCGACGGCATTTGCCGCAGATTTCTGTTACTTCATCCTTTTTCATCCATTTTTCAAATGGAATTGTATCCATTCTCAAAGTTCCTGCCCTTATCGTATGTCTCAATCTCTGAGGCAGATAAATTGCCTTTTCCGTCGTAACGATAAAAGCGCCCGCCTTCCGCTATGAATTCCAGGATGCAGTAATCGTCATCCTCGACACCTTTCGGATAGTATTTTTCATCGCCTTCATTCCAAAGGAGTTCTCTGTATTCACGTTCAAAATGGGTCACGAATTTTCCGAACAGGCACAAGCCTTCAAATGCCGAATCGTCACAGAAGTAAAGGCAGGCATTCCCGTTCTTCAGCAGGCTCTGAACATGCGCTGAGCTTGTGTTTGTTGAAATCAGATGTCTGCCCAATCCTTTGTGCCAGACGCAAAACACTCTGCGGACATTCTGCCTGCCCACTTCGTCCGTATAGCCGATCGTGGCAAAAAGAGATCGATTGACAAGATGCATGATTTCATCTTTTGTCATTGCTTCTTCCTCCGCAAATATCGATGGAACGAAACCGCTTTGCAGCAGTGCTCAGCCCGGCCGGTTCAGTCTCCGGCTGAAGGTTTTGAGCATCATCTGTCATATGCAGCCATCACAGGAAGGTGACCGTCTCTTCCAGCGCTTTCCGGCTGCTGTGGTTCGGAAGCGGGCCGGTGCCTTCGGCGGCATAGCCCAGATCCATCACCATCAGGACCTCTTCATCCGCAGGCAGACCGAGAATCTCGGCCGTCTTCTCCGGATCAAGGAAATTGACCCAACAGCTGTCGACGCCCTCGTCGGCCGCCGCCAGGATCATGTGGGATGCGACGATGGTGGCGTCTTCCACACCGGAATCCCGCTTGCCGCCGGGATAGGTGAAGACGTTTTTGCTGTTGAACGCGACGACAAGAACCGTCGGCGCACCGTAGCGGCAGGGCGTGACCGCGTCGATCTTCTCGAGTGCCTCAGGAGACTGCAGCACGTAGATGCGCTGCTCCTGCAGGTTTTTGGCGGTCGGGGCCAGACGCCCGGCATTCAGTATGGCGGTCAGCTTTTCCGCTTCCACCTGCCGGTCGGAGTACTTTTTGCATGAATAGCGGTTTTTTACGACTTCTTTGAATTCCATTTTTACCCCTCCTGATGTTTCTGCGTGTTTCTTTCCTCGAAGCTGTTCGGCTTCCTCAGCTGCACATCAGTATAGCATAAAAAGAGGCGGCTATCTACCGAAAAATACAGTACCGTGTTTTGAGATTCACCGCAGAGGCAGCGAAGAGCGCAGTTTCCGATAAAAGAGGTCCTGATCTGTTTGAAAAGCCGTGGGGCCGGCCATGATATGCCGTTATAGAATATCACGATATTCATTATGGCTATTTGCGATCTGCTTTGCAATATGGTATTCTCTGCACTGGAGCGGCCGGATATGCTGAAGCGCGAAACGAAAAACACGGGAAGGAGCTTGAGGCAGGGCATGAAAAAAGAACGGATACTCTCTTTGATTCTTATCATCCTTTCGGTACTCTGCATCGGCTGCGGCAGCACGCAAAGCCAGGCAGCAGCCGTGCCCGAACAGGTGCAGCCGGCGGAAGCGCCGCCGACGGAAGGAGAAGAGACAATGACCGATCTGCCTGATCCCCATGGGCAGCCGCAGGACAGCGGCGCAGAAAACGAAAAAGCAGAAACGATGCGACTGAAGATCGGCGAGACCGAAGTCAACGTCGCATGGGAAGACAACGAATCTGTGGACGCGCTGAAGGAGCTGGCGCGGGACGGCATCAGCATACCGATGTCCATGTACGGCGGGTTTGAGCAGGTCGGCCCCATCGGAAAGGACCTGCCCCGAGAAGACCGCCAGACGACAACGCAGGCCGGGGATATCGTGCTGTACTCCGGAAACCAGCTTGTCATCTTCTACGGATCGAACAGCTGGGCCTATACCCGGCTCGGGAAGATCGTGAACAAGTCTGCATCGGAACTGACGGAACTGCTGGGAAGCGGCGATGCCGCCGTCACGCTGACCATGGACTAATAACAGGAGGAAGACATGAAGAAAATACTGATCGTATCGGCAAGCCCCCGTATGAACAGCAATTCCGAAGCGCTGGCCAGGGCCTTTGCCCAGGGCGCACAGGAGGCGGGACACGAAACGGAACTGATCTCGCTGCGCGGCAAGACAGTGAACTTCTGCCGCGGCTGTTTCGTATGCCAGGAGAAGCAGCGCTGCGTGATCCATGACGACGCTGACGCAATCTGCCGGAAGGCGCTGGAAGCCGACGTGCTGGTCTTTGCCACGCCGATCTATTACTATGAGATGTCCGGGCAGCTCAAGACCCTGCTTGACCGGCTGAACCCGCTGTTCCCCAGCGACTATGCCTTTCGCGACGTTTATCTGCTGACATCCGCCGCCGAAGATGAGGAGTCTGTACCGCAGCGGGCGGTAAGCGGTGTTGAAGGCTGGATAGAATGCTTTGAACGTGCGAAGCTCGCCGGGACCGTTTTCATGGGCGGCGTCACCGCAGCCGGGGAAAACCCGGCGCATCCCGCGCTGGACCTGGCATACCGGATGGGGAAAGAAGCATAAGGGGAAAAGAAAACAGCATCGGAATCAAAGACCTATGTACCGTTTCTGTCCTGCAGACCGTTCTTGGGCACGGTACCCGTGAAGCCCGGCGGCGGGCCGGGATCCCGGTTTGCAGAGGGAATGAAAATCGGATAAGAAATAATATTGACACAGTGTCAGAATAGTGCTATAGTATGTTCTGACATCGTGTCAATACACATTTCAAAGGGAGCATCATGCACAGCGACCAGGAGGCCTCGGAAGCAGGAATTATACGCTGGTAAATCTGGATACAGGAGGAAAATAACATGTCGAAAAAAATCACACAGACGGCCGGGCGCAGTCAGCTTGGCGACTTTGCACCGATGTTTGCCCACCTCAACGACGACGTGCTCTTCGGCGAGGTCTGGAACGAGGAAGCCATCGACGTGAAGACCAAGTGCATCGTCACCGTGGTTTCCCTGATGGCCTCGGGCATCACCGACTCGTCCCTGGGCTATCATCTGCAGAACGCCAAAAACAACGGCGTCACGAGGGAAGAGATCGCCGCCATCATCACCCACGCCACCATGTATGTGGGCTGGCCCAAGGGCTGGGCGGTATTCCGCCTGGCCAAGGAGATCTGGAACGAGGCAGAGCCATGACTTCACGGGCATGACGGTGATCCCCTTCTGCACCTCCGGCAGCAGCGGTGCCGGGCGCACCGGTGAAACGCTGGGTGAGCAGGCCGGGACGGGGACCTTCCTCTCCTCCACGCGTCTGAGCGGAGGGATCTCGGACAGTGAACTGCAGAGCTGGATCGGACAGTAAGGGATACCGTCATGCGCAAAGGCAGGCAGAATCATCTGCGGACGGTCATCGACGCATCTCAGCCCGGCACTGAAACCCGGTTGAAGAAACCCCGGCCGTTTTCGGCCGGGGTTTTCCCTGTTTCAAAGCTTTTATAAAATGTCTGCTGCAGGGCTGCGCTGTTTTCGCTCAGTCTTCGTCCACGCCGGAGGCAGCATCCCAGGCGTCCGCCCCGGAATCATCCCAGGAGGGACTCCAGTCGGACTCGTCGCCCCAGTCATGACCGTCGTTCCAGTCCACGCCGGGCTCGTAAATGTCGGTCTCGACATCCGTGTCAAGGCCTGACGGATCGCCGATATAGGGGACGCTTTCCGTCTGAAACGCTGTTCCGTCGGCGAAAGCCTCTTCCCAGCCGGCAAAGGAGCTCTCCGCCTGCTCTGCTTCCATCATCGCCTCGACATCCGCGTCCAGCGCCTGCTTCTCGCTGTCGTCAACGTCGTCGCCGCCGTCATAGTTCCGGACATTCTTCTCAAAGGTATCGGAATACTTTCCATCCGGTGAAGTAACGGTATACCGGAGGTCGATTGTGCCGTCAGCGTATTTGTAGACCTTTGCAGCGACCTCGCCTTCCTCTTCGTTATTCCGGTACTGGACCTCGACCGTGGCGCTGCGGCTGCCGTTTTCCTCTTTGAAGACGCCTCTGCCCCAGCCGTTTCCGTCCCTGTCCACCAGAGAGGAAACGCACTCTTCCGTCCGAATGCCGTCGCTGCCGAGGCCTTCGACCTTTTCCCAGATGCGGATTTTCCCGTTGTCAAGATAGGTATAGGTGCTGGTCTCTTCCGTCCTGCTGCCGTCGGGATTCCGCTTGCAGTAATAAGCCTTCAGCCAGTCCCCGTCCGCGTTTTTTTCGCCAATCTGGGTGATCACGGTGCCGTCCTTCATCCGGCGCACGGAATCCTCTTTGGTTGTGCCGTTGGGATAGGTATTCTTTGTCTCCTCATACTTATCGCCGTCAACGGTGTATTCGGTGACATAGTGATCATACAGCTTGTTGCCGTTGATATCGCGGGCTTCCCCGCGGCTTTCCGATTTGATGCCTTCCCCGCCCGTGGTCTGAAGGTAGAGGAACTCTCTTCTGTTGCCCGGATAGGTAAAGACGCAGCGCCGGTTTTCAACATAGGTACCGTCGTCGTTGTATGTCGTGACGTACTCCTGGTCCTGCCACAGGCCTTCCGAATTGAAGCCGGCCATCCTGCCGGAGATCATATTGCCCTTTGCGTCATAGTTGGTCGTCTGTTTCCCGAGAAGCTGGCCTGTGGGGGCAATTCTGTCGATCTCACGACGGGCAACATGCCCGCCCTCTCCGACGTACACAAAGGTGTTGACAATCACGCCGTCCTCCAGCTCGGACTTGAAAGCCGACAGCGCCAGATTGTCATATGCGGCGAAGCCCCTGCCGCAGAGCGGCAGAATCAGTACAAACACCAGGATCAAAGACAGAAGTTTTTTCAATTATATGTCCTCCTTTGACAGTTGATACTTACCAGTCTGCCTGATATTTTAACATAAAGGGCAGGGTCTTTTCAAGAACGGTTATTCCGCGGTCTGTCGGGCAATCGTTTGTTGCCAATCGCGGGATGAGGTGATACAATAGAAACAGACAGAAACACTTCACCGGGAGGCGTATATTCATGCTGGATTTCTTAAAACAACAGGGCATCGATGACTCTCTGATCGCCCGCATTCAGCAGTTTAGAAAGGACTGCCCCGTTGCGGAGGGTGACGCGCTGCGTATTCCTTCCCCCAGATTTCGGTATTACGGAAGGGAAATCTGGCAGCTGGCCATAACGGCTATCCTTTCCGGGGAAAACATCCTGCTCGTCGGACCCAAGGCAACCGGCAAAAACGTGCTGGCGGAAAACCTCTCCGCCGTTTTCGGGCGGCCGGAATGGGACGTGTCGTTCTATCTGAACACCGACGCGACCAGCCTGATCGGGACGGACACCTTCCGAAACGGCGAGGTTTCCTTCCGAAAGGGCCCGATCTACGCCTGTGCCGAGGCCGGCGGCTTCGGGGTGCTGGACGAGATCAACATGGCAAAGAACGAATCGCTCGCGGTGCTGCACGCGACCCTCGACTTTCGCAGGATCATCGACGTGCCGGGCTACAGCCGGATCCGCCTTGCCCCCTCCACCCGCTTCATCGCGACGATGAACTACGGCTATGCGGGGACCCGCGAACTCAACGAAGCCCTGGCCTCCCGCTTCATGGTCATCAACATGCCCGTCATCTCTGGCGAGAATCTGGAAAAGCTGCTTCTGGAGCAGCATCCCGCTCTCAAGGCGGAATATGCGTCGCAGCTGACCGCGCTGTTCGAGGAGATCCGCAAAAAGTGCGAAAGCTCGGAAATCTCGACGAAGGCGCTGGACCTCAGAGGTCTGCTTGCGGCGGTCACGCTGGTGGAAAACGGGCTCAGCATGCACGACGCCCTGAACATCGCCATCATCAACAAGAGCTTCGACGACTTTGAAAGAACCCTTGTGGAGGATATTGTCTCGGCCCGCATCGACGGAAAACTGATGAAGGAAGACATTTTCTCTGCAGCGCAGGCCTGACGGTCAAAAAGCCCCCTGCAAGCCATGAAGCAGAACAGCATCACAGACCTTCAGAAAAGGCGCGCGGACAACATCATATGGAACTGCGCAAAGGACTATTCCTTTGTGCCGGACTTCAAGGCCTATGACGCCGACGGCAACGTGGACCTCTACTGGAACATCATCTTCGGCTCGGCGCGGCGGCATTATGAATATGAAAAGCTGGAAAAGCTGTTCCGGACGCTGGACGGGTACAAAAACGCGGCCGTGTATGAAAGCGACTTCTGGAACGCACTGGAGCCGGTTCTGTTCGAGACCGAGCTCCGCGGGCGCCCCGTCCTTGAGCGGATGCGCCCGGAGCCGAAAGAAAGCGAACTGAAGTTTGATGCGGGCATGTCGACGGATGAAATCGTCGAGGCCGCCAGAGCATACTTTTATGAACGCTACGGACTGTACGGGGACGGGAAAATCCGTCTGAAGCACCGGCTGCCCCGCTTCAGGCGGCTGTCGGTAGACAGCTTTCTGCAGCGGGATATCAGCGTCATCCACGAGAAGGACCTGTACCACGGGGATGAGGAGAGCTGGAACCACGACTTTTCGCTCACCACCAAGCTGAGCGAGTCGGAGCTGCGCGCTTTCCTGGAGACGAAATTCGGGAAATCCATCTATCCGGCCGAGCATGTCCTGCAGCTGGAAAAGCAGCTCTGCACCGGAAAGCACCGCTTCACCCACCTGTTCTTTTGCTTATGTGTGATAAAGAAGCAATAGAAGTGCAAAAAATTTTGCCGTTCCTATCCGACACTTGGCCATTGTGTCGGATAGGTCGGGCGGTTATTC
>ONGJ01000136.1 GCA_900317375.1 uncultured Eubacteriales bacterium
CGTCTCGGTCAGTGCCGGCGTGGCTTACGGTGCGAACGAGAAGAACTGGAAGGACCTGTTTAACCATGCCGACCAGGCCATGTACCAGATCAAGCAGTCAGGCGGGCGCGGCTGCCGGTTCTATTCGCCCTGATCCCGCTTCAGCATAGTTGTGTCTCAATTATCGAATCCAGATTCGCCGAATCCAAATTCGACGAATCTGGATTCGATTGTTGTTGATGTTCTGCTCTTCCTGTGCTATACTTTATGAAAACGGTGGGGGAGGCGGTAAAAATGCTGTATTTTCGTGATGAGGAAAAACGCAGACTCAAGAGCTTTTCCGAGCGGGGACATACCAGGGCGATGGCGGTCTATGGACGCCGACGCACGGGGAAAACAGCTCTGATGCTGGACTATCTTGCCGGTGACGGGAAAGGAACTGCCATATATTATCAGTGCGCCAGTTTTGACTATCAGACTTGCCTTTCAGATTTCATAGCTGTGCTGACAGCAGCACTGGGAGAAAATACGATTCTGCGTTCTCTGAACTCGTTCCGCGATGTCTTTTCCTATCTGTCAGATACCGGGAAAGCGGCCGGAAAGGTCATCGTCATCGATGAATTCCCCTATCTGGCAAAGAAAGATGAAAATGCTGTTGTGGAATTTCAATGGATTATCGATCATGCCCTGAAGAAAATGAAGCTGATCCTGTTGGGATCGAATCTTTCCTTTATGAAGAAACAGCTGAATGATTCCGCATCTCCGCTCTACGGACGGTTTGATGAGATTTTGAGAATCCGTCCCTTCTCTTTCACACAGGTGCATGCGTTGTTTCCTGCATTTGAAGATGCTGTCAGTGTCTATGCTCAGACTGGGGGCGTCGCGCAGTACGTCATGTTTTTTCTGGATTATGCTTCTGTGAAAGCAGCCACAGAACAGCTCTTTTTGGATCGGAACGGACGCCTTCTGCAGGAAGCGCCCAACCTGTTGATGCAGGAACTGCGAGAGATTACAACCTATACTTCCCTTCTGCGTGCTATGGGAAGCGGGGAGAAAGATGCCGGGAAGCTGGCCTCCAGGTGCGGGATGGATTCCCGAAATGTTTTCTCATATCTCAGGAAACTGATGGACCTTGAGATCGTATCTGCTGTCGAGAATCCGCTCAGCGGGAAGAAAACAGGTCAGCGATACAGAATTTCCGACTCTTTCTTTCGCTTTCATTATGCTTTGATCGAACCGAACATCTCAATGATTACAGAGCTTGGGAAGGATGCCGGACCATATCTGTTGAATGAGCAATACAGCGAGTTTCTCGGCTTTGTTTACGAGGATATCATCCGTTCCTCCTGCTTTGAGTATGCAAGGAAAGGGATTCTTCCGTTCATGCCTCGAACAGTCGGAAAATGGTGGGGGAATATCCAGGAGGACGGCCTCTGGCACGAGAGTGAAGTGGATGTTGTTGCCTATGATGACCATTCTATTGTTCTTGGAGAATGCAAGTATCGCAGTAAAGCGGTCGGGATTGCGGAGCTGGACGCTCTAAAGAGAAAGACCGCCTTCATCCCGGTGAAAGGAAGAGCGGTCTATTATCTGCTTGCCGGGAAAAGCGGCTTTACACAAAGCCTGGAAGCTTTGGAGGATGAGCGGGTGATTCTTCTGAATCAGGCATAAGCCATCCCGGGCTTCCGAATCTGGTCGGACGGTCGATCAATGAACCCCAAAAGAAAAGCACTGAAACGCTCAGGATTGAGGTCTCAGTGCTTTTCTGCATTGCTGCATTGTATTCAGCGGATGTCGAAGACGCTGCGCACGCGGACGGAGAGGGACTGCAGATCCGCCGAGGAGCTGTCTCCCGTCCGCAGGATGCGGATGCGGCGTTCGCCGGCATTCATGTCGAAATAGTTGTCCTCCAGCACCGTATCGGCGCCGCAGTTTACTTCCACCGAGCGGGCATAGGCTTCCGCCCGGACCACGACCGTATCGCCCTCGATGCGGGCTGAGAGCTTCGGATCGAGAAAACGGAAATGCTTGGGCGGGCAGAAGAGGACGCTGCCCTCTCCGATGCAGGCTTCGCCCTCATCGTACAGTGCATAGGCATAGTAGCTGCCGTAAGTGTCTTCCGGGGAGAAATCCTGTTCATCCAGCCACAGGGCGCTGAGCGCGGGCACCGTGACCGGTACCTGTCCCTCCGCGATGACCGAGGCGTCGTTCCTCCGCAGGCTCCAGCACACCGTGCCGCGGAAGGCTTCCCCGGTCTCGTTGCTGACGTTCAGCCGGGCGGACTTCTTCAGCGCAAAGGGCTCGGCGTTGACGTTGCTGTTCTGCGAGAGGATGCCCTCCTCATGGCACGAGATCAGCACCGGGGCAAAGAAGCGTCTGGCGTAATAGTGCAGGGCCTTCCAGCGGCCGTAATAATCGATGCTCGCCCAGCTGGCCACCGGCCAGCAGTCGTTGAGCTGCCAGATCACCGCGCCCATGCAGCGCCCGCGGTTTCGCCGCCAGTGCTCCACGCCGTACTGCATGGCCTGCGCCTGCAGCAGCTGGGAAGCATAGATCAGCAGCTCGAGACTGCGCGGATAGAGATACATCTGGGAGAGGTAGAAAACGATGCGGCCGTTGGCCGAGGCATTGCGCTGATGCTTTTCCATCACATAGGAAAAGATGTTGCGCTCCTCCGGCAGGGTGAAGCTCTCCACCGTCTCCGGACAGGGAAAGGACTGGAAGCCAAACTCGGACACATAGCGGAAGAAGTAGCTGCGGTAGTCTGTAAAGGGCTTGAGCCCGTGCCAGACCTCCCAATAGTGCACGTCGCCCCGGTCCGGATCCCAGGGCTCGTCGAAGCTGCCGCCGCTGGAGGGGCTGGCCGGCCAGTAGAAGGCCTGCGGATCCTCGCGCCGGACGATCTTCGGAAAGAGGTATTCGTACATTTTGATATAATCGGCGACCTGGCGCTTGGTGCTGACCCACTCGCCGAGCTTGACGAACTGCTCCATCTCGTTGTTGCCGCACCAGAGGGCAAGGGACGGATGGTGCCGCAGGCGGCGGATGTTGTCGACGAGCTCCGCACGGATATTCTCTTCAAAGGCCTCCGTCAGGTTATACACCGCACAGGCGAACATGAAGTCCTGCCAGACCAGCAGGCCCAGCTCGTCGCAGATGTCGTAGAACCAGTCATCCGGATAGAAACCGCCGCCCCAGACACGGATGCAGTTCATGTTGGCGGCCCTCGCATCCTCCAGCAGCCGGCGGGTCCGTTCCGGATTCATCCGCGGCAGCAGGTTGTCCTCGGGGATATAGTCGGCGCCCATGGCGAAGATGTCGACGCCGTTGACGCAGTGGCTGAAGCTCTCGCCCCATTCGTCTTTCCGGCGGCTGACCGTCATCGTGCGCAGGCCGATCCGGCGGGACCAGGTATCGAGGAGGGTATCGCCCTCTTTGAGAGAGACGCTCACGGTGTACAGCGGCTGATCACCGAAGCCGGCCGGCCACCAGAGCCGGGGCTCGGGAATCCGGATGCACACGTCCGGCCCCTCGGCGGCATAAATGCGGCCGTCCGGGCCGGTGACCGTGACCTGTATGGTGCTCTCGCCGTCGGAAAAGGCCTGGATATGCGTCTGCACCTGAAGGGTGACGGCATCGGACGCATGCTCCTGCAGGACCAGAACATCGCGGATGCGGGCTCTCTCGATGCCGATCAGAGCAATGTCACGCCAGATGCCGGCGTCCGGAAGACGCGGACCCCAGTCCCAGCCGAACATGCAGTGCGCCTTCCGCAGCAGCGGAAAGCCC
>ONGJ01000039.1 GCA_900317375.1 uncultured Eubacteriales bacterium
GAGTGAATGCAGTCATGATTGCTCGAGCTGCAGTGCCAACTGCTCCGAGCGGAAGCCGGAAAGCTTTCTGAAAGCCCTGAACCCCGCTTCCAGCGTGAAAAAGGTGATCGCCGTTGTCAGCGGCAAGGGCGGCGTCGGCAAGAGCCTCGTCACCTCTCTTCTTGCCGCCGAGATGCAGCGGCGCGGGCACCGCTGTGCGGTGCTGGATGCGGATATTACGGGGCCCTCCATCCCGAAGTCCTTCGGCATCACCGAGCATGCCATGGGCACCGAGGAATATCTGCTTCCCGTGACCACCGCAAGCGGCCTTCAGATCATGTCCATCAATCTGATCCTCGAAAACGAGACCGAACCGGTCGTCTGGCGTGGCCCCGTGATCGCCGGCGCGGTGACCCAGTTCTGGACCGATGTCCTCTGGACCGATGTGGACTATATGTTCGTCGATATGCCTCCCGGGACGGGTGACGTGCCCCTGACGGTTTTCCAGTCGCTTCCCGTAGACGGCGTCATCATCGTTACAACCCCGCAGGACCTGGTCGGGATGATCGTGGCCAAGGCGGTGAATATGGCGGCGATGATGAATGTCCCGGTGCTGGGCCTGGTTGAGAATATGAGCTATTACGTCTGCCCGGACTGCGGCCGACAGCATGAGATCTTCGGAAAAAGCCAGGCTGAAAACACAGCGGCCGCCTTCCGGATCCCCCATACGGCGCGCCTCCCCATCGACCCGGCTATTACGGCGAGGGTGGACGCGGGCGAGATCGAGCAGCTTGACGGCTCCCTGGTCGCCGGCCTTGTGGACAGCCTTGAAAAAGAACTTCCTCTGACAGACAAGTAAGAAACAGCAATCCCCCCGCCGAAAGGCGGGGGGATATCATCTTACTCTCCAAACACCCACAGATGGGTAACACCAAACGCTTCGCGTATGAAGTAATTCAGCATGACCATCGGATAGCCCCATGGTGCCGCCACGCCGACTGCCTCCACCCCCTGCAGACGCGCCATGGCCTTGGCGCGGAATAGGTGATACGCGCTCGAGACAATGGCCACGTTTCCGTTCGGGTCATCCCCGTGGCTGCGGATCAGCGCAAACGAATAGGCCAGGTTTTCCTTCGTCGATGTCGCTACCGGCTCCGTCAGGATGCGCCCTTCCGGAATCCCGTTCTGAATCAGCCAGTCGTGCATGGCCTGCGCCTCGGGGACGGTCTCGCCCTTGCCCATACCGCCCGAGACGATGACCGTGCTCTCCGGGTATTTCAGCAGATAGTCCCGCGCGCCTTCCAGCCGCCTCACCAGTGTCAGGGACGGCTGATCACCGTAAACCGCCGCGCCCAGCACGATCAGATACGGCCGCTCCGGATCGGGGTCGGTGCGGGCGTTGCGGATGATGGGGATCTCAACGATGCAGAAATACAGGAAGCCGAGACATGTGAGTCCCAGAATGATCCGCCAGACCGACGCCGGCAAAAAATGATGCGCCAGGATCAGTGCAGCCAGAAAAAAGCAGAGATAGCCCCAGTATGCATAGCCGCGCACCATGAAACGGAAGAACAAACCCAGCGCACCCAGCACCACCGTGGCCACAATCCACGCCGGTTTTTTCTTCTTCTTCTGTTCATCCTTATCCATCACTCAGTGCCTCCCATCGTTCATACAGCTCCAGAAGCTGCCCGTTCAGCGCCTCCTTCTGCTCCTCCAGTTCCATCAGCTTCTGATAGTCGCTGGCAAAGCGTCCGCTCTCTTCCTCCAGCGCTGCAAGCTTTTCCTCCAGCCGGCCAATCTCCTTCTCCAGCCGCTGCAGCTGCTTCTCCGGGCTCCTGCGTGCAGGCGCCGCGGCTTTCTCTGCTGCTGCGGCTTTGCCCGTGCCGCCCGATGCTGCGTCTCTGGGCGCAAAGGCCGCCTGCCGCTGCCGCCAGGCGCTGTATTCCGTATAGCTTCCGCGGTAGTCGGTCAGCCTGCCGTCCTCGAATGCCCAGATGCGCGTGGCGAATTTTTCGATGAACCAGCGGTCGTGCGACACGAACAGCAGAGTCTCGCCGTAGTCCGAAAGGGCGTCCTCCATCCACTCGCGGCTGGCGATGTCCAGATGGTTGGTCGGCTCGTCCAGGATCAACAGGTTGATATCCCCGCCCATCAGCATGCACAGCTTCAGCCGGCTCTTTTCGCCGCCTGACAGCGACGATACGGTCTTGAAGACGTCCTCTCCGCGAAAGCCGAAGGCGGCCAGCCGGTCCCGGGCTTCCTGCGGGCTGCAGCGGCATTCCCACAGCATCGTGTCATAGGCGCTGCGGCTGTCATCGTCAAAGCGGACCAGCTGGGGCAGACAGGCCATCCGCACGGCCGGCCCGAGTGCGAGCCACCCGGCATCCGGGCTCTCCTCACCCGTGATCAGACGCACCAGCGTGGTCTTGCCGCTGCCGTTGTCGCCGATGACGGCGATTCGCTCCTTTCCCTCCACCAGAAACGAGAGGTCCGAAAACAGCACCCGTCCGCCGTAGGCCTTTTTCAGGCCGTCTGCGGCGAGCACCTCGTCGCCCTCAAAACGGCGCTCCTTAAACCGGATCGCCAGTTTTTTCTGCTCCTTCGGCTTCTCGCTCTGCGCGAGCTTTTCGATGCGCTTTTCCATCGAAAAGGCCCGCTTGTGCAGCTTGTCATTGCCCATAAAAGCCCAGAGATGCATCTGCTCCGCTGCCCGCTGCAGCTGCTCCATCTTTGCCTGGTCCTTCTCGTACTGCTTCCGCTTCTCCTCAAAGCGCCGGCGCTTTTCTTCCAGATAAAAGCTGTAGTTCCCGCTGTAAAACTCAGCCTTCCCATCGGCAATTTCGATGCAGCGCTGTGCCGCAGCATCCAGAAACCATCGGTCGTGGCTGATGATCAGCACGGTGCCGCGAAAGCGCAGCAGATAATCCTCCAGCCACTCCACCGCGTGCAGGTCCAGGTGGTTGGTCGGCTCGTCCAGCAGCAGGATTTCCGTATCCTCCAGGATCAGGCGCGCCAGGTTCAGCCTGGTTTTTTCTCCGCCCGACAGGCTCTCAAAGCTCTGGGCGCGCATGTCCGGGCCGATGTGCAGGCCGTTGGCTACGCGGTTGACCGCGACCTCGGTCTCGTAGCCGCCGAGGCGCTCAAAGTCGGCCGCAAGCCGGCCGTACTCCTCCAGCAGGGCAGGGGAGCTGTCGGTCTCCATCTGCCGGGTCAGCTCTTCCATCCGGGCGCGGATGGCATCCACATGCCGAAAGGCATGCTGCAGCACGTCCTCCGCGGTCCAGCCCGCGGGATACACCGGAAACTGCGAGATCAGGCCGATGCGCTTGCCGGGCGCGATAAAAACCTCGCCCTCGTCATAATCCAGCGCCCCCGTGAGAATCCGGAACAGTGTCGTCTTGCCGCAGCCGTTCGGCCCCAGAATGCCGACCCGCTCGCCGGCCTCGACCTGAAAGCTCAGCCCGTCCAGCACATTGCTCCCGATTTCAAAGGATTTGACCAGTGAAGAAACGCGAATATCGATCATGCTCAGTACTCCATATCCGTCCCGCGCCGTACCGCCGTCTGCAGCACCGTGTTCGCAATCGGCGTTGCCACCGACAGGCCGCCGCCGCCGTTCTCGACGAAGACGATGAAGGCATAGGGGTGCTCTTCATCCTGCAGAAAGCCTGTGAACCACGCGTGCGAGGTGCCGTCTCCGACCTCGGCGGTGCCGGTCTTGCCGCACACCGTGAGACCCGGGAAGCGGTTGTCGCCGTAGACGGTGACCACGTTGTTGCGCATCAGGCGCTGCATGGTCTTGGCCGTGTCCGGGTTTACCAGCAGGGTCTCCCGCGGTGGCTCGCCGTCGCGTACCATTGTCGGCTCTACCAGAACCCCGTCGTTGGCGATCGCCGCCACATAGCGCAGCATCGAAAAGGGACAGATCAGGTCTGTCGACTGGCCGATGCCGGACCAGCCGGTCTCGGGGTCACCGACAAAGTCAAGCGGATAGGTGCCTGCCGCGGTCGGGATGCCGTCCAGATCGTGCGGGTCAAGAAAGCCGTAGGCACGCACGTGGTTGATCATCTCGGTCTGCCCGACCATGATGGCAATCTGCGAAAACGCGATGTTGCACGAGTTTGCCAGCGCCCCGGGAAAGTCCTGGGTATAGTGTTCAAAGGGACAGACGATCTTGACGCCGGCGACCTCGGCCTCGCCCTCACAGAAAAAGGTCCTCTGCCAGATCGTCGTCAGGGTCTCGATCGCCGCCGCTGCGGTGATCAGCTTGAAGATCGACCCGGGCACGAACGCCGCGGATATCAGCCGGTTGATATACACGCCGTCCAACACCTTGGGCTCGGGCTCGGTCGGGTCGATGGCCGGCGACGACACCATACACAGCAGCTCTCCCGTGCGGTAGTTCACCACCCCCACGGCGCCCTTCCGCCCGGCCAGCGCGGCATAGGCCTTGTTGTCGATCACTGCGTCCACGTTCAGGGTCATCTCGATGCGTTTGGTCTGGGTCATGCCGGTGATGGGGCTGTAGCTGTGCAGCTGCCGCGAGAAGTTTGTCAGCATCCCCGTGCCTGTGCGGTCCCAGAAGTCGCCCGTCACGTGGTAGTTCGCGATGCGCGTGGTGCGGTCCTCGTTGAAGCGGTTGTCGTTGGCCGTGAAGGCTGCAAGCAGAATGCCGTTTCTGTCCGTGATCGTGCCCTCCGACAGCGAGTTCAGGCGCGAGAAATAGCTTGCCCAGTTTTCCCCCGACTCCAGAAAGCGCTGCACGTATGTGAGCATGCCGATGGCGATGAACAGCGCCAGCAGCAGCACGGAAAAGGCTCTTCGGTTCAGTTTTTTCATGAGGCCTCCTCCCGGTTCTTCTCCTGCGCCCGCCGCGCGCGCAGGGCCTCGATGTCGCCCAGCGAGCGGATCTTTTCGCCCGGCCGCACGGCAAAGCTGGCCTCGCGCCGGTTGTCGGCCGACTTCAGAAAGGCCATCATCATCCAGCAGGACAGCAGCGACGAACCGCCCCGCGACACAAAGGGAAACGTAACCCCCGTGAAGGGCAGGATGTCCATTGATCCGAACACGTTCAGTGCCACCTGGGTCAGCAGGATGCTCATCGCGGCGCAGGCCGCGATGGCATAGTAGGCGCTGCGGCCGCTGCGTGCGCTGCGCACGGCAAAGCAGGCCAGCAGGATGACCGCCGCCACCATGCAGATGGCCGTGAGCAGGCCCTGCTCCTCACAGACCATACCGAAGACCAGGTCCGTGTTGGCCGCAAAAATGCCGTGCAGCCAGCCGTTTCCCGCTCCCTTGCCGAAGAGGCCCCCCGCAGCTGCTGCGCTCATGGCGCGGGTCTGCTGAAAGCCCTTGTCGTAAATATCCTCCCACACATGCCCCCACGAGGCAAAGCGCTGTGCGATGTAGGGCCGCGCGCTGACTGCCAGAAAACCGGCCAGACCCGCGCCCGTCACGGCCAGCATGACTGTGGCGATCGAGCCAGAGCGCATGAACGAGATGACCAGAAAGCAGACGAAGAACACCAGCGCCGTGCCGAAGTCTCCGATCAGGGCCAGCGCCATCACGCACACGGCCGAAAAGCCGATGAACACATACAGGTTGTTCCGGCGGAACAGCCTGTCCAGCGTGGCCGCCCCGACATACACATACGCGACCTTGACAAGCTCCGAGGGCTGGAACGAAAAGCCCCAGAATTCCAGCCAGTTGCGCGCGCCCAGCACCACGTCGCTCGCCACCACGTTGATGCCCAGCAGTGCCAGAGCCGCCAGCGCGATGGGTATCCGCGCCCGGGCGGTGCGCTGCAGCGAGCGCTGCCACCAGCCGAACAGCAGAAACAGTGCCAGCCCTGCCAGCGTCAGCAGAATCTGCTTGTACAGGTCCTCAGGTGTCGAGGATGCCGCTACCGACATGCCCAGCGAGCTGAGATAAAAGGCCAGGGTCTCAATCTCAAAGCCGGTGCGGTTGATGATGCGCATCGCGTTGAAGCAGCTCCACTCCATCACGATCAGGCTGCAGAAGCCCAGCGCGATATCCGCCAGATGATCAGGGCTTGCGGAAAACGCGTGCTGCAGCAGCAGGAACAGCTGGAACACCGTCAGCATCAGCAGCGTCAGCGCAGGGGAATACTTTCGCCCGACACCTGCGCGCTTGGATTCGATCCTCCCGCGCTTTTCCATGCTGAGGTCCTGAAATTTCACATAGATGCCGTTGAGGTTGAGGGTGTCGCCGTCACTGACGTCCGCCCCGTCGTCGTCCACGAAGAGGTTGTTGACCCACACGCCTCCGCGCCCGAAGACGTCGTTAACGCGCCACTGGCCGTCGTCGCTGCGGCGCAGCACCGCATGCGTCCAGGCGATTTCACGCTCGGGGATGCAGATATCGGCGTCCTTTGCCCGGCCGATGATGACCTCCCAGTGCTCAACGGGATAGCGCTCACGCCCGTAGCGCAGATAGGCCCAGACCTCGGGGTCGTACTTCTCGCGCAGCATCGAGCGCAGACAGCGGATCAGAATCGCAAACGAAAGCAGAATCAGCACGGCCTTGCTGGCTGTGAGTGTATAGCTGTAAAACTCTCCGTGCACGAAAAGCACCTCCTTCCCCGGACATTAAGATACTATTATAACAGCTTTCCCTTCGTTTACAAACAACAAAACAAAAACAAAACCACGCGTTTCCGCATGGTTTTGTCACTTTTCCGGCTTTTATTCTTTGAACTTTAATTCCCCCGTCTTTGAACTTTAAACTTTTAACTTTACATAACTTGCAATCTCGCTTTTCTCAATGACATCGCGGTGCAGAATCTCCCGCTGTCTCAAACCGGCCAGCGCCTGCGGCACGGCAAGGCCTGAGATGCGTGCCAGCTTCTCCATCTGCTCAAAAGCGTCTCCCTCGCTCTTCTCTCCCAGCGCCGCGAGCACCGCCGCCGGGAACTTGAAGGGCGATGCCGTCGACAGCACCACCAGCTGCCTCCCGCTTTCATCCTTCTCCCGGTACTGTCTCGCCGCATGCAGGGCGACGGCGGTGTGCGTGTCCGGCAGATAGCCTGTCTCTTCGAAACATCGCCGGATGGACGCGGCGGTCTCCTCCTCGCTGCAGCAATAAGCCGCGAAGTCCTCCTGAATGCGCCGCAGCTCGCCCGCTGAGATCTTGTAATAGCCCGAGCTCTGCAGGCGCAGCATGTTGTTCCTCACGTTCTCGGCGTCACAGCCGGACGCATAGTACAGCAGGCGCTCAAGGTTCGACGAGACCAGAATGTCCATCGAAGGCGAGCTTGTTTTATAGAACTCCCTGCGCCTGTCGTAGAGGCCCGTCTCCAGAAAGTCCGTCAGCACCCGGTTGGCGTTGGATGCACAGACCAGTCTGCCCACCGGCAATCCCAGCTGCTTGGCGTACCAGCCTGCCAGGATATCGCCGAAGTTGCCCGTCGGCACGACATAGTCGACCTGCTCCCCGAACCGGATCTTCCCCTGCCGCAGCAGTGCCGCATAGGCCAGGAAGTAATAGACCACCTGCGGCGCCAGGCGCCCGATGTTAATGGAGTTTGCCGACGACAGCCTGACGTTCGGTGCCGCCTTCCCGTCCGGGAAGGACGAGAAGACCGCCTTCACCGCGCTCTGACAGTCGTCAAAGTTTCCCTTCACCGCACAGACCGCGACGTTCTGTCCCTCCTGGGTCAGCATCTGCATTTCCTGCACCTTCGAGACGCCCTGCCAGGGGAAAAAGACGATGATCCCCGTCCCCGGCACGTCGTGAAAGCCCTCCAGGGCGGCCTTGCCGGTGTCGCCCGAGGTCGCCGTGAGGATCACGGTCTTCTCCTGCATGCCCGTAATCTCCCTTGCCGCGGTCATCAGCTGCGGCAGCATGCACAGTGCCACGTCCTTAAAGGCCGCCGTAGGTCCGTGAAAGAGCTCGAGCACCCACTGATCCCCCACCGGCACCAGCGGTGTCAGCTCCTCTGACGAAAAGCGTCCCGCATACGCCCGGTGTACCAGATTGCCCATCTCCGGGAATCCCGGCAGCAGATGCGTGAGAATCCTCTCCGCCTGCTCCAGCGGCCCGAGGGCCAGGCAGCCCTGCACGTCAAACGGCCTGCTGCCGATCCCGGGGTCTGCGTAGAGCCCGCCGTCGGGCGCCAGGCCCCGCAGCACCGCCTCCGGCGCCGTCACGGCCCCGCCGCCCCTCGTCGATACAAACACCGCATTCTCCTCCGCGCCATCGCTCTTCCTGATTTTCAATACATCTCTCAGTCCCATATGATCCTGTTCTCCTGTATTTGAACTTTGAACTTTCTTTCCCCGTCTTTTATCTTTTATTTCAACTTTCAACTTTATTCTATCGCTATCATCTTCAGATTGTCCAGACCCGGCAGGGAAGACAGCCTCCTGGGCAGCGCGTCTGCGTTCTCCTTCACGTTCGTGATGTCGATCGAGATCGTGACGCTGGCCTTGTTGTGAATCGGCAGGCTCTGCGTGATCGTCAGTACGCTGGCCCCCAGATCCGACAGGCATTTCAGCAGCCCTGACAGCACCCCCGGCTCGTGGTCCAGCATCATCGAGAACACCGCCTTCCGCGAGCCCGTCAGATCGTTTGGCTCGAAGATATAGTCTTTGTATTTGTAATAGGTGCTGCGCGAAATGCCCACCTGCTTGACTGCCTGACTGACCTCGCGCACCTTCCCGCTCTCCATCAGGCGGCGGCATTCCAGGACCTTTTCGTAATATTCGGGCAAAATGCTTTTATGGACAATCAGATAATTCGAGAGCATTGTTGAAAATCTCCAATTCTTCCGAAATCGAAAAAACAAGTCTTGTTTTTCCGGCATGGCTATGATACACTGTCCCCCGTAAAAAAACAAGTGTCTTTCTATCACAAACATTACAGACACAGAAGGAGCTTTTTTGTGAAAGTTGCGGTTTTGGGTTACGGCACCGTCGGTGTCGGCGTTTATGAGATGCTGAAGAAGGCCGAAGGCCTCGAAGCCGGCCCGGTGCTGGTGCGTCCGGGCAAAAAGGATGCGGATTTCAAGGTCTGCGATCTGAATGAGATCGTCGCCGACCCGTCCGTGGATGCGGTGGCCGAAGTCATGGGCGGTGTCGAACCGGCTTTTTCCTATGCCATGGCGGCCATCCGTGCCGGCAAGCATTTTGTCACCTCCAACAAAGCCCTGGTCGCTGCCAGGGGTGTCGAGCTTTTTCATGCGGCGAACGAGCAGGGTGTGGCCTTCCTCTTCAGCGCCGCCTGCGGCGGCGGGGTGCCCTTCCTGCATAACCTCGCCCGTGCCGTGAAGACGGATGAGATTCTCTCCGTCGGCGGCATCCTCAACGGTACCACCAACTTCATGCTCGACCGGATGCAGTCCTCCGGCATGGACTATGCCGACGCCCTGAAGCAGGCCCAGCAGCTCGGCTATGCCGAGGCCGACCCCACGGCCGATGTCACGGGCCTCGACGCCCTGCGCAAGATTATGCTGGCCTGCGCCGTCGCCTGGGGCGTCCTGCCGCAGGAGGGTCTCCTCAACGAGGGCATCGACAGCCTCAGCGCCGCCGACGTGGCCGACTTTATGGCCCGCGGCCGGACCTGCCGCCTGATCGCCTCGGGCTGCCGGGCTGCCGACGGCCGTATCGCCGCCTATGTCGAGCCGGTCCTGCTCTCTGCCGGCGAGGCCGAGTGCGCCGTGCTCAAAAACTTCAACCTCGCCCGCTATGAGGGCAAGAATGCCGGCTCCATCGCCATGATCGGGCAGGGCGCCGGCCGCTGGCCCACGGCCTCTGCTGTCCTGCGCGACCTCAGCGGCATCGCCGAGGGCGAGACGGCCATGTTCCCCGCGGACGTCTGCAACGGCGCCGCCGATAATGCGGCCGAGAGTCATGCCTATTATGTCCGTCTGCCCTCCGCATGTCGGGGCCGCCTCCCCGCGGCCGAGGTCCTCTCCGACACGGATGGCGTCCTCCGCCTCATCACCGAGGGGATGAGCGTTGCGGCCATGCATGCTGCGGCCAAAGCGCTCCGTGCCGAGGGCTGCGGCGTTTTCTTCGCCGCCCTGCGGGAGGGCTGAGGCATGCTCAAGGTCTGCAAATTCGGCGGGTCCTCGGTCGCCGGCGCCGAACAGTTCCGTAAGGTGCGTGACATCGTCCTCTCGGACGAAAGCCGCCGTGTGGTGGTCATCTCGGCCGCCGGCAAGCGTTTCGGCGACGATCACAAGCTGACCGACCTGCTCTACCTGATCCATGCCCACCTGACCTACGGGGTCTCCTGCGACGAGATTCTGAAAACCGTCGAGGACCGCCTGACCGCCATCCGGGACGAGCTGGATATCCCGGTCGACATCGCGGCCGAGCTCGCTGCCTTCCACCGCAGGCTCTCGAAGGACACCTCCGCCGACGAGATCGTCTCCCGCGGCGAGTATTTCACGGCCAGGCTCATGGCGGCCTTCCTGGGCTATGCCTTCGTTGACGCGGCCGACTGCGTCTTCTTCGGCCTGGACGGCGGTCTGGACCGCGAGACCACCGACGCGGCCATCGCCGAGGCTCTCGAGCGCCACGGCCGCATCGTGATTCCGGGCTTCTACGGCCAACTGCCCACCGGCCGTCTGCGCGTCATGTCCCGCGGCGGCAGTGACATTACCGGCGCCATCGCGGCCGCCGCCGTGAATGCCGACATCTATGAAAACTGGACCGACGTCTCCGGCATTCTGATGGCCGACCCCCGCATTGTCGATAACCCCGCCCCCATCGAAAAGATCACCTTTGCCGAGCTCCGTGAGCTCGCCTACATGGGCGCCTCCGTCCTGCACGAGGAATCCGTCCAGCCGGTCAAAGAGCGCGGCATCCCCCTGAATATCCGCAACACCAACCGTCCCGAGGACCCCGGCACCATGATCGTCGAGAGCGTCAGCGAGGACGAGCAGACCGAGCGCTTCATCACCGGCATCGCCGGCCGCAAGAACTTCACCATCGTCACGGTTTACAAGCACGCCATGAAGCTCAGCCACAGCCTCCGCCAGGCCCTCGAGATCTATGACCGCTTCGACGTCCCGGTCGAGCATATCACCCTCGGCCTCGACTCCTTCGCGCTGGTTTCGCCCACCGCCGTCCTCGGCGACGCGGTCTACGACATCATCGCCGAGATCAAAAAGAACTGCCGCCCCGACGAGGTCGACATCCGCGAGAACATCGCCATGGTCTCGGCCGTCGGCCGCAAGATGAGCTCTCAGCCCGGTGTTTCCGGGCGTCTCTTCCGGGCGCTGGGCGACGAGGGCATCAACATCCGCACCATTGCCCAGGGCTCGGACGAGCTGGCCATCACGGTCGGCATCGAAAACGAACAGTATGAAAAGGCCATCCGCGTCCTGTATTCCAGCTTCGCCGGCTGATAATAAGTATTGAAGAATTGGAGGATAAAAGAAATGAAAAGCTGCAAAATCGGTATTCTCGGGGCGACGGGCGCCGTCGGCTGCGAGATGAGAAAGGTTCTTGAGGAGTATGACATCCCTGTCAGCGAGCTGCGTCTGCTCGCCAGCGCCCGCAGCGCCGGAGGGAAGATGTCCTTCAAGGGGCAGGAGCTGGTTGTTCAGGAGGCAACCGACGAGGCCTTTGCGGGTCTGGACTATGTCCTCGGTGCCGTCGAGAACGACATGAGCCGCCGCTTCGCCCCGGCGATTAAAAAGAGCGGTGCCGTCTATATCGACAACAGCTCGGCCTTCCGGCTCGAGCCTGATGTCCCCCTGGTCGTGCCCGAGATTAACGGTGCCGACGCTCTGTCGCATAACGGCATCATCGCCAACCCCAACTGCTGCACCATCATCGCCCTGATGGCCGTCGCGGGCATCAACAAGCTCTCGAAGATCAAAAGCATCAACGCCTGCACCTATCAGGCTGCCTCCGGTGCCGGCCAGGCGGGCATGAAAGAGCTGGACGACCAGATTGTTGCCCTCGCGAAAGGCGAAAAGCCTGTGGTCAAAACCTTTGCGACGCAGATTGCCATGAACGTCATTCCCTTCATCGACGCCCCCTACGGCAACGACTATACCAAGGAAGAGATGAAGATGCAGAACGAGGGCCGCCGCATCCTGCATGCCCCCGACCTGCGGGTCAACTGCACCTGCGTCCGCGTCCCGGTCCGCCGTTCCCACTCCATCGCCCTCACGCTGCGCACCGAGGAGAAGGTCCCCATTGAGGCGGCCAGGGCGGCCGTCGCGGCCTTCCCGGGTGTGCGCCTGATCGAGGATTACGAGGGCCGCTGCTACCCGACCCCGCTGGATACCACCGACCAGGACCTCGTCTGGGTCGGCCGCATCCGGCAGGATCTCATTGACGACGACGGCATCACCCTCTGGTGCTGCGGTGACCAGATCCGCAAAGGTGCCGCCGCCAACGCCGTCCAGATCCTCTGCTTCCTCAACGAAAACGCCTGACTTTCAAAACCCCTGCCCCCCCTGGCAGGGGTTTTCCAGATCGGAAGTCGGAACAGGCGGGCCGCTTTTTGCTCTTGCAGGCAAATGGCAATTATGATATGCTGTACGGCACAGGAAAGAAACGGCTTCCGATTATAGGTGCTGCGATATGATGCTTTATAAATGGCAGAAGGAATGCCTGGAAGAGTGGGAGAAAAACCGATGCCGGGGCATCATCAACGTGATAACCGGCGGTGGAAAGACTGTCTTGGCTCTGTCTGCGGCAAACCGGCTTGTAAACCGGTTTCCTGATATTCGTATACGGATTGTGGTCCCGACAATTCCGCTGGCTGAGCAATGGAAGCAGGCCTTGGTCTGCAGCATCAAGAGTGAAGAGGACTACCCTGGCTTTTACGGCGGGACGAGAAAAGATTCCGTTGACTGCCGGTATATGATCTACATTCTCAACTCCGCAAGAAGCACCTTGAGCCGGCACATTCGGGCGGATCTTGCAGAGGGAAGGCATGTGCTGCTGATCTGTGATGAATGCCATCACTGCCAGAGCAGAGAGAACAGCCGCATTTTTGATTTTCTGACGCCTGAGATGCAGAATTCACAGCTGTATTTCAGCCTTGGCCTTTCCGCAACGCCGTTCCCGGAGGGCGAAGCCGGCCTGCTGGAACAGAAGATCGGCAGGGTCATCTACCGGTATGGGTTTGAAATAGCCGTACAGGACGGCGTGATTTCACCCTTCTTTGTGAGCCGGGTTGCAGCAGATTTTTCCGAGGCAGAGCGGAATGTCTATGACGGCATCAGCCATGAAATCAGGGTCACAATGGGCAGGATGCTGAAAGAGCATCCGGAACTCAGGCGGCTGGAAGAGGGGGCTTTCCTGAGGGGGGTCCAAAAGCTTGCCGCAGCGGCAGACTATGACCCGAGTGAACCGGCAGCCTGTTTTCTGCTGCTCTGCTATCAGCGAAAGGAAGTCAGCGTTCTTGCAAAGGAACGGATTGACTGTTGTCTGCAGTTGATTAACGCGTTGCCAAAGCGGGAGAGAATCCTGATCTTCTGCGAAAGGATTGAGCAGGCCGAGGCAGCCGCGCAGGCAATCCGCCGGGAGTTTGGAAACAGTGTCTGTGCAGTCTATCATTCCAGGATGAACAAAAATGCCAGGAAGAGAAACCTTGACGGCTTTCGGGACCGCGCGTCCCGCATTCTTGTGAGCTGCCGCTGTTTGGATGAGGGCATTGACGTGCCGGATGCGACAACGGGGATCGTTCTTAGCAGCTCTTCTGCTGAGCGACAGCGCATTCAGCGTCTTGGGAGAGTGATCCGGCGCTCACCGGGCAAGAATGCCGCCTGCCTGTATTATGTATATATCCGTGAGTCTGCAGACGACCGGACTTTTCTCCCGGACTTTGAACGCTGCAGGTGTTTTGATTTGGAGTTTGATACGGCAGCCCGCTGTTTCCGCAACGATTTCTATGAATATGCCGGAAATGAACTTCTGGATAAGCTGAAAACGGAAAAACCGGGACGGCAGGAAATGGAAGAAACACGCCGCTGCTTGCTGGAGGGACTCCCCCGGGCCGATTATTTACTGGACAGAGAAATCCAGAGGCAGAATGCCATTCTGGCAAAAACAAAAAAAGAGAAGAATTATTGGACCGTCATGCAGAGCATCGGGCGGTATTTTTAAGCTGAGGGAGAGAACAAATTATGAATTATGAAGAACTCTACAGGGATCTGAACCCGTTGCAGAAAGAGCTGAAGGAAGCTGTCGGCAGCGCGGTAAGACAACAGAAAAGCCTGGCAAAAAGCATTGAGGCTGGAAATCTGACAGAGGCCAGGAAGATCATTCCGCAGATAATGGAAGCAGCTGGAAGAATTCAGAATATGACGGATGATATAAGCGGTATTATAGATCATTTTGACACAAAGGCTTATCTGCTGAGCGGGGATTTTACCCGACAGATGCTGGACGCCTGCAAAGACGCGGGTATTGATGTCAAAGGCGAAAAGGGCGTTTATGAGATGTTCCCGTATAAGGTGAGAATCGTAGGGGATGAGGACCACGCGGAAGAAATCTGGATCAATCGGAAAAAGCATGCCAGTGTCCGCCCCAAGGCGCTCGCGGAAACAATCCGTGCGGGACAGGAAAAACTCTATAAGGCGAGCTTTAACGATACTGCGTTTATGAATGAACTGGCAGAGGCCTATGATACTGCCTGCCTGAAAAGCGGAGCACGGATTGGTTCTTACCAGGCACTGACGAAGGTATATAAGGCGCTGACACCCATGGCAAGGGCAAGAAAAGAATATGATATGCAGGCCTTTGCCTTTGATCTTGCCAGAATTTATGAAAAGGGTCCGGACGCATGGCTTACCAGGGGTGGAAGAAAGTTCACTTTTGCAACCAGCCGGGATCCTGGTAACGGGATCCGCGTTCTGACCAGCACAGGTGTGGAGACCTATATTATTCACATGAAATCGCTGAATGCAGAGGAAGAGGAAGGATAAGGTCATGCCCGGTATAGAAACCTCCGCACAATTGGAAAACCTGAAAAAAGGGCTGGCGCCCGGACGCGGCGAATTGTTGCGGGAGATCAGCTGCGGCGTGGATTTCCTGACCGATTTTCTTGCTGCACATTATCTGGAGAGATATATTCCCGAGGGCGGAAGCAAAATCAAGTTCGTAACCGGGCATAAGGGCTCCGGCAAAACACACCTGTTGCAGCTTCTTGAAGAGGCGGCAGAAGAAAGAGGATTCCTGACCGTCAGTTTTTCGGCTGATGAAGTCTGGCTGCATGATTTTCGTGAGATCTATCTTGCTGTGCTGAAACGTTGTGATCTGCCGACAATTCTGCATGGCTGTGCAGACAGTATTATCTCAGAGATGGGATACGACCCGAATGCGATTCCGAAGGGGAAAACCCTGATCGACTATCTGGCGGAAAGAAACGAAGCCGATCCTCTGTCCAAAAGCACCATTCGGGCAGCGCTGAGGCAGCGTTTTACTCAGAATCCCATGATGGACAACTGCTTTGCGGCTTGCTGTGCCCTGCTTGTGGGGGATATTCTTGGTCACCCTGTACTGGAAGCGTCGGAGCGGGATATGATTCTTGCCTTCCTCTACGGAGACAAAAGTGTCAGGCCATCTCAGATGCGTGCTGTCGGGATTACGCCTTCCAAGGTGACAAAATATAATGCGCGTTACCTGCTGCGATCTCTGGCAGAGCTGGTCCATATGAGCGGTTTTTCCGGTATGCTGATTGCCGTTGATGACTTGGAGCGCCTCATGAACCGGTCAGCGGAAGAAGTTATCCGCTATACCAAAATGAAACGGGAAGACGCTTATGAGAGCATTCGTCAGCTGATCGATGATATCGACAACATGCACTATCTGCTGTTTATACTGAGCTTTGACCGCGAATTGATTGATCACGAGAGCTATGGTCTGAAATCCTATCAGGCACTCTGGATGCGGATCCAGAACGAGATTGTCAGCAAACGCATGAACCGCTTTGGCGACATCCTGGATTTGGATCGACTGGCAGATCAGGTTTATACACCGGAAATCCTGCGCGAAATGTCAGAAAAACTTGCGGATGTTCTGGCGTCAAACGGTATTCCTGCAGCTGCCATTTCTGAAGCGGATGCGGAAGAACTGGAGGAGGCAGCTCTTTATGGAAGTCTGGGCCTGCCCTATCTGGTGAATCGAAAAGTTCTGACAGGAGGTGCGGATCATGTCTGACTTCTCTTCTCAACAGATCGTGGAAGCGCTTCGCTCCGGTGTTCCGTCAAGGACCGTGGGGGCTTATTTTTCCGAGGCCAGACCGGCGATGATGCGGCAGGTGCGAGGGAAACTGGCTGCACTTCAGGAGGCAGAACCTGTTGAAGGGATGATCTTTACCGGAAGCTACGGAGAGGGAAAAACTCATCTTCTGAACACGGTCTTCAGCCTGGCTGCAGAAAGCAATATGGTGGTATCCCATGTGGCCATCGGGAAGGAAAGCCCGATCGACAAACCGGAACAGCTCTATCAGAAGGTGATCGCAGCAACCTTCCTCCCGGGTGCAAAACAGCCCGGGTTCCGTGCGAAAATCGAAGAAAGTCTGACGCCCGGAAGCGGCATCACCGGGGAACTTCTTGCCTATACTGCCAAGGAGATGGAAACCGACAGGCTCTACTATCTTCTGAGGGCCTTGATCGGTGCGCAGGATGAGGATGCACGTGAAGTACTCATGGCGGATCTGGAGGGAGACTTTACTACAGACGCGGTGGTGAAACGCTGCTATCGCAGCGTAACCGGAAAAGCGGCAAAATTCAGTCAGAGCTTTAGCAAGAAGAAACACGTAAAGGATTATTTTCATTTTATCAGCCATCTGTTCCACTGCTTCGGTTACAGCGGATGGGTGCTGCTGTTCGATGAGGCAGAATTGATGGGCCGCTTCAGCAAGAAAGCCCGGGCAAAAGGATACTGTGTAATTGACAGCTTTCTCCATCCGGATCCCAAGCTGGAGCAGACGCTCTCTTTCTTTGCCTTCAGTTCTTCCTATGCGGAAGACGTCATCGATAAAAAGAACGATACGGAAACCGTAAAGGCTGTTTTTGAAATGGATCCGGAAGCATTGAAATCGGCAAACAATACCCTGAATGCCATCATCAATGCACCGGAACTGAGTCCAATGAATAAAGAGGAAATTCGTGAAATTCTGATCAATATTCAGGAGTTCCACGGCCTTGCCTACGACTGGAAGCCTGCGGTCTCTCCTGAAACCCTGATGCAGGCGACCGAGACGGGCGGCTATCTGCTGAGAACGAAAATCCGCGCCGCGATTGAGTTCCTGGACCAGCTGTATCAGTATGGCGAGGCAGGAGAGACGAGAATCAACGAGCTCGGAAAAGAAAATCTGGACGAGGAAGATATCCCGGAGCTTGAAGTTTTATAAAACAAGAGGAGAACACCATGAAGACCATCATCGTTACCGGCGGTGCCGGCTTTATCGGCAGCAACTTCATTTTTTACCTGATGGATCACCACCCCGAGGACCGCGTCGTCTGCATCGACAAGCTGACCTATGCGGGCAATCTTTCTACCCTGGCTCACGTCCTTGAGAAGGACAATTTCCGCTTCTGCAAAACCGACATCTGCGACCGCGAGGCCGTCTACCGCATTTTTGACGAGGAAAAGCCCGACATCGTTGTGAACTTCGCGGCCGAAAGCCATGTGGACCGCAGCATCGAAAACCCCTCCGTCTTTCTCGAGACCAACATCATCGGCACATCTGTCCTCATGGACGCCTGCCGTAAATACGGCATCGGCCGCTATCATCAGGTCTCCACCGACGAGGTCTACGGCGACCTGCCCCTGGACCGCCCCGACCTCTTCTTCACCGAAGAGACGCCCATTCACACCTCAAGCCCCTACTCCTCCTCCAAGGCCTCTGCCGATCTGCTGGTCCTGGCCTATCACCGCACCTACGGCCTGCCGGTGAGCATCTCGCGCTGCTCCAACAACTACGGCCCCTACCACTTCCCGGAAAAGCTGATTCCCCTCATGATCATCAACGCCCTGAACGACCGGCCCCTGCCTGTCTACGGCGAGGGCAAAAATGTGCGCGACTGGCTCTATGTCGAGGACCACTGCAAGGCCATCGACCTTGTCATGCGTAACGGCCGCGTGGGCGAGGTCTATAACATCGGCGGCCATAACGAGATGCAGAATATCGAGATCGTACGTCTGATCTGCAAGCGTCTGAACAAGCCCGAAAGCCTGATCACCTACGTCACCGACCGCAAGGGCCACGACCTGCGCTATGCCATCGACCCGACCAAGATTCATAACGAGCTCGGATGGCTTCCCGAGACAAAGTTCGCCGACGGCATCGAAAAGACCATCGACTGGTACCTGAAGAACGAGGCCTGGTGGCAGCCGATCATCTCCCGCGAATACCAGACCTACTACGAACGCATGTATGGTAATCGCTGATCAACCGTGCTCTGGCCTCTGACAGAGAATTGGAAACGGAGCAGGTGAATGAAAACACGGATTGTCGTTGCCGTACACAAACCCTATCCCATGCCGCAGGACCCGGTATATCTGCCGGTGCAGGCAGGACGTGCGCTGCATGAGCCTTTAGGATTTACAGGCGATGACAGCGGCGAAAACATAAGCAAAAAAAACCCAAACTACTGTGAACTGACCTGCCTGTACTGGGCCTGGAAGAATCTGGATGCGGATGCACTGGGCCTCTGCCATTACCGGCGCTATTTTGCGGGCCGACCTTTCGGCAGCAAATGGGAACGGATCCTGACCGGAGAACAGGCCGAAAAACTGCTCTCGAAGGCACCGGTGGTTCTTCCGAAAAAAAGAAACTATTATATCGAAACCGGATGGAGTCAGTATGCCCATGCCCATCATGAGGAGGATCTGCTTGCCGTTCGGGCAATTCTGGAGACACAGTACCCGGCTTATGTCCCCGCCTTTGACCGAACCTTGAGCCGTACAGGCGGGCACCGCTTTAACATGTTTATCATGAGGCGGGAAGCGCTGAATACTTATTGCACTTGGCTGTTCGCTGTTCTGGCGGAACTGGAAGGGAAGCTGGACATTTCTGAATACAGCAGAAACGATCAGCGTGTCTTTGGGTTTGTGGCGGAGCGCCTGCTGGATGTCTGGATTGAGACAGAAGGGGTTCCGTACTGCGAGTGTCCCGTCATCCACATGGAATCCCAGCACTGGCTGAAAAAAGGAAGTGCCTTCCTGAAGCGGAAGTTCTCCGCCAAATAAGAAGACCCGCGCCGACTGGCCAATGTCATTAAGATAATGGCATAGTCCAAAGGAAGCGGCACAAGGAAATGAGCACATCGGAAACGGTGTGCTCATTTTCGTGTAAGAAGGCATGACAAAGAGGCAGACAGAAGTCTGCCAAAAACACTATTCAAAAGAGACAAATT
>ONGJ01000121.1 GCA_900317375.1 uncultured Eubacteriales bacterium
GAGCTCAGAAAGGCCGCGCGCGAGCTGATGGATGCCTCCGACTATCTGACCGAAAAGGTACAGCGCTTCACCGTTGACGGGGATATGCGCTTTCTGACGGAATACTTTGCCGAGGCCTTCGAATCCCAGCACCGGGAGGAGGCCCTCGAGAAGATGTCCGCAGGCAAGGGCGGCGAGACTGCCCTCGGACGCCTGCAGGACGCCATGACAGCCTCTGTCAGCCTGATGAACCGCGAATACTATGCCATGCGGCTGGTGATCGAGGCAAAGGGCTACGGCGAGTACCCCGAAGTCCTGCGGTCGGTGGAGCTCTCCGAGGAGGACAGGGCGCTTTCCGCTGAGGACAAGATGCATCTGGCCACCAGGATGGTCCTGGATGACACGTATTATACCCAGAAAGAGGAAATCCGCGCCAATATGCAGGCCAGCCTGAACGAACTGGAAAAAATGGCCTATGACGCGGATGCTTCGGCGCTGAACGAACTGCATGACGAGATGAGGCTGATCCGGGTCGTTATTCTGCTCCAGATCGCCGTGATGATCTTCATGGTCTGGCTGACCGCACGCCTCGGCATCCACCCGGTTCTGAACGCGGTGGAGCGCATCAAGGCCGACAGCCCGATCCCCGAGGTGGGCGCGGAGGAATTCCGCTATCTGGCCCGGGCCTACAACAAGATGTACGAGGTTTACCGGAGCAGCCTGGAGCGCCTGAACTTCAAGGCCTCGCATGACGAGCTGACCGGGGCCTATAACCGGGCAGGCTACGACCTGCTGCTGTCGAGCATCGACCTGAAGAACACCTATATGATGCTCTTTGACGTGGACAACTTCAAAAGCATCAACGACACCTACGGCCATGATACCGGGGATCGGGTCCTGATTCGGCTGGTAGAGATCCTGCGGCGCAACTTCCGGAACGACGACTATATCTGCCGCATCGGCGGGGACGAATTCGTGGTCTTCTTGGTGCACTCGGCAGATATTCAGCCGGGTCTCATCGGAAAGAAGATCGAGGCGGTCAACAGGGAACTGGCTTCTGCCGCCGACGGCCTGCCGAAGGCGTCCATCAGCGTCGGCATCGTGCACGGCAGCGAGGCGACGGACGCGGAGAATCTCTTTGAGAAAACGGACGCCGCGATGTACGAGTCCAAGAAAAAGGGCAAAAGCACCTACACATTTTCAGCAGAAAACAGCGGCAGAGGGGATCATACAGAAAGTGACGGAAAAGTCGAACATGAAGGAAAGCCGGCAGAGTGAGCGTACGGCGCATGACGCGCCGAAGCAGGGGAAGGCGCCCGGGAAGAGCGGCGAATACACCGTGGACGAGATGCGGCGCTTTCTGGAGGAGATGTCCGGGAAATACGATCTGGCCCGCGTGGTGGACCCGATCGAATGCCGCATTCTGGATTTTCAGAACGACGGCAGGATCGGCATGAAAGAACGATGCTACGGCATCTGGAATGCCGAGCAGAAGTGCGTCAACTGTTCCAGCGCCCTGGCCTGCCGGACCGGCTGCCATCAGGAGAAGGCCGAGCGCTTTCAGGATGAGGTCTATTTTATCCAGTCCAACCCGGTCTCGCTGAAGCTTGCGGACGGAAGCGTCTTTGACGCGGTGGTCGAGCTTGTGAACATCGAAAAGGACAGCACGCGCGAGGCCAACGACCGCGAGGCGGAAAATATCGGCGGCCGTGCGGCCGGCTATCTGGCGCAGCACGACAGCCTGACCAACGTGCTGAATGCCGAGGCCTTCTATGAACTCGGACGTACAAGGATCCAGAACAGCCCGGAGCGCGCATGGGTGATGGTGACGGGAAACATCATGAACTTCCGGCTGGTCAACAATCTTTTCGGCGTGGCCAGGGGAAACGAGGTCCTGGTCCGGACAGCTGCCATGCTGCGGGAAATCTCGGAGAACGCAAGGGGCCTGTGCGGACGGCTCGGCGGCGACCAGTTTGCGATGCTGCTTCCCGGATCACGCTTTCGGGAGGAGAACCTGCTGGACACCGCCCGCTCCCTGGGAGAGGTTTTCAACAGCGGCCTCTTTACCTTCTGCATTCACTTCGGTGTTTACCGGGTCGAGGACCCCGCCATTCCGGTGTCCGTCATGTGCGGGCGCGCCAATTCCGCGCTGCGCACCATCCGTGAGGACCTGACCCGAACCATTGCGGTTTTCGATGACGAGATCCTGAAAAGGGACCTGCAGGAGCAGAAGGTGATCGGCGGCTTTGAAGAGGCCCTGCAGGGCGGTCAGTTCCGCATGTACCTGCAGCCGCTGGCGAGAAAGGACGGCACCGTGATCGGCGCGGAGGCGCTGGCACGCTGGTGCCTGCCGGACGGCACGGTCATGCCGCCGGGGGACTTTATCGAAACCCTCGAGAACGCCGGCCTGATCCAGCGCCTGGACATGCATATCTGGGAGCTTGCCGTGAAACAGCTGCGGGCCTGGAAGGGGACCGGGCTGGAAAAGCTCTCGATCTCGGTCAACATGTCGGCGAAGGACTTTTACAGCATCGATGTGTACGAGGTGCTGACCGGCCTCGTCGACCGCTACGGGGTTGACAGCCGCATGCTGCGGCTTGAGATCACCGAGACGGCGCTGCTTGTGGACCCGGAGAAGAGCGACGCGGTCGTCTCAAAGCTGCGGAACAGAGGCTTCCTGGTCGAGATCGATGATTTCGGGAAGGGCTTCTCCTCGCTGAGCCTGCTGAAGAACATCCGGGCGGACGTGCTGAAGATCGACATGGGCTTCCTGCGGGAGATCCGCGACGATGAGCGCAGCCGCATCATTCTCCGGTCCGTGATCTGTCTGGCCGAGGCCCTCGGTATGGACGTCATCACGGAGGGGGTCGAAACCGAACAGCAGCTGAAGGCGCTGTCCGAAATGGGCTGCAGCCATTTTCAGGGTTACTACTTCTCCAAACCGATCCCGGCAGAGGAATTCGAACGAAAATATCATGAATAAAAAGCGCCGCCCGGAGCTGATCAGTAAGCTCCGGGCGGCGTCTTTTACGGCGGTCAGCCGACTTTTGAAAGGAAATCGCGCAGACGCTCGATCGGGATGGGACGCGAATACTTGTAACCCTGCAGATAGGAGGCCGACATTCCGCGGCAGCGCTGCTCGTCGTGGTCGGTTTCCACGCCCTCATAGAGCACGGAGTACTCCATATCCGCGAACATGTGGGCCAGATTCTCGACGATCTTTTCCGAGCGTTCATCCTCGGCACTGGCCATCACCATGCTGCGGTCGAACTTGATGATGTCGAAGGGGAGCTCCATGATACGCTCCATATTGGAATAGCCGGTGCCGAAATCGTCCAGATAGAACTGCAGCCCCTTTGCACGCAGCTCCTGAATCTTTGCCTGCATGATCATGAAGTCCGCCTCGCTGTTTGACTCGGTGAGCTCAATGGCAAGCTTCTCGCCGGGAACGCGGTTCGATTCGATAATGCGGCTGATATCGCCGCAGAAGCTTTCGTCCTTCAGCTCGAGCACGGACACGTTCACGCTGATCCGGCTGATTGCGAAGCCCTCATCCGAAAGGCGCCGAATGGCGCTGCAGGTCTTGTGCAGGATGATCTCGGTCAGGATGTGAATGAAGCCATGGCTTTCGGCTATGGGGATAAACTGGTCCGGGAAGACGAGGCCGGTCTCCTCCAGACGCAGGCGCATCAGCGCCTCCGCCGTATCAAAGCGGCCGGTTTTCAGATTGAAAACCGGCTGGCAGTAAGCCAGAACCCGCGGGTCTTCCAAATCCCGCCGGTGACAGATATCGGTCAGCTCACGCAGGATGTATTCCTCGCGGTTGAAGCAGTCGATATCCTCCGGGGTGATGCGGTGCACGGTGTTCTCATCCATGATGCGCTCGACACTCCGGATCAGACTGGCATATTCATTTTTCCGGCTGATCTCGTCAATGGATTCGCCGACGACGATCTTGAAGGGCTTCTGAAAATGCTGATATTCTTTCCAGAAGCTGGCCAGTATGCGCTGAATCCGTTCTTCAAAGTCCGGGTTGCGGTGCTTGGACACCACCAGGACGACGTGGCCGTTGCCGATCTGAAAAAGGAAGGCACCTTTGAAGAAATCCGCGGAATATCTGCGGACGACCGCACGGATTTCGGCCGGCAGTTCTTTCCCCTCCTGATCGAATTCGGGAATGAGGAGGCTGAGAAAAACAAAGTCCGCCCCGCGGCTGTGCATCTGCCGGACCATGTCCTCCATCGCGTGGACGTCCACAGAACCCAGCGTGATATTGTAGGGGACCGAGTGGAAAATATACAGCATGGCGATGACCGGAAACACAAAGGTCATCGTCGTCAGGGACGAGCTGCCCAGAGCGAGCTGGCCGAAGCGGAGCAGAACGGAAACGGCCATCGTCCCGTAGACGCCGTACATGACACGGCGGAACAGCCGGTCATGAACACGGTACAGCAGAGCCGCCAGCAGAATGACAAACAGACCATAGCCGATCAGATAGACATTCGTGCTCCGGAGAACGCTGCCGTCCTCCGCAAGACGGAAGCCGGTGCCGGCAAGCGTGCGGATGATGTCGATCGCGATGACCCCGATAAACAGCAGGGTGGAGAGAACGGAAACGAAGCGCGCCTGCCGGCGCTCCAGCCCCGTAATCTCGATGGAATACAGTGCAAAGAGGAAAAACACGCCGTACAGCATCGCCTCATAGAGCACCCGCGTGATATAAATCCAGAGCCTGAACCCAAGAGTATAATTGCTCAGCAGCGCGTGATACACGATGTTGACCAGCGCGGCGATCACCAGAGAGACAAGAATGTTCGCAAAAATACGGAAGCTGCGTGTCCGGCTGACATACGAGGTCAGCAGCAGAATAACCATGACGAGGCATATGGCGACAACCGCCACATCCCCCGCCGGTGTATAGTTATCAAAGCTGATCTGTGACACGCGGTTCATGCGGAAAAGCCTGCCTTCCGGATCGCTGATGACCGGCATAAAATACCGGCAATCTGAACGAAACTGTATGCTTGTTCACATTATAAAAAAAGAAAAAAGGAAAGTCAATTGTTTCTCAAGAATTACGCAAAAAAGTGTCAGTTGTTGACGCTTTTGTTGACGAAGCGGCGGAAGAAAGTCTTGACAGGAACATATTAGAGTGATATCATTTTGATATCAACATAAAGGAAGGTGTTTTCACTTGACAGAAATCGTACTGAACAACCGCAAGAACGGCATGGCCATGATGCTCCTCTTCATCGGCCTCTACGTGCTGGCTTTTCTGCTGCTCATCTTCGGGGCTGCGGCTTCCCCGCTCCTGTTTCTGATCGCCCTGATCTGGATCTGCGTCGGCTGGGTTCCCTTCCTGGGACTGAAGGTGATCCGCCCGCAGGAGGCCCTGGTCCTGACCCTGT
>ONGJ01000045.1 GCA_900317375.1 uncultured Eubacteriales bacterium
GCCGTTGACGATGCCGAAGATAGTGTCGTTGTCGTCATCCAGCGTGAAGTCGATGTCCCATTTGTCCCAGCCCTTGGACACGACATAGTCCTGCGGCTCCACATCCCCGGTCATCGACGAGTGGACCGCCAGGATGACGAGCTCGCCCTCGTGCTCCTCGCAGAGCTTTTCGAATTCCGGCAGCTCCTGCACGCAGGGGGTGCAGTAGGTGCCCCAGAGGTTGATGATGACGATCTGACCTTTATGGTCGGCGAGATGGAACTCTCCGCCGTCAAAGGTGGATGCTTTGAAATCGGCCAGCTGCTGCCCGACCTCAAAGCCGACGGGAGCTTCGCTCTCAAAGCTGACAGGGGCGGCCTCCTGCGCCGGGGCCGGGGCTTCCGGCGGGGTCGGGACGGCGCTGCCGCCCGGCGCGGCGGGTACGCTCTCGTCCGCCTGCTTGTACAGGGCATTCAGCATCTCGGGTGTCAGCGCGCGGTCCTGATTATGGATGACCTCGCCGCGGCGGTTCAGCACGATGGTCTGGGGCAGGGTGGTGCTGCCGTTGACGATGCCGAAGATAGTGTCGTTGTCGTCATCCAGCGTGAAGTTCCCCCGTCATCGACGAGTGGACCGCCAGGATGACGAGCTCGCCCTCGTGCTCCTCGCAGAGCTTTTCAAACTCCGGCAGCTCCTGCACGCAGGGGGTGCAGTAGGTGCCCCAGAGGTTGATGATGACGATCTGGCCGCGATGGTCGGCGAGGTGGAACTCCCCGCCGTCAAAGGTGGACACCGTGAAGTCCTGCAGCTGCTGTCCGACCTCATAGCCGATGGGGGCGCGGCTCTCAAAGCTGACCTCCTCGGCGGGGGCCGGCACCGGCGCCGCTTCGCTGCTTTCGGCCGGTGCTGCCGTGGCGGCGGCTGCCGGCGGGGTCGGGACAGGCTTCTGCGCCGAGCGCTTTCTCACGGTCGGATCCAGGAAGTTGAACCAGAGCAGGGCCGCGCAGAGGACGCCCAGCGCCACACCCCAGAAAATTTTGGCAAAGTGCTTCCGGCTGGCTTCGGACCGTTCCGTGTCATCGGCACAGCCGCCTTCCGGCGCCTTCAGGGTATAGCTGCCCGCCTTGATGGAGATGGCCTTCTGGGCACAGACCTCCATGCACTTGCCGCAGTTGATGCACTCATGATCGCCCACATGCCGCACGTCCATGCCGCAGCTGCGCACGCAGCTTCCGCAGTGGTTGCAGCGGCTTTCGTCGACCTTCACACCGACGACGTTGAAGCGGTTGAAGAAGCCGTAGATCGCCCCCAGCGGGCAGATAAAGCGGCAGAAGGACCGGTAGCAGAAGATGCACAGCAGCCCGATCCCGAGCATGATGATGAACTTGCGCGTAAAAAGGATCCCCAGCATGGCAAACTTCGGGGTGTTTGCCGGGTTCGACAGCAGGCCCATGGCCCCCTCAAAGGTGCCCGCCGGGCAGATATACTTGCAGAAGCCGGGCAGCGGCATGTTGTGCTCGAGCCCGTACCACAGCGGCAGGGCCACCACAAAGACCGCCAGCAGGATGTACTTGAGCCAGGTGAACACCCGCGTGATGCGGGATTTTTTGATTTTCGGCGTCGGGATCTTGTGCAGCAGCTCCTGAATCAGGCCCAGCGGGCAGAGCCAGCCGCAGATCGTACGCCCGAGGATGACGCCGAACAGCGAGATGATCCCCAGCACGTACCAGCCGGCCTGGTTGCCGGTGGACGCCAGCGCGTTCTGGATCGAGCCCAGCGGACAGGCGCCGACGGCGCCCGGGCAGGAGTAGCAGTTAAAGCCCGGCACGCAGGCAAATTTCGTCTTCCCGACATAGATTTCCCCGTCGATAAAGCCCTTCAGATGGGCGTTATACAGCAGTGCGCTGTACAGCTGTACCAGCCGGCGGGTGCTGGGACGGTGGTTCTGCCACCAGGAAGCTTTCACATTATCCAAGGCCCACACACTCCGTACAGATATTTGCGGCTTTGGTGTACACGGCCTTTGCGCTGCCGTTTATGACACCCAGGATGATAAAGACCACCGCCGCGATGGCCACGATCAGCTGCAGCCTGCGTTTGGCGTCCAGCTTCTTCGCAGGGGCTGCCGCTTTCTTTACCGGCTCGCTGCCGGCTTCCGCCCCGGTCGCTTCCGGTTTGCTGTCAGACTTGGCCTCGGCCTCTGCCGCTTCCGGTGCGCCGGCAGGCACCGCTTTGACCTCAGGCTTGCTGCCGGCAGATGCATCCGCCGCTGCCGCCTTCGGTTTGTCGGCGGGCGCCTTCTCCGCCTTGAGCTGTTCCTGGGCGGCTGCGGTCTCGCGCTGGATGCTCTTCTCCTGCAGGATGCTCGAGATGGAAAGGCAGCCGAGCCCCAGGATGATCCAGGGGAAGACATGGATCGCGAGCGCCGCGATCATCTCTTCCAGGTTGCCGTCCGGAAAATGCTTTCCGTTCAGCATGTAGATCGCGATCGGGACCATGCACAGCGCGAACAGGCCCCAGCCGGTAAGCGCCAGCTGCTTCTGCTTTTTCTGCTCCTCCAGCATGGCCTCGCTCGGCTTCTTCACGCGGGAAACCGTCAGGTTCCGGACGATCTCGGCATCCATGACGGGCTTGTCGGCGTTTTCATCCTTCACCGCCAGAATCCAGCCGGCGACGGTCATGCCGATGGCCCCGAAGAACAGCGGGGCGATGGGCTTGAACTTTTCCGCGGTCTTTTCGCGGGTGTAGATCGATGCCATGGGGTCTTCCGCTCTGTGTGCCACGCCCTCGCGGTAGATCGACACCGCCGAGGCCGCCAGCAGCACGCACAGCAGCACGCACAGCACCGACTGCACAATCAGAAAGGTCTTCTTCTCTGTCACATTCCGTACCTCCGTCTCAAAAAGATTTGAAAGCTGATTTATGACTGTTTATCGTTTATCCTTGTCGATGAATTCCAGGGTGATCGTGGCCAGCGCCGCGAAGATCAGCGCAAAGCCGATCAGGTTCAGCCAATAGTTCCCAACGTTTTCGCCTGTAAGCTCATACTCGGGGTTGAATTTATCGCCGCGGACATCGTATATCATATAAGCCTTGACCTTTTCCGCCCCGATGAGGTTGATGATCCGCCCGATGGTCGTCTGTATTTCGTAGCTCTGGTCCCGGTTCTGCTGCACATAGGGGTCGTTGGCGATCATGTCGATCACCTCGCCGACTGTGGTGTCCTTGACAAGGGACACCAGACCCATCTGCAGCTGTTCGTTTTCCTCCGTCTCGGGCAGCAGATCCGAAATCTTCTGCGCGCGCATCTCCGCCACCTCGGGCAGGTTTTTGTCGTTCTGCAGGAAGTCGATGGCCTGACCCAGGGTAACGGTGGTATAGATCGGCTGATCCCACATGCCGACGACCCGGTTCCACAGCGTCACCATCGGCAGGTTGTTGTAGTCGCACTGGGTGTTCAGCACCTTCAGGCCCGGGTTCGAGATGGTGAAGTTCTGAAGCGGTTTGGTCCATTCCGGCAGGGACAGCATGCCGCCCGAAAACACCAGCTGAAAGATCAGGATGAAGGGCATGATCGTCATGGCCGTCGTGGTGTTGCGCGACAGGCTGGAGACCCACAGGCTCATCATATCCGAGGCATAGGTGATCAGGAACATCGAAATGCCGATGTCCACGATCATCCAGGGGGTGACCACGCCCTGCGTGGGATACTGAACCCCGACGGTTTTCGTAACGTACAGGGTGACGCCGGTCTGCAGCAGGCAGAGGATCGCCTGATACAGCATGTGCGAGGCCACATAGGTGCTGATGTGCATGCCCGAGCGGTGCTCGCGCTTGATGACGTCGCGCTCGCGGCAGATGACCTGGATCGAGTTGAAGCACCCATTCCAGATGCAGACCATGACCAGCGCGAAGCAGGCCGTCAGCGTGCCCTCCATGCTGAGGCACAGCATATTGCGGATCACCATGCCGACAAGGCCAGCGATCAGTGCCGCCATCGGCAGCACCTTCCAGTCGCTCTGGTACACAAACATTCGCAGCATCTTGCCGAAGTAGATGCCGAACTGTGCAAGGCGTCCGCGGTAGTGAACCTTCAGCTGGCGGGGTGTGGTTTTCTCAACGGTTTCAGGCATTCTGCACCTCCGCATATTTCAGGACAAACTCGTCGGCCAGACCGTCGCCGCCCTCTTCCTTACGGTTGACGGATTTGACGATCTCCTCCATCTTTTCGCGGCCGAAGAATTTTCTCGCTTCCTCCACGCTGCCGTAGAAGGCCAGTCTCCCTGTCCGTGCGCTGTCCTTTGCCAGCACGATCACGTCGTCGAACAGGTCGATGACGCGGTCAGGGGTGTGGGTGATGACGATGACGATTTTGCCGGTATCGGCGATCTTGCGCAGTTCGACGAACAGTGCGCGCGCCATGACACCGTCCAGACCCGAGTCCGGCTCGTCCAGGATGAACAGGGAGGGGTTCGAGATAAACTCCATGGAGATGGAAAGCCGCTTCTTCTGCCCGCCCGAGAGCTTCTCAACGAGGTTTGTGTTCACCGGCGTCAGGCCAAAGGTGTCCATGACATCATCCACACGCTTGCGGCGCTGCTCGGCCGAGATTTCGATCGGCAGGCGCAGCTTGGCCGAATCCAGCAGGGTGTTGATGACGGTGTCCTTGCCGCGCATCATCTCCTGCTGCGGCACAAAGCCGACCTCATACTGCATCCGCTTATATTGGGTATACATGTTGCTGCCGTTCAGCATGACCTCGGCATCGGCCTTTTCATAGCCGTTGATGGCGTTGACGAAGGTCGTCTTGCCCGCACCAGAACCGCCCAGCAGCAGCACCATGTGTCCCTGCGGAATGGCCAGGTGGATGTCCCGCAGCAGCACCTTTTTCTTAAAGAACTCATGTACGCTGCGCTCTTTCAGATTGACGGTGAGGCCCTCGTCCATGACGGTCGCGGTGCCGTGGGTGGCAAGCCGCTCCATCTCGGCCTGGATGTCCTCGACCTGCCATTCGGGCTGATACTTGCTGTTCCAGCCCCAGACCATCGCGGGGATCCATCTCGTCTCCTGAATGATCCACAGCCAGGCCCAGCGCTTTTTCACGCCGTAGACATCAATAAGGCCAAAGGCCACGCGCATCTGGTACACGAAATAGGCAAGAAGAACGGCCACGGACAGAACGGTGACCAGGACGCCGACAGGGGACTCGACCACCTCTTCGGTGCTGTAGTCGAGAAGGACGATGCTCACGTTCAGCACGGTCTTGACCAGGCCGAGCACGCTGAAGACCCTGCCCTCTGTCTCGCGCCCGGCGCAGCAGGCCAGCTGGTATTCCCTGAGCGCAGGGATTAGGGAATACCAGCTCTTTACCCCGGACTTTTTGAACATACCCCAGAGGCCTGCCACATAGAGAATGGCAAAGGGAAGGGTAAAGTTTATGCCCGAGTCAAAGACAATGTTCGTTATCAGACGAAGTACTGTCAAATGCACCAGCTCCTTTTCTTTTATGCCGGGACAGAATCAGTCGTAGGCGCGGCCGATGAAGCGCGGGTCGATTGCCCAGCTGCCCATGGCATTCCCGGCCATTTTGCTGCTGAGGACGGCGGAGTAATAGCAGTCCCCGCGCGGGTCGGTGATGACGGCGGTGCTCAGATAGCTGCCCGAGGGCATGGCCTCGCGCTTGAGCCTGGTGTTCTCTTTGAAGGTGACGCTCTTGCCGTTTTGTGTGCCCGTGGAGTTGTCATCAAAGTTTGCCGTTTTGTAGACCGGTGTGATCTTTGCGCCGTATTCCACTTCCTCATTGCTGCGGCTGTTGGAAAGGAAGTTGACATCCGAATCCGCCATGAGGCCGGTCGGCGTCTTCCGTACGCCGGTCACGCTGACCTCGTCGGTGTCGCGGTCACAGCTGAGCTCGAGGTACGCGTCCGCGCCGTTATACAGGACATGTGCCCGGTACAGGGTCGCGCTCGGTGTGGACGAGATGACCTCGACCGACAGCGGCTGCCCCTCCAGGCAGATCCACCTGCCGTCAAATTCGCTGACCAGATAGCCTTCACCGTCCAGACGCAGGGACCTGTCCGTGCCGTAATAGGTGACGCTGTTGCTGTCCTCGTCATACTTGCTGACCTCCAGCTCGTAATCGACGATCAGGTTCTGCAGGGCGTCGCTGACAGGGATCTTGAAACCGGCTTCGTCCACTACGGGCTGATTCTTGCTGTACTGCCGGAAGGCGCTGACATCCAGGACCTTCGGCTCTTTTTCGGTGATGAGAGCGATCTTGTCCTTCAGCTCTTTGTTCAGGCAGCCGGCCTGCTTATAGTAATACAGCGCGCTGACGGCGTCATCCTCACTGATGTCGTAGACATAGCTGAGGTAGTAGATCAGGCCGTTGATGTCATTGACCTCGCTGGGAATATAGACCGATATGCCGGTGGAATCGCTCAGACCGCCGTTTTCACGGTGATAGAGAACCGTTTCCTTCAGCAGCTCCTTGACGCGGGCGCATTCCTCGGGATAGCTGTCGCCCAGATAGTCCATATAGTTGCCGAGGTCAATGGTGTTGAATACGTTGGAGGCGGAACCGCCGTAGCGGGTCGCCTTGCCGCTGCAGCGGCCGATCTCGGCCAGCACGCCGAGGTCGTCCATCGAATCGAGCAGCTGGGTCTGGCAGAGCGTGCAGTACGCGTCATAGAGTTCGGCAGCTTTCCGCGCGTCGATGACCGAGAAGGTGACATCCCACTGAAGCAGCGGGAAGTTGATGTCCTCACGCACATAGAAATCGGTATAGGTGTCGGCGATTTTCTGCGCGACCTTGGCAGGGCTCATGGTGGGGTCCTCGGTCATGGCGTGCAGGACCGGGGTGTAGTCCCAGCCGTCGCCCGGCTCGCTCTCCTCGCTCAGGCAGTAATAGCTTGCAAAGCCGTCCAGAGCGTTCGTGACCTCCAGGCAGGACATCAGGCAGGCGTCAAAGCCGATGATGTCAAAGGCCGGCTTCGTCCTGCTGGGCGTGTAGACCGACGAGAGCGCCTCGCGGATGTCCTTCAGGCTGAAAGCACTGCTGAAGATCGAGTCGTTGCCGTAGCCGAAGGGGCCGCCGCCGTGGTTCCAGAGAACAAGCATCGTATGATCCGCCGGATACTCCTCCTTGCAGTAGCGCAGGAAGTCCGCCAGCGTGTCGGGTACGGACGAGGGGACGAGAGGAAGATTCTCGATCTCGCTGAACTCGCCGCCCTTATAGAGGAAACGCTGGGTGCGGTTCGGGTTGATGAGCTGGTTGCTCCAGCGCGTGGCGCCGCCGGTCTGAATGACGATCTGGATATTGTCCGACCAGGTCTCTGCCGTCATCTCGCCGATGTCCTTCGAGGCGGCGCCGGGGCTGTCGGATACAACGACATCCTCGGTGACGACGGTGGACGAGGCGACCGGCTTGTCCGGGTAATAGAAGAAGGCGGGCAGCTCAAGCCCGTTCTGCTTCAGCTCGTCGTTAAACTGTGTCAGGTTGTCAAACCTGTGCTGCCTCGACGTCGAGCTGAATTCGTTCTGCATGTCCCTGGCAAGCACGGATGTCACGTAGGACAGGTCATTCTCGTTCTGATCCTCGAGGTTCGAGCCGACCATGTACACGCAGATCGTCCAGGTCTCGTCCTCCCCGACCGCGGGCAGGGCATCGATCCGTTTGGCACCCTCCTCATCCAGCGGGGAAAGCTCATAGAGCTTTTTCATGTCCTCTTCCGACAGGGGCTTGTCCTTGGTGGTCTGGTAAACCTCCATAAAGATGCTGCTGAAGAGTTCCGAAATGGCCCCGAAGGACGCCGCGACCAGCACCAGCACAATGAGACATGTTAAGATGCCTGTCAGAGGCTTCTTCAGATAGAGATGCCACACCCGCGTCGGCCAGGGCGCATAGCGGTAGTATTCCTTCTCCGCGTCCCTTTTGGCCTTCTTTGCGGCCTTCCAGCGCTTCCGCCGTTCTTTCAGGCTGAGCTTTTCTTTCTGCGGCTTTGCTGGTTGTGCCGGTTGTGCCGGCTGTGCTTCCTCCTGCGGAAGTACCTGCTTTTCTTCCTGGTTTTCCATCCTTTTCCTCCTTGCAGACGGGTCGGGTTTCCCAGCGCTTTCTTATTCCTGCGGGCGGGTACGCGCACGCGCGCATACTTTTACATAATACAGAAATTAATATATTTTATCACATCCTCTGCCATAACACAAGAAACAAGAAAAACAAATTTGCTCTTCCCACACCCCGTTTTTTCTGCTATACTTAAATTTATGAGTGATTTGCTTCACATTCTCCGTCGGGAGTTTGTCTATCTCTGGTATTATTTCGATCTCCAACTCCGGCAGATTTTCTGGTACTGGGTCCTGGGCATTGCCATCGGCTCCTTCATCTCCGTCTTCTTCAAGGACGGCATTCACGGCCTTTTCCGCCGGATGCAGGGCAAGGCCTGGGGCATCTTCGGCATTGTTCCCGCCTGCCTGCTGGGGATCGCCTCGCCGCTATGCATGTACGGCACCATTCCGATCGCCGCGTCCTTTTCCCGTCAGGGCATGCGCCATGACTGGCTGGCGGCCTTTATGATGGCCTCGGTGCTCCTCAACCCCCAGCTGATCGTCTACAGCGCCGCGCTCGGGACCGCCGCGCTCACGGTGCGGATCGTCTCGTGCTTCCTCTGCGGCTGCGCGGCCGGGCTCCTGATCCACCTTTTTTACCGGGACAGAGCGTTTTTTGATTTCTCCGGTTTTGAAGAGCGCGAGAGCCATGACACGCACCCCAATCTTCTGATCCGTTATCTGCTGAATGTCTGGCGCAACGTGCGGGCGACCGGGCCGTATTTCCTTGCCGGCATCCTGCTCTCGGCTCTCTTTCAGCGCTATGTGCCCCAGCGGGCCATGACGGCGCTTTTCGGCGGCAGCGAGGCCTGGGGCGTCCTGATGGCGGCGACCGTCGGCGTACCCCTCTATGCCTGCGGCGGCGGTACGATCCCGCTGCTGAAGGAATGGCTCTGGGAAGGGATGAGCCTCGGCAGCGCCGCTGCCTTCATGCTCACCGGCCCCGCAACCAAAATCACAAACCTCGGCGCGCTGAAAATCGTCCTGGGCATCCGCCGCTTCCTGCTCTACATCGCCTTTGTCATGGTCTTCGCCCTCCTCACAGGCCTCACGGTCAACCTGATTCTGTGATGGCAGAAACCTGCAGTCGGACACTCACCGAAATCTGTACAATACTTTTTTATTGATAAGGAGTTCAAGCATGAAAAAGACACTCTCTCTTCTGCTCGCCCTCTGCTTCGTCTTCGGCGTGTTCGCCGCCGGTACGGCCTTCGCTGAGGAACCCGCAAAAGACGCCGAAGCCGAAAAACCCGTCGTCTATTATACTGATGATATCTCCCCGGAGGGCCTGGTCGCAATCTATGAGGCGCTGAACTGGAAGCCCGTCGGCCCCGTCGCGGTAAAACTCTCTACCGGCGAACCGCCCTACAGCAACTATCTCCGGCCCGAGCTGATTGCCGATCTGGTGAAGCAGGTGGACGGTACCATTGTCGAATGCAACACGGCCTACGGCGGCCAGCGTGCCGCAACGGCCGAGCACTATCAGGTCGCAGAGGACCACGGCTATACCGACATTGCCGACTTCCAGATCCTGGATGAGTACGGCTCTGTCGAGATCCCCGTCGAGGGCGGCACGCGCCTGAAGGGCAACCTCGTGGGCGCGCACTTCCCGGAATACGGCTCCTACATCGTCCTGTCCCATTTCAAGGGCCATGCCATGGCCGGCTACGGCGGCGCGATCAAGAATGCCTCCATCGGCCTGGCTTCCGCCATGGGCAAGGTGCGCATCCACTCCGGCGGCACCAGCGATACCCACTGGCATGACGAGCTCCAGCTCGAGTTCCTCGAATCCATGGCCGAGGCCGCCAAGAGCGTGTGTGACAAGCTGGGCGACCAGGTGGTTTTCATCAACGTCATGAACCGCATTTCCATCGACTGCGACTGCGACGGCTATCCCGAGGAGCCCGATATCCACGATATCGGCATCCTGGCTTCCACCGACCCTGTTGCGCTGGATCAGGCCTGCCTGGACCTCGTCTGGGAGGCGGACGGCAATGAGAAGCTTCTTTGGCGTATCGACGACCGCCAGGGCCTGCACACCCTCGAGCATGCGGAAGAGATCGGTTTCGGCAGCCGCAGCTATACCCTGGTGGACATTGGCGATCTGACTGAATGAAGGATGGCGGGTGTATGCATATGAAAAAACCTGTATCCGTTCTGCTTCTGCTGGCACTGATGCTCTGCCTGTCGGCAGGCGCCTTTGCTCAGGCGCCGGAACCGGCGCCGCTGCCGCCGCTTGTCACTGTCCGGCCTGCGCCGGATGTGGATGTCGCCGCCGTCTTCGTACAGAAGAATAAACAGCCCTTCACAAGAGAAAGCGGCAGAATCGTAAATCTGGACAGCATCTGGATCTATTTCACCGACGGCACCTTTGATCAGTTCGTCCTCATCGATGATCTGCCGGTCCTGTTCAGCCAGGGGAATTACCGCTTTGAGAACGGCGGCAGTTTCATCTTCGCGCCGGACGCGAAGGACTTCGGCGACATCGTGATTTCCAGAACCATGAAGTATGATGCCCTGAAGGGTCTGGTTCCCTACGAGTCCGAGCATACCTACGCCCTGAATACCCTTGGCTTCAATCAGCTCTACCCTGGCAAAGACGTGGGGAAGAAGCTCGTTGCTTTCTTCGTCGGCCCTGCGAAGCAGCCCTTCCGGGACGGCATGATCGACTCCTACTGGCTGTACTTTGATGACGGCTCCTTCAGGCAGTTTGCCTGTGTCCTGGGCAGCCCGATCCCCTTCAGTGAAGGGACCTATGCCCTCGCGGACGGCTCGTCCTTCAACTATGAAGAGGATGAGTCCGATTTCGGTCAGATCACCATTACCCGTACCATGAAGTTTCAGGAGGGCAAGAACTATGCTGCGTATGCCTCCGAGCATACCTACGAGCTGAACACGCTCGGATTCTCGCTTCTGATTCTCGATCAAGACTGACGACGAAACCGATCCGATGACATAAACCAGGTACGGGAATCACGTACCTGGTTTTCAGCGGGTGATGCTGAAGAGGAGGGATGCGCATGGACACCAAGTACCGTCACGAGTGGAAGCATGTGATCAATGCTGCCGACCGCATCATCATCCGCCAGAGGCTCCGGGCCGTGGCCCGACCGGATGATCACGCGGTGGATGGCATATACCGGATCCGCAGTCTCTACTTTGACGACCTGAAGGACAGCGCGCTGCGCGAAAAGATAGACGGCGTTGACAACCGCGAGAAATTCCGGATCCGCTATTACAACGGGGATACCGGCCTGATCCATCTGGAGAAAAAGTGCAAGACGCACGACCTTTCCAGAAAGTTCAGTGCTCCCCTAACCGCCGACGAGGCACAGGCCATCGTGGACGGCAGCATCGGCTGGATGAAGGACTGCGGCCGCCCTCTGGTGCAGGAGCTCTACGCGAAGATGAGAAGCCGCTGCTTGAGGCCGAAGACCGTCGTCGACTATACCCGCGAGCCGTTTACCTACAGGCCGGGGAATGTGCGTGTCACCATTGACTATGACATCCGCACCGGCCTTTATGCGACCGATTTTCTGAACCCCGACTGCATTATGATCCCGGCCGCCGATTCGCCGATCATCCTCGAGGTCAAGTGGGATGAGTTTCTTCCGGATATCATCCGGGACGCGGTGAATCTGAAAGGCCGCCGGGCAGCGGCGTTTTCCAAGTATGCCGCCTGCCGGATCTACGAATAGGCAGAAAACCCTTTAAGAAACATGAAAAAGGAGTATTGAAAATGGCGAAAAAGGATCGATTCGAAAAGGTGTATGCCCAGGGGACGCTTACCGTCACCCAGATCTGGGTCGACCGGGAGACCGGTGTCAACTACCTTTACCATATGGACGGCTATTCCGGCGGGCTGACCCCGCTGCTGGACAGAGAGGGAAAGCCGGTGATCTCGCCTGTGCTCAACGGCGGCCTGGGCAGAGACTGACAGCTGATCAGATTCTGACAGACAGAACGGAAAATGACAGGCACGCCCCCCCCTTGCCGGGGGGGCTTGAGAAAGCCCCGGAACCCGCGACCCTGCCAAAATGTGATTTTTTTAGCAAACCCTTCGGGAAGTCTACCATCCCGAAGGGTTTTATGCTGTTATATTGTGGCCGCTATACGAAGAAGGGGACAGCCATGAAATCCATCATCGGCAAGCGCCTGTTCACGACCGCAGAAGAAGCTAAAGACAAAAGAAAATTGGGATAGGTACAAAATAAGCTCATTATTGTTGCGCACTTGAAAATCCCTATTCGCGACATCCCATGGCATTTTGAAATAATGCAGGTTTCTGACTTTCAACAAAATAGATGCGAGCAGGAGTTTTTGCTGTTCGCATCTTTTTGTAATGTTGGAGGTTTCAGTCGCCAGGAGTTGGATATAACTCTTTCAGATAGGGAACTATCACATCGGACATTTTTTTGCTCCATTCAGCATGGAACTTGGCCATCCTTGTCCAGTCAGTTTCATTGCCGATACTGACCCCTTCAAGCGTATAGTTTATGCTAGAATACTTGCTGTCGTTTGCTCGCTCCCAGTGAAGTGAATCACCGAGCTTATCTTCAATCTCATTTTTCTTTTGGTATAGGTAGTCGAATGCCGCTTTATTCTTCTGAGTGTCTTGCTTTCCAAGATAGATCTGGACAGCCGCACTTCTGAAAGTTACGTTGCATGTGATGCTGAATCCTCCGATTCCAAAATAGCCAGCTATCCAGTTGGCACCGATAGGATGCACATTGCAGAAGGAGTTATCCGGCCCAAATTTGGCCTGGATCATTGGCAGCGCAACAGTCCAATACTTCTTTCTGATTGCATTTAGAGATTGGGTGTTTTCTTGCACTTCTGGAGCCGACTGATCTCTGAGGTAGAAAACCAATTCAGACGGGTCGACACCGAAAAGCGAAAAGAATTTTCTCAGAGTATTGATCTTATACTGCGTTGCGGTCCCAGACCAGACATACAAGTTAGGCGCGATCTTCACTTTACTCTGGAATTCGTTCTCTTTATTGGTTACATGTGAGGACAATTCGACAGAAGGATCTTCAGCATATGCCAATCCAGTAAGTATCGTGCTGTCTTCAGAGTGCAGTAATCTAAGGACTTTTCCATACATGTCAGCCCAGCTTTCAGCAGGCTGCTCTGAGTTTTTATATGAAAATTTGACGATTTGACTGCCTGTAAAATTGATATCATCATCCAGCGTTACAGAGTCAAATTGCTTTTCTGCGGGTTTGTATTGGGTGCTCGGATATGACCAGATGCTCAACGCTCGATCAACCATATAAGCATCACGCTCCTGTAATTCATCGAGCGTCCACTTATCCTTTTGTGCGATGATCTGATTCATACGGATGCCACTGTTTTTAAACCCGTTCTCGGCATCTCTCTTTTCTTGGAAAAGATTGTTGCTGTAACTGCTGTTATATGCTGTAAGGGTTAAATTTGCGAGACGGTGAAGCCAGGTTGAATGAATCTCATTCCAGTCTGGCCCAAGAGCTGTTTTCCAGGCAGTAGTGGGTGACTGAGGCATAATGTGCTCAATGGTGTATTTTCCGCTTTCAATTCTTGCAAAAACATCTTTTATTTCATCTGTACCATAGTTTTCAAAGCGCTCAAACAGGTAATTCTTGTAATGTCCGCGCATGTTATAAACCTGCTTCTCAGAGAGCGCTGTTGCAAACTCCTGATCGTCTGGGAATCTGCCGCTTTCCTTTTTGGAGATGAGGGCGTAAATCATCTTTTCAACATAATTATCGTAAGTGCCATCATAGCGTTTTATTTCACGGTTCAATGTCAAAAAGATTTTATTCAGAGCATTTGTCGGCACTTCGCAGATGTTACGACGGAAAAGATAGTTTTCTATAATCTGGAAGATTTCCCGTAGATCCTTGTTTGTCAAAACATTTTGATAGTGTAGATCAAGAACTTGCAGGAAAAACGGCCTGGACACTGTTGTTTCCAGATAATTCAGCCGTTCAAGATCAAAACGAATCACAGGATCATTATGTTTTGCCTTGATTAGCACCTCATACAACCTGGCATAATGAAACAATTCGATCAGCAGGTCTTCAATGGCTATGTTTCTCTCATTCACATAAGCCTTAAAAACTGGGTAAATCTTATCCATAGAAGGAGTAGACTGACGCATTGCGCTGAGATAGTCTCTCACGAACAGGCTGACACCGTTGTTGTTATTATTGTCGTTACCTGTGCAGACCTCAATCTTGCTCCAGTATTTTTTATAGAGAAGTTCCTGGTTTTCCTGAGTCTGCCCCATCAGAACATAGTTTCTGATCTTGTCACCTTCCGTCAAATCAACGCCTGTGGAGTTCAGACTTTCAAAGATAAGTTGAGGATTATCGCTCTCGCTCACAGATATATCAATGACAATCAGGTTCTTGATTGCGTCATACAGCTGATCTATGGTGATTTCTTCCTTGAGTATTCTGTCATAGAAATACTGATAATTCATTGTGATCCCAGAATTTGGGATATATTCAGAAGGCTCATCGTCAAACAGCTTTTCGTATGCTTCGGCATCTTTGGTTACTGATTTCAATTTGATGCGCTTTTCCTCAGGGGCATACTTATCCACCAAGTACTCGTCGAAAACCTTATCGACAAGGTGTCGATCTGCGGCGGTAAGTTTGTTCTCCTTCAGAATATTATGAATCGCCAGCAATAGAAGAGAAACAGTCGTGATTCTCTGCTGCCCGTCTATAATAAGAAACTCATAAGCACCAGAGCCCTGGACGCTGACCAAACTTCCAAAGAAATGGTTTTTCTGTGCGTCTGCACCAACTTGACCAAATCATCATAGAGTTGTTTGCAGTTTTCTGTTTTCCAGCTATAGGTTCTTTGGTAGACAGGAATAATGAATCTTTTCTCAGCGCTCTCCAAATACTGGACTATCGGTTTAGCTCTTCCTTCCATTTTTTCACCTGCTTCTCAATCTTATGTTTTTCTCGATGAGAGGATGTTGTAATTACTGTGTTCTTCCTTGCGTGACTTGTTCTTTCTCTGTATTAAGATACCCAGTGATGATGCCGATTCCTCTTTGCCGTTTTCTTTCATGTTCGTTACCCGATTCTGATGTGGCCTGATGGAAGTATAGCATAGAATTCGGCGCGGGGCAAATATATCGTACTTGTGCTTTCGTGATAATTGTTGCAAGATAGTCAGTAGCCATGTTCTGTATGATAGAAAATGACAGATTCGGCATCAACATGAAAGGGACAAGTCTCGGGACGCGGTCAAAATTCTGATTGATTTATGATTACTTTCCTGCTAAGATGGTTTCAGGAGAAGAGAGGTGAAGGCGAGCATGACAACAAAAATACATGACGAACTGGTAGATGGCATTTTGTCTGTCTTCGGTGACCAGGTTACGCGCATTGTGCTGTATGGATCGGAAGCGCGGGGAACAGCTCAGCCTGATTCTGACGTCGATATTGCTATTTTCCTGAATGGCGATATGAGCCGTGATAAGGAAAATCGTCTTTCGGATATCATTGTGGATCTGAACCTGAAATACGACCGCGTGTTCTCTGTGATTGACGTGAACAATTCTGTCTATGACAAGTGGCGGGGTGTGAGTCCGTTCTACCAGCATGTTGATAAAGAAGGGATAACACTATGGACGGCAGCATAAAGGACCTTTCTGCTTACAGGCTTGAAAAAGCAAAGGAAGATTTAAAGACAGCAAAGGACAATCTGTCCGATAAGCATTTCCGGGCTGCTGTGAACAGAGCTTATTATGCAATCTTTCATGCTCTCAGAGCAGTGACTGCGCTCGACCAATTTGATTCCGGAAAGCATTCAGGAATCATTGCTTATATCAATATGCATTATGTTAAAACCGGTATTTTTGACAGAGACTTTTCAAAAGCTGTCGATCAATCATTCCGGCTGCGTGAAAAAGCAGATTATGATGATTTTGCAGTAATCACAGAGGAAGATGCGATAGCCCAGATTGCGAAGTCTGAAAGCGTTGTTTCAAAGGTGGAAATATATCTCTCGAGTTTGTAGACAAGGGACAATTCTCTGTCTTGACTGCGTACGATCTCAATTCAGTTGTGCGCCCGTGCGTCTGCGGACGCTCGTTCGGGCGCGGGCAGAAAAACAGCCTATCAATCATGTGACAACGGGGACGGTTACCAAGAATCATCCCCGATTAGCCTAAAATATTATTCCTTGACAAGTGACCTTTCGTTCACTATAATGGGTGAACGCAAGGTCACTCTGCTGTGTATGGAACTTGTTATGGCGAACGACACGAAAGAGAGAACAGGCACGATTTCATGTCTATGGAGTGAGAGCATCATGTTTGATCTGGACAGTTATTTGAATGATCTGATTACAAACTGCCGGACAGCCTTCGGTGATCGGCTGTTGTATGTGGGGCTGCTGGGCAGTTATCTGCGTGGAGAAGCCCACGAAGGCAGCGATATTGATGTCATGTTGATTCTGGATCAGTTTTCTGTTCAGGACATGGATCAATATCGGGAGATCTTGAAAAGGATCGGTTTCTATGAGAGATCCTGCGGGTTTATCTGCGGCAGAGACGAACTGCTTCGTTGGAATCCCCTGGAGGTCTGCCAGCTGCGCCATACGACAAAAGACCTGTTCGGCGTGTTGACGGATTACCTCCCTTCTGCGACATGGGAGGACGAAGTCAACTATGTAAAGCACAGTTTGGGAAACCTGTATCACGAACTCTGCCATCGCTATATCCATGCAGACAGGGAGAGGAATATCGCGGCGTTTCACGGCAGCTGCAAAGTCGTGTTTTTCCTGATGCAGAATCTGCACTATCTGGAGAGCGGCTGCTTTATCATCACGAAAAAGGAACTCGCGGCAGATGTTTCGGAAGAAGACCGGCGGGTGCTGAAGCTGGCCGAACTGCCGGCCGGAGTTGATTTTGATCAGGCGTTTTCTGCCCTGTTTGCCTGGTGCCAATCGGTTTTCACCCGTCTGGAAAGAGTGACACGGAGGGAATGCCCGGTCCGCCTGCTGACAGTGGACGAAAGGGCAGCGGCGCTGGAATTGGCGTGGAAAGTTTTCTGCGAGTTTGAGGCGCCGGACTACACATCTGAGGGAACGGAGGAATTCAAAAAGTGCCTGACCGACGAAGCCTATCTGGCCGGTCTGCGGTACTACGGCGCATTTGACCGGGAAAGACTGGTCGGTTTGCTGGCGATCCGCGAGCAGAAGCGTCACATCTGTTTCTTTTTCGTGGATGGTGAATACCACCGGCGCGGCATTGGAACCAGGCTGTTCAAACGGATGCGGGAGGACTTCCCCGGCCAGTCTATCACACTCAATTCCTCACCCTACGGGCTGCCTTTTTACAAAGCACTCGGTTTTACCGCAACAGACAGCGAGCAAACGGTCAATGGCATCCGCTTTACCCCGATGGAATACAAGTGAGGCTTCCGTTCATCGTGACTGAAAACATGATTGAAATCAAACAGTCGGACAGAAACAATTTCTGCGAAACGTCAATTGATTCATTTGACAGATTTCAGGAGGTTCAAAATGTCTGGCGCATGGAAAACGGCAGACTTGTTTTGATTTTCCACCCCTTTACCGAAACCTGGTCGCCC
>ONGJ01000145.1 GCA_900317375.1 uncultured Eubacteriales bacterium
CAGGCCGCCGTACGCGAAAGGTCAAAACCGGCCGGACCGGAAACGCCGGTCTCGGTAAACTGGATTTCACCTGCACTGGCGGCCAGCGTTTCACCCCGCTGCGTAAGACGCAGCTTGGCCTGGACACGGATGCCCTTGAGGGCACGCGGGTATTCCGGATCGGTCCGGATCCGTGTGAGGGAGGGATGCAGCGCTGTGCGGCGATGGCCGAGCTCCTTTGCCAGACGGTATCCGTCCGACGTACCGCCGAGCTTTGCCCCGGCAGCCCCGCCGCAGGCAAGAATAACGGCATCAGCGGTCAGGTTTTCCGGCCCGCCTGTCAGAAGAAAGCCGGAACCGGAACGCCGGATCCCCTCCACGGGGAACGAGCAGCGCAGCTCGACACCGGCGCGTTCGAGAGCAAAACGCAGGACATCCAGAACACTGTTGGAAGAATCGGAGAGCGGGTAGATGCGCCCGCTGTCTTCGGTGACGGTCAGAAGGCCGAGACCGGAAAAAAAGCGGTGAACCTCCATCGGAGGAAAGGCCTTGAGAGCCGGTGCGGCAAAAGAGGCGTCGGTGCCGAAATATGCTCCGGGAAGGGCGTTCCAGTTCGAGAGGTTGCAGCGGCCGTTGCCGGTGGCAAGCAGCTTGCGGCCGATGCGCTGCTGCCGCTCCAGCAGGAGCACGCGGCGTCCGGGAACCTGCGCAGCTGCCAGAGCGGCTGCGATTCCGGAAGCACCGCCGCCGATGACAGCGACAACTGGAAAGGGAATGGACATGAGGAAAACCTCCTTTAAATCAGGTCGGAGAGAAAGCGAAGGGCGCGGGCCAGATCGGCAGCAGAGAGAGAAGAATAATTGAGAATAAAGGTGTGATCCGGGGCGTCCTGTGCATTGCGGTAGTAGGCGGAAAGCGGCACCAGACTGATGCCCCGCTCGCGGAGCCGCTCCAGCAGAAGCGTATCGGAAAGCGCTGTCCGAATCTGCAGAAGAAAATGCAGCCCGGAGTCGCGCTCGAGGACTGTCAGACGGTCGGCGCAGGGCGAGTCGGCAATCACCTGGAGCAGCTCACGGCGCAGGCGGGCATAAAACAGGCGCATGCGGTTCAGGTGCTTTTCAAACCAGCCGCCCGACAGAAAACGGGCGAGACAATACTGCTCAAAGCTGGAAACCGTACAGGAGTAGAAAGACAGCTGACTGTAATAGCGGTTGGCAAGGACAGGCGGCAGAATCATATAGCTGATGCGGATGGTGGAGGCCAATGTCTTGGAAAAGGTGTTCATGTAGATGACGCAGCCATCGGTGTCGATGCTCTGCAGAGAGGGAATCGGCCGGCCGGTCAGACGAAACTCACTGTCATAGTCATCCTCAATGATCGTGCGGCCGGGGAGGGCAGAAGCCCAGGACAGAAGCTCGTAGCGGCGGGAGACAGGCATGGTGATGCCGGTCGGAAAGTGGTGGGTCGGACTGATATGGACCACATCGGCGCCGGCGGCCTCAAGCCCGGCAATGGAAATACCCAAATCGTCCATGGCCGCCCAGCGGCAGCAGGCACCGTTGGAGGCATAGATCTGGGCAATCTTCCGGTAGCCTGGATCTTCAAGGCAATAGACACGGTCCTTTCCCAGAAGCTGGATCAGCAGACCGTAAAGATACTCGGTCCCCGCGCCGACAATGATCTGGTCGGGGTCGACAGACATGCCGCGAAAGGAGCGCAGGTGGGCGGCGATGGCCTCACGCAGCTGGCGCACGCCGCCGCAGGGGCTTGGATGCAGCAGAGCCTCACCATGCTCGTTGATGGTTTCACGCATCAGATGGGCCCAGACCGAGAAGGGAAAGCGTGCGGCGGGCGTGCGGTTTCCAGAGAGGTCCAGGGGAGCATCATACACTTCGGGCAGCCGGATGGAAACAGCCGTCGCCTCGGGCGGGCGGCAATCGCGGCCGGAAAGCTCAGATACATAATAGCCGCGTTTCGGCTCGGAACGCACATACCCCTCATCAATCAGGCGGTTATAGGCCGATTCCACCGTAATGCTGCTGACGCCGAGATTGCCGGAAAGACTGCGCTTGGACGGCAGACGGGCCCCGGAGGGCAGACGGCCGGAGAGAATGTCACGGCGCAAAAAGCCGCAGAGCTGTTCATACAGAGGGCGGCTGTCATCGGAAGACAGGGTATATGTCAGCACGGAAAACTCCTTCTTGGCATGGAAAAATCATGGGAAACGAGCTGATAATCATGCCAGAAAGATCATACCACGGGCCGGGAAAATTGGCAAGAGCGCCGCGGAAAGACAGAAAAGAATCCCTCGCCGGCAGACGGGGGATTCTTGCAGAACTCATTCGTTTACAACCAGGTTTTCAAAAGCACCGCTGCGCACCCAGACGGCGAGGCTGCCGCCTTCGGTACGGAAGTCACCGAAACCGTCTTTGTCAATGACAGCCTCTTCGGTGCAGCCGCCGAGCACATCGCGGAAGGTTTCGCCGGCAAAGCGGCTGCCGACATTCATGCGGATACATCCGCCGTCGCCGTTCGAGAGCAGAACGGCAAGACCGGAATCCTTATGCCGGTCATCGCCGCGGCGCACCCAGCCGATCAGATGCGGGTCTTCAAAGGAATCCTCCTGTTCACCATAGGCGTAGAAACGGCGCAGCTTGATGAGCTTTCCCAGATTCGGCACCAGCGGCCGGTTTTTGACGGGATTTCCGTAGTAATCGGAATAGAACACACAGGGAACACCCTCCTGCCGCAGCAGCACCAGGGCATAGGCGAGGGGCTTGAACCAATCCTCTATAAAGGACTGCAGACTCTGGCCGTGCTGGGTATCGTGATTGTCAACGAAGGTAACGGCGTTATTCGGCCGCTCGCGGACAAGCGTGCCGTCCAGAATGGTGCGCAGGTCATAGTCCGCACCGGCCTGAGAGGCATTGAATATATTATAATGAAGGGCAACATCAAAGAGCGACATTTCATTATCCACCGAATCCAGATAATGTGTCAGCCGCTGCAGATCCCCGCTCCAGTACTCGCCGACAGCGGGAAGATCCGG
>ONGJ01000042.1 GCA_900317375.1 uncultured Eubacteriales bacterium
CAGAGCGGGATCCGTCTTCATGAACGACCTGATCGTGCAGCATGCGGATGCGCCGATCCGTTATGACGAATCCGCCGGTGACCGGACCGCATTTTCTGTTCTCAGCCCCGACGCTGTCCATGGCGCGCGCAGGCCGCTTTGGCTCACGGACAGGATGTTCAACGATATGCTGAACAGGCTGCCGAAGGGATATCACCCCTTCGCAAAAGGCTCGGACGCCGCCAGGCCGTTTCGCGTCGTCCAGACTTTCGATTTCGGCTCCGGCTTCTCGCTTCTTGCACAGACCGTCAGTACGCTTGCCGCCGGCGACACGCTGGTGACGACCTTCTTCGGGGCCGCGCATCCCAAATTCCTCCGGGCGATCGAGTATTATTATATCAGCGTGATGAACGTCACCGGCCCCGTGATGGACAGCTGGCTTGCCGGCGGCGCCTGCGGCGGGATCAGGCTCTCCTCCCTGCAGGTCATCGGCATGTGCGGGGAGGATGCAGCCCCCGAAAAGATGGAGGCGTATCAGCGCTTCCTGGAAGACCGCGGCTGCCGGTGCGGGATCCTGCCGGCCGGCAAAATGATCGGGGCCCAAGGCAAAAATCTGCCGGGCTTTGAAGACGGCCCCGGCGCTGCGTGCGTGCAGGGTGAAAACGGCAAGGCGTGCGGCGTGTTCGACCTTCTCCGTGCGGCCGGGCCCGCAAAGAAACCCGCAGGCTTCTCTCTCCCGGACCCGTTTGGCCTGATCCGGAAGACGGTCCCGGACAAGGGTGAGGAGAAAAAAGAATTCCAAATCCCCGAAGGCCTCAGGGCTGCTTTCATGAAATACGGAAACAGGCTGTCCGGGATCATGAGCGGAAGAAAGTGGATGAATTTTGACTTTGAGGAGTAGAGGCGGCGGTTCCGTACCCCCTGACACAGAGAAGGCCGCTGCAATGACTTTTTTTACAAGAGATAAAAAACCGACGATCTGGAATGTGGCTGCGCTCTCGACCGTGGCCGTCATCGCCGTGACGGTCCTGGCAGCCCTGCCCGGAAACGAACAGGTCCTGTCGATCAGCCTGATCATGGGGGCATACTATGCCTGCGTGTGCGTCATGCTGGTCACGGCATTTTTCAGGCAGCTTCAGTATGATCCGTATTCGTATAATGTGATCTATTATCTGGGCTTTTTCCTGTTTGTCTTCTCTCTGCTGGCATACCTGGTGCTGTCCATGACCAGGGTGCTGTCCGTCCCTGCCGAACCAAACATCAAGTATATCCTGACTGCCATGACCGATTCGGCCAGGAACTTCCTGAGCCTGATCGCGGTTTATATCATTCCGTTCTCCGTCGTGCTTGCGGTCTCCAATCTCTTCCTGATCTATCATGAGGGCTTCCGGGCGGAGAATATCCTCGGGATCCTCCTGGGGCTCTTCCTGATCGCCGGCCTGGTGTACATCCGCAGACACGGGCAGCATCCGTCGGGGACGCTCGAGCAGCTGACTTACAGCGAGATCACGATGAGCCTGGTCACGTCCTTCTATCTGTATTTCGAATGCATGATGCTCGGCTCCTTCGCAGCCGGACTGATCGCGGCTTTCTATGAGCCGAAACCGGACAAGGACATCGTGATCATCCTCGGATACAGTCTGCGGGAAGGGGAGAACGCCGTCTCCGTCCTGAGGAAACGGGTCGACCGGGCGATCGCCTTCCGAAAGAAGCAGCTGGCTGAGACCGGAAGGGACCTGATCTATATCACCTCGGGCGGAAAGGGAACGGAGGAAGCGGCCTCCGAAAGCAGATGGATGCGCGACTATCTCGTCGCCCGGGGCATCCCGGACAGCCGGATCGTGGAAGAGGATCAGTCGACGACAACGCACGAAAACATGATCTTCTCGAAGGAAAAGATCCGGGACATCAACCCCGAGGCCAGGGTCGCTTTCTGTACCTCGCGGTACCATGTTTTCAGAAGCGGCATGTATGCCAGGGAAGAAAACATGCAGGCCGTGGGCATGGGCTCGAAAACGAAGTGGTACTTCTGGCCGAATGCCGCCGTAAGAGAATTTGCAGGCCTCCTTTTCGAACACCGGCTGAAGCAGGCCGTCATCCTCGTCGGCATGATCGTCCTGAACCTGGTCCTCGTGGTGCTGGCCTACACCGCCTGAAAGAAGCGGAGCTGTAGCAAAATGGAAAATTTTGCGCAGCTCCGCCTTTTGCTTGTGGTTTCCAGTATTTTTGAGTTGACAGTTGACTTTCATAATGATATTATAATTTCATAAAAAGTACTTTTAACAAAATTTGTTTTTACAAAAAGAGGATGGTAGAGAATGGCCAGATTCATTGGGCGGGAAGAAGAACTGACTGCGCTGGAGAAAGCATACCAAAAAGAAGGTTTTCAGATGGCCGTTGTCTATGGCAGAAGGCGTGTTGGAAAGACAACGCTTCTGCGTGAGTTCTGCAAAAACAAAAGATGCGTATATTACACCGCTATTAAATCTACAGCAGCACGGAATACGGAGCTTCTCGGCCAGGCAGTCCTGGAGCAGCTGGCGCCAAATATGCTTGGGACAGCTTTCAAATCCCTTGACATGATCTTTGACTATCTCTATGAGCAGAGCCGGGAGCAGCGTTTAATCATCATTATTGATGAACTCCCCTATTTCGCTCGAAAAGACGAAAGTCTTGTATCCGTTCTCCAAAAATGGATAGACGAAAAATGGCTGTTCAGCAAAATGTTTCTGATACTATGCGGTTCTTCGCTCAGCTTCATGGAGGATGAAGTTTTAAGTGAGAAGAGTCCTGTGTTCGGCAGACGTACCATGCAAATCAAGCTTGAAGCGTTCGATTATCGTCAGACTTCCCTGTTTGTTCCGTCCTGGTCTGCTCGCGACAAAGCAATTGCTTATGGTATTACGGGTGGAATCGCAAAATATGTGGACCTTCTCGATGAGACACAAAGCCTCGATGAAAACATCTGTTCTCTGTACTTCAGCAAAACAGGATATCTATACGAAGAAGCGGACAATCTGCTGACCCAGGAGTTCCGTGATGTGGATCTTTACAGCCGTATCATTGAAACCGTTGCCGGAGGTGCAAACCAGATTCACGAAATAGCCGATAAAGTCGGGGTTCCTCCGCAGAACATCGTCCATGCCATGAAGAATCTGACTGAAACAGGAATTGTCTATAAACAGCTGGCAATTACGGAAGAAGGAAACAAGAAGAAAACCAAGTATATCCTCACAGATGAGATGCTTCGGTTCTGGTATCGTTTCATTCCCGATGCCGTCGGAATTATTGAAATCGGGAAAGGAAAGTCTTACTACGAACGAAACGTAAAGCCGCTGCTTTCAGATTATATGGGGCCAGTATTTGAGAAAATGTGCCGCCAATACACTCTAATGGAAGGAATAACGGGCAGATTCGGATGTATCGTAACACAGGTCGGAACATGGTGGGGTGCTAACCCCAACAAGCGAGAAGAAACCGATATTGATATCGTCGGGCTCGATAAACGGGCTAAAAAGGTTGTCATCGGCGAATGCAGATTTCGAAATGAACCGACAGACATAAGCGTTCTTTATGCTCTGGAGGCACGCCAGAACCTCCTCCACGGTCATTTTTCTGCTGTAAAGTTTCTGCTGTTCTCTGCCGGAGGCTTTACAAAAGGCGTTGCTGAGGCCTGTAAATAGAAGAAATGTACAGCTGACAACCTGTTTCAGAAATAGATGCCGCCTTTGGTTGGGAGCTTGCAAATACCTGAAACAAAACACAGAATGAGAGAAATAGAGAATATAAACAAACTGCATTCCAAAATACAGAATGACCGTACGGGAATGCAGTTGTTTGTAAAAGATTCTGCGCCGCTGAGCAGTTCGGGAGGAACGAAAATGAAAAAAATGCTGTCCCTGATTCTCTGCCTGTGCCTTGCCGCCTCGCTTCTGATGGGCCTGAGCGCCCAGGCCGGTGCCGAGACGCCCCCGGAGGAGCGGGATCTGATCATCCTCTTCACAAGCGACGTCCACTGCGCCGTTGATCAGGGCTGGGGCTATACCGGCCTCTATGCTGTCAAAGAGAAGCTCTCCAGGTCCGGGAACGTGCTTCTGGTTGACTGCGGCGACGCCATCCAGGGCGAGCCCATCGGCCTGCTGACCGGGGGCGAAGCGATTGTCAGCATCATGAACGTCATGGGCTACGACGCGGCCATCCCCGGCAACCACGAGTTTGACTACGGGGTGGAGCAGTTCCTTGCCCTGACCGAAAAGGCAAACTACCCCTATCTCAGCTGCAACTTCACCAAAAACGGCGAGCCGGTTCTGAAGCCCTGGCTGATCAAAGAGATCGGCGGCATGAAGATCGGCTTTGTGGGCGTCACCACCCCCAACACGATCCGGTCTTCCTTCCCGCGCTACTTCCAGGATGAAAACGGGAATTTCATCTACGGCTTTATGGAGGACGAGACCGGCGAGGCGGTCTACGGCGCCGTACAGAAGGCGGCCGACGAGCTGCGCGCCGCAGGCGCGGATTTCGTGATCGTGCTGGGCCACCTGGGCAACGAGTCGGGGTCCTCGCCCTGGATGTACAGCGATGTGATCTCCCACTGCAGCGGCATCGACGCGTGGATCGACGGCCACAGCCACGACAGCGACCAGGTCATCATAAAGGACCGGGACGGGAAGGACGTCGTCCGCTCGGCCTGCGGCACCAAGCTCAACGAGATCGGCGTCCTGCGCATCACCCGCGAGGGGCAGATCTCCTCCGAGCTCTTCACCTGGGCCAGCAGCCTCCCGGCCTCCTGGCTCCTCGGCCTGGAAAATGCCGCGTCCGAAGCGGTCTCGGCCGAGACCGACGAGCTGAACAGGCTGCTCAATGAAAGCGCTGCGGTCACCGATTTCGACCTCTGCATGAACGATCCCGAGACCGCAGACAGCGATGACAAACCCGTGCGCCTTATCCGACGCACCGAGACCAACCTCGGCGATCTGTGTGCTGATGCCTTCCTGGATCAGGGCGGCGCCGATCTCGCCATCGTTACCGGCGGCTGCATCCGCGATGACATCCCGAAGGGGGACATCAGCTACAATGACATCCTCCGGGTGAGCCCCTACGGCAACAACCTGGCCGTGATCGAGGTCACCGGCCGGCAGGTGCTGGATGCGCTGGAGTGGTCTGTCCACGCCCTTCCCGGCGAGTTCGGCGGTTTTCCGCAGGTGGCAGGCCTGCGGTTTGAAGTCGACCTTTCCGTCGACAGCCCCTGCGTGAAGGATGAGAAGGGCTTCTTCGACCGCGTGGACGGGACGATGCCGCGCCGGGTCCGCAGCGTCACGGTCGGCGGGCAGCCTCTGGACCCCGAAAAAACCTATACGCTGTCGTCCTATACATACACGATCCTGGATCAGGGCGACGGCTACACCATGTTTGACGGCGCAAAGGTTCTGCAGACCGGCGAAAAGTATAACTTCGAGGTTATCTACCGCTATCTTACGGAGACCCTTGGCGGCCGCGTGGGCGCAGGCTATGAGAACCCTTACGGCGATGGGCGCATCGTCTTCGTCAGCCCGGAGAGCTGAGGCGCCCGACAGATGCGGTATGGATCTGCGCTTCTCCTCCGCGTTTTGATGCTGCCGGCGCAGCGCGCCGTGTCCGCTACAGAAACAGCAGCTGGAACAGCGTGAGCATCAGCGGCATGGTGAGCACGCAGAGCAGCATGCTCTGCACGCCGTACACGCTGGTCTCGTAGGCCTTTTTGTCATAGAGCACCGCAAGCTGCGCGACCGTGGACGCCGGCGGCGTACACAGTGCGATGAAGCAGACCTGAAAGACAGGCACCCACTGCGGCAGCCGGGCGCAGACCCCGGACACCGAGAGAAGCAGCAGCAGGCTTGCCGGCATGGCGATCAGCCTCCCCAGGGAGATCATCCAGGCCCGGCCGTCCGTGAAAATCTTCCGCAGGTCCTTCTCGGACACCACCATGCCGATCAGCAGCATCGAGACCGGGCCCACCATGTTCCCCAGCCCGCCCGCGGCGGTGTCGAGGAAATCCGGCAGGCGGATCTGTAGTAGGCTCAGCAGCAGCCCGATGAAAAGCGCAATGATGTTGGGGTTCAGCAGGATCTTCCGGATGTGCAGGTGCTTCTCGCCGCAGATGATGCTGTTTCCGTGCGTCCAGATCAGCAGGTTGAAGGGGATCTGCAGGGCGCTGGCGTAGAAGACATATTCGCTTCCCAGGATCATGCTGATCAGCGGCAGGGCGAGGTTGCCGACATTGCTGTAGATCAGGCTGCAGCGGTCGACCGCGTCCAGCCGCAGCGGCTTCTTCAGAAGGCCCAGCGCCAAAATCCAGATGATATAGACGGCGGTTCCGAAAACCAGCGCGCAGAGAAAGCCGTTCAGCCGCTCCGGCGTCAGCTCGATCTGAAACGCGCGGCAGATCAGGCAGGGCTGCAGAATGTATACGGTAAGCCGGGAGAGCACGGCGCTGTCCCTGCTCTGTATGATGCGGAAACGGACTGCGAGCCAGCCGACCGCCACCATGGTCAGCATGGCCGCCAGCTTGCTCATCAGCAAAAGAGCTGTGTTCATATGCACCTCACTGCCCGGCGTTTCTGCCTCCCTGCCGGTCTGCGGGGAGAAACGGCAGCCGGGCGACTGCCATCATATCAAAGGGCGGCCTGCAGGTCAACCTTCTTTTCCCGCCGCCGCAGTGCCGTCTTCAGCGGCAGGGTCCTCCTGCCGCCGGCGGACAGCAAAAGACCCGCCGGCGGGCTCCCGGGAGATCGGCATGGGAATTGCCGATCTCCGGCAGCCGCAGCGCGGCGGGTACGGAGGGTCTGTTTTCCCGCGGAAGCCGGAGGCGCGTCAGCTTCAGGCGTAGTGTCCGACGTCTGTGCTGCCGCAGTTCGGGCAGGGATCAGGCGTCTCTCCCGAACCGTAGACAAGCCAGCAGTTGTGGCAGATATACAAGTATGTGCTGGTGTCGCCCGTCCACCAGGCGCTTTCACCGCCGGTCACGTCCTTCAGCTGTTCAGGCGTGAGCTGCTGCTTCTCAGCGTCCATCCCCGGAACCTCCATTTCTTTTCTTTCAGGTATGGCGCATTATAACACAGCTTTTGTCACAGAACAATCACAGAACCCCGCCCCGGCGGCACTTTCTTTTGTGAAGAGCTGCCGCCTGCGGTACCATGCACCTGTTACAGACCCCGGCAGCGAAAGGCGGCGATGCGTCATGGCATATACAAACAGCCCGATGGTGGTGTATCAAAAACTGAGCCCGAATCATTCCGGCCTCAGAACGCTCGGCATCGACCGGATCACGCCGCACTGCGTGGTCGGCCAGTGGACGGCGGAGTATCTGGGCGACTGGTTTATGAACATCGAGCGCCAGGCAAGCTCGAACTACGGCATCGACAGGGACGGACGCGTCGCCCTCTATGTCGAGGAGAAGAACCGAAGCTGGTGCAGCTCCAGCCAGGCGAACGATCAGCGTGCCGTCACCATCGAGTGCGCCTCGGATACCGAGACACCCTATGCCTTCCGGGATGTGGTTTACCAAACGCTGATCCGCCTCTGCACGGACATCTGCCGGCGCAGCGGAAAGAAAAGGCTGCTGTGGCTGGAGGACAGAGAGCGGACGCTGCGTTACAGCCCGGCGCCGGATGAGATGCTGCTGACGGTCCACCGGTGGTATGACGACAAGCCCTGCCCCGGGGACTGGATGTTTGTGCGCATGGGAGACCTGGCCTCGAAGGTGACCGCCCGGCTTGCCGACTCCGCAGACGCGCCGGAGAAGACGGCCGGCGAGATGAGCATGGATCTGCGGGGTCTCATGCGCCGGACCGCCAGGCTGCAGTCTGCGGCATTCGCCATCGAGCACCTCCCGGAGACGCCCTGCTTTAACAACCGCTTCGAGATGCTGCAGCATATTTTCTGCTCGGAAGGCCTGAACGATACCGGGCTTCTGCTCGAGTTCGGCGTATACACGGGCAGCAGCATCAACTTGATCTCGGAGCATCGTCCGACGCGGCCGGTTTACGGCTTTGTCAGCTTTGAAGGTCTTCCGGAAAACCGCACCGTTGATCGCAGGGGCATGTATACCCCCGGAGGTGAGCTTCCCGCGGTGAGAAGCAACGTGCACCTGATCAAAGGCCGGTTTGATGAAACCCTGCCGCCGTTTGTCGGCGAACACCCGCAAGCCTGTTCCTTCATTCACATCGACTGCGATCGGTATTCCTCGACGAAAACCGTGCTGGACCTGCTGTCCGACAGGATCGTCCCCGGAACGGTCATCGTCTTCGATGCATTCTTCCGTTATCCCGGGTGGCAGCAGCACGAATACCGTGCGTTTATGGAGTTCACGGAGCTGTACCGGGTCAGGTTCCGGTACATCGGCTATTGCAGAAACGGCCCGCAGCTCGCGGTAAGGATCCTGGAGTGAACGGATCAGCGCCTTCGGGGAGAATGCACGGCATCGAAAGCGCGCGCCCGTCCTGCCCGGAAGGGGAGTTGACAGCACCGGGCGTTTCAGATAAAATAAAAGCAAAGGCAGATACCCTGCCAATGATCCGGATCATATCAAAGGAGCGTGAAAAAGATGAAAAAGCTCTTCAGTAAGGAACTGATCGTCCTCTGGGTTTCTCTGGCCGCATTGGTCTTTGCCGCGCTGAGCCTGAATTCTTCCCTGAATCAGTTCGCCGACATGGACTGACGCGGAGACATGGTATCCTGTATGGAGGCAGCGGCTATGAAAAAAAAGAACCTGATCAGAGATCTGATCGTACTCTGGATTTCCGTGACTGCGCTGGTATGCGCAGCGCTGAATATGCATGTCGTACGGAACCTGCTTGGTGCGGATTGAGCAAACAGAATATACCCGCCTCAGCCTGTATGCGCCCTGCGCGGACAGGCTGAGGCGTTTTTTTGCTTCTCCGGGCCGGCCTCCCGCCGAAAAAAGCCCGCTGCGCCCGCTTCTCGCTGTTGACAGAACGCCGATGACAGTTTACGATAGTACTGATTAACTTCGGTGCACAGCGTCTGCAGACGCAGGCACGATGCCGGGCCGGAGGCCCGGCGGCAGAAACGGGGTATGAACATGATCAGAGAGATGCAGCAAAAGGACTGCGCGGCCGTGGCCAGGTTCTGGCGCGATTATCTGGATGTCTCTTATGCGACGGACGAGAGCGTGAGCCGGACCTTTGAGACCATGAGCAGGGACAGCCGATACCGCACCTTTGTTGCCGAGGAGGACGGGATCGTCGTGGGCTTCCTCACGCTTGTCGAGGTGCTGTCCTTCGACGACCCGGACGGCTATATCAAGATGAACGGCATCGCCGTCCTGCCGGAATACCGGCGCCGCGGGATCGCCCGGCAGCTCGTGGCCCGCGCGGAACAGGAGGCCCGGGACCGGGGCTCGAATTCCATCGGCGTTGCCACAAGCATGAAACGCAAAGAGTCTCAGGCGATGTTGGATCAGCTCGGGTATCAGAAGTCCGGCTTCTGGTTCCATAAAATATACCATCATTGACTGGACTCCGTGTAATCAGAGGGACGTGAGAATATGGATCGCCCAACTTTAAACCCCCGCGCTCTGGAGGCCTATCTCCGCTTTTCCTATCCGGTCGGTGAGCCGATGCTCCCGGGGGACGCGCCTTTCCGCTATCCCGAGATCCGCTTTTCCTTCGACCCGGAGCGGAGCAAAGAGGACTATCTGCGCGATCTGAACCGGCTCCTGGACGACATGCTGGAAGAGGAACGGCAGTGCTGTGACGCGGCCTTCCTCTCCTCCGGGGTAGATTCGTCTCTCCTTGCCTTCGGCATCCGCGCAAAACAGACCTTCTCCATCGCCTATGACGAAGACGCCTTCGACGAATCCGGCGAGGCGCTGCAGGCCGCCCGGGAACTGGGCAGCGAGCATCACGTGCTCAGGGTCGGCCCCGCCGACTTCTTCGACGCCGTCGGCGAGGCGCTGGCCTGCCGCAGGGCCCCGACGGGCGACGCCTCGTATATCGCGCTGTTTCTCCTCGCCCGGGAGGCGGCCCGCTTTACGGATGCCGTCTGCTCGGGAGAGGGGCCGGACGAGATGTTCTGCGGCTATCCCTGCTACAGCAGCTATTTTGACGATCCCCGCGAGGACTACTGGGTTTCCGTCAACAGCATCATGGACATCGGGGAGGTCCCCGACCTGCCCGACTATGGCGGGGACGGATTTCTGAAAATGAATGCCTTCGACCTGACGAGATGGATGCAGGGCAACAACCGCCCCAATCTGTCCGCCGCGGCGCGCGGCGCGGGGGTCGAGATCCGCACGCCCTATATGCGGCAGGACCTGCTGGATTTCGTGCTCACGCTGCCGGTCAGGTACAAGGCGGACCGGAACATGGGCAAGCTGCTCTTCCGCGAGGCGGCGCAGCGGTATGTCGGGCCTGAGATCGCCTTTCGCGAGAAACGGGGCTTTCCCGTCCCCGTCCGGAAATGGATGCGTATCGAGCCGTATCAGACGCAGATCCTGGACGCGCTGACAGGCTCGCTGGCACGCGATACCCTCGCCTGCGCGGATACGGAGGGGATCCTGAGGGCCTTCTACGCCGACGGGGATGACGGCGTCTGGAAACAGATCTGGGAGATGTTTGCGCTGATCCGCTGGCTCGAGACCCTGCCGTTCTGAGACGGAACGGCCGCGGCAGGACAGCGCCGGTCGTGGAGGACAGCATCAACTATATTGCCAGGGACAATCCGGACGCAAAAGTCCATGCGGACATTCAGCTGAAGCGGGACACCGACAGCGTGCAGATCGTCATCGTTGACGACGGCAGGACCTATAACCCGATACCCGGCCTCGCCGAGGCGACCCTGGACAAGCCGGGTGCGCTGGAGGCGGTGATCGTCATGGGGCTTTCCGCTGTCGTTAACTATGACAGGGTGCTGGACCTGAATATCCTGTCGCTGGACCCGGCCGCCGGAGTCTGGCAGCCCGGATGAAAAGGGGAGAGGGAAGCTGGAAAACGCATATCTGAACTGGCGGCAGACAGACCCCCGCTTCAACCGGACGGAGGCCTGGCCGCGCGAACTGTTCCCGGAGGCGGATTTTTCTTTCTTTCGTGACGCTGGCTGTCTGGTCTGCGCGCTGGCTGTGATGCTCCGGCATACCGGCTTTGAGACAGAGACGGACGAAAGCCTGTTCGATCCGTGGATCCTGAACCGGCGGCTGATTGAATGCGGCGCGTTTACACCGGCCGCCGATCTGGAGCTTTCCGAAATCAGCAGGCTCTACCCCCTGGAATACGCGGGGTGCGCGGCGTATACCCGGGACACGCTGACGCGCACGGCGGACAGCGGCCAGCCCTGCCTCATCACCGTGCCCGGCGTCAATGCCCCCCGGCACTTCACGGCGCTGCTCCGCCTGACCCCGCATGACGCGATCGTGTTCGATCCCCTTTGCGGAGAGAAGAAGCTGAGCGAATACGACCGGGTATGCGAGCTCTGCCTCTTCCGCCCCACGGAGGGGCGGGGCCTTCCTTCCGCGTAAGGGGCAGCGCAGAGACACAGCGCTTGACGGGCGATCATCCGGGCAGACCGGGATCTGCACGGCGTTCTCACTTTTTCAGTGTCAGTTCATTCAGTTCAAGGATCACCTCAGACAGAATATTGACACCGCAATTGCGGAAGGATGACGGCGCAGGCAGGCGCAGGACATCGGAAAATCCTGCGCTTTCTGCTGTCCGGACAGCCCTGTCCATATGGTAGTCGCTGCTGATCAGCACGACAGGCTTACGGGGATCGATCATCTGCGCGGTATTCCGGAAGTTTTCTTTGGTGCTGTTCGACCGGTCTTCCAGGATCATCCGGTCCTCCGTGACTCCGCGTTCGAGAAGAATATCGTGCATGACGTCGGCTTCCGTACGGCCTGACCCGTCCGCATTGCCCCCGGTCAGGATCAGCTGCGCTTCCGGGTATTCCTGCAGATATGCCTGGGCGGTGTTCAGCCTTGACACCAGGTCATCCGTCGGCTTCCCGTCCTCCAGTGCCAGCCCGAGCACGATGGCATGGTCCGCCCCGGCCGCGGTGTTGATCAGGCCGCCGCGGATCACTTTCCCGCAGAAAAACGCGATCACCAGGGTAAAAAGAACCACGGCGATACGGAGAACCCATCCGGCGACCCGAAGGCCGGTATGTCCCGAACGGGTGAAAAGATTGAAGCGCACATCCAGCGCGAACAGCAGAAGGACCGCGCAGATGATGAGTTCGTACCGGAAGATCTCCTGATAATCTGCCTTCAGCACGACGGCATGGATCTTTTTCGGCATGACGATCAGCACGTCAGCCGTGAGCAGCAGGGCCAGCAGGATCAGAATGTCGCCGATCACAAGTCTGAAGGGCGAGGCAGGGCTCTCAGCTTTCATGTCTTTTCCTCCGCAGATACCGAGTTGTCGGACTGATTCTATCATAAATTGCGCAGAGATACAACACGGCGGCCCGACACCCCCACCGACCTGAAGGACAACTTTGCGCTCTGGGCCAACAAGGACAAAGATGCCAAGATCATGGTGACCATCGCATATTCTGGTGGCTTGGAGAACGCCCCTCCGGAACGGCAGAAGGAAGCCTTGGACGCCGCCGTCGCCGATATGTATTCAGTTTTCAAGAACTTCACCACAGACTATGTGGCATGCTTGCAACAAGCCTTCAAGTGGCGGGGCATGTCATACAAAGAGCTGGCAAAGGAAATCGGAATGAACTCGGACACTGTCAGCCGCATTATAAACGGTAAGCACCCACCCACCATTGAATCCCTCGCCTTGATCTGTTTTGGGTTGAGGCTTCCGCATTTAATGAGCAGCCACATTATTAAGGAACTACCGCACAATACGGCGGCACATCTGGCGGCGCCGTATTGTGCGGTAGTTCCTTATCGAAATATTTTCATCCTAAAAGCTTATAGAAACGACCCTGCCGGCTTCGTTCCGGTTTTCCTGATCTGTTACGGACGCTTTTCACCGTCCTTGTATATCTCTCCCGGGCCATTTTCCTGTCTGTTTTCAACAGGAATGCTTAAGTAACTGCCGTTGGAACCGTCCTCATTGTATTCATCGGAGACATCGAGATCATTCCCCAATGACTCCAGGAACTTCATCCATATTTCCTCCGCGGCAAAATAGGGGAAGTTCATGCCGCACAGCCAGCTCTTTTCCTCAGGAGATAGCTTATCATATTCGGAGGGCTGATGATTCATCTTCCGTCCGGCATAATATACTTCCGCCGGCAGGTTATTGCTGAAGCCGTCGTGTTCCGCCGTGAGCAGATCCTGATCGAACACCAGGTAATCCGCATCCTTCCCTGCCTCGATGGAACCCTTTGTCTTTTCGATACCAAGCTGGATTGCGCCGTTGATCGTATATCCCAGAAGCATTTCTTCAATGCCCATTCTCTCATCCGCAGGCGGGAATATATCATCGTAATAAGCCGCTTCGGAGAGCTTTGTCTTTTTAGTCACAAGGCGCGTCATTCCGATTTCCATGCCAAGATAGGGATTCCAGCCTTCAAAATTCGCGTAGGCAATCGTATCGCTGGACCAGGTAACCAGGGCCCCACTGTCCCAGACGGATTTGCAGCGATACAGTTTTCTACCCCGTTCCTCACCAAAGAGCTTCGTATACACCTCGGTATCATCGCAGTGCCACCAGGGCGTAAAATTCGCAATCACGCCCAGGGTCGCAAAGCGATTCAGATCCGAGGGATCCTGGATCTGGAGATGGGCGCTGACGACTTTAATACGGAAATCGTCCCCCATCTCTTTTTTAACCTGCTCCACAGCATCCAGCACCAGTCGGGAGGAAGCCTCACCGACGGTATGCGCGTGTAAATCCAGTCCTTCCTTGTTCAGCGCTTTCAGGAGCGCCACAAGCTCTTCCAGATTCATGGCGTTGCACCCCTTTTCACCCGTGTCCGCATAGGGCGTAACCATGGCTCCGGAATGCAGCTTCAGGGTTCCGTCCATAAAAAGCTTCAGGGTATGAACCTTCATGTGCTCCGTATTATATTCCTTTTGATAGCGCTTAAGCTCCTTGATGCCTTTCTCCACCTCCCAGGCTGCGGAGATGACATAGCAGCCGTCCACATAGATGGGCAGCTTCCCTTGCTGATCCAGGCTCCGAAGGCGTTTATAGACACGCTCATGAAATTCAGGGTATCCCGGAATACCGGCGTCGAAAACCCCTGTCACGCCGACGCTTAAGCAAAAATCAATCCAGCGTTGAATCGCGGCGTCAATCTCCGAATCCGGCTTATCCATGGCGCTGTCCAGAATGATCGGCAGCTCCGTCGCGCCCTCGCTCATTTCTCCGGTCACGTGCCCGTCCTTACGCACATAAAAGCTTAAGCCCGGAACCGGATCCTTGGTCTCGTCCGTAATACCGTGCTTTTTTAGGATATTGGAATTCACCCAGATGCTGTGCATCTGTGCTTCCTGAATCTGCAATTCTCCATCCGGGCAAATCGCGTCCAGCTCTTCCTTCGTGAGGTCTTCGTCGTTCAGATATTTTTTGTGGAGGATATAGCAATAGCGTCGCATCCCGGGATTCTTCCGGATATCCTCGGCGATGATATCCAGAGCTTCCTGTTTGCTGCTGCAATGAAGCATCTTTCCAATGTCACCCACCAGCTCGTATCCGGCCCCCATGGTTATATGGACATGGCTGTCGATAATACCGGGCATAACGAATTTCCCGTTGAAATCTTCCACCTCTCCGTCATACGCCGAAAGTCCGTCCTCATCGCCAACATAGATGAACTTTCCGTCCTTCACAACAAGTGCGCTGGCTAACGGTTTTTCCTTATCCGCAGTAAAGATTATTGCGTTTTTGATGATCCTGTCCGCTTTCATTTCTCCATCTCCTATTCTGTTCTGTAATATTTGTGGCTTATCTGTTTCCCTGCTGTATCAGACCTATCTCTGTAAGAAATGAATTATACAGACAGAGAGATCACACGGGCTTCGAGATCGATTGCTATGGTTTCATCTTTGAAGAAGTCCTTCCGAATACTGATTAACGGCGGAACGTTTTTTATCCCCCGTGTAAATCACATAGAACTCAGGAATCGGCAACGGGATTCTTGCCGTACTGTGGACATCCCCGTCTTCATGCTCCTTGATGAGACCCAGTAGAGAATTGACAAAATACATCAGTAGCCGGAGCAGAATATTGTATGACCAAGTGGACTGCGCCTCTACCAGCACCAGCAGCTTATCTTTCACCGTAAAAACAGGCAGTTATAAGGTTTATCGACAATCACATGGCTGATGGTGATGCTCTGGATTCCACTTCGGTGATGTCCGTAGCTTCGGGATGCAGTGCTTTGAACAGCTCCAGGCGATACTTCGGCTGGTTGAACATATCGGCAAAGACATGATCCTTTGCCTGACGGCTTGGTCTCGGTTCCATAAAGCATCATCTTCTTCGCTCTCTTTTTTACCATAAACGAGCCGACATTTCAACATCCAAAATCGGGGAGGAGGAGATAGTTAAGGCAACACCGCATAATTCCCCATAAGTGCAAGCAGGGTGCTCACAATGAACATATAGCTGAGGGAAATCCCTCAATTTCGTTCGCTATGGCGCATTGACTCAGACTGCCAGGCAGGGCCTGTCAGCCAAGATCAAATTCGCCAGTGCGAACATGATATTGAATTTTGCCGCTTGCTTTTGCAAACCTCGGTATCGGGTCTTCTTGAATTTCAGCTGACCCTTGACTACACCAAAGACATGTTCTACCTTGACACGAATGGATGACTTGCTGTGTTCCCGTTTCTTTGCTTTGTGTTGGCCGCTTTTGCTCAGTTTCTTAAGCTGACTGGGACGCCGCATGATCTCGTACTTGATCTTCTTGCCCTTCTTGTTCTTTCGGACTGTACCTTCCCGTTTTTCTGCTCCAATGTATCCAGCATCAGCGTGAACAGTCTCTTCTTCTCCGTGCAGCAGATTTGCTGTTTCCGCTACATCAGAAACATTTGCTGCCGTTGCCTCGACCGTATGAACCAAACCGCTGTCTCTATCAACCCCAATATGTGCCTTATACCCAAAGTGCCAAGTGTTTCCCTTCTTCGTCTGATGGGCATCTGGATCACGCTTCTTCTCCCTGTTCTTCGTGGATGACGGCGCTTCGATGATGGTAGAATCCACAATCGTTCCTTTTTTCAGGATCAGCCCTTTCTCCACCAGCATCTGAACCACCTGCGCAAACAGCTGCTCCTGCAAACCATTCTGGATAAGCAGGTTCCGAAATCGTCCAAGAGTATCTCCGTCCGGCACTTGATTGCTCGAATCCACACCGCAGAACTCAGAAAATGCGCGTGAATCTATTACCTCTGCAACCGTCTTCTCATCGGACAGATCATAGAGGTTCTGCAGCAAATAGATCCTCAACATCAGCTCCAAATCGTAGGGCTTATTTCCACGCTCTCCTTTGTAGTAGCATGGACGGATGAGTGTCAGCCACTCTCCCCACGGTATCAGGCGCTCAATCTTTTCAAGAAACTCTTTTTTCTTCGTCCGTACTTGGCTCAACTCGTCGTTGAATGCGGACAAACTTATCTGCTTATTCATATACCCATTATACTATATTGCAATATTTCCCGCATTATATTTCTGTGCGGTATTGCCTTAAGGAAATACCGCACAATCTGCAAAAGCAAAGTCACGAATTGAAATCAGCATGGGGAACGACAACATTCCCCCTCAACAAGGCTCCGAAGGTAAACTCACTCAGGCCAGAAGCCCATAACGGGTATCGGCCAGGAAGAGGTTCGCCAGAGCGAACACCATCTTCAATTGTAAGTCTACCTTCGCTTTGCCCCGGTATCGTGTCTTTCGACATCGGAACAGATTTTTGATGACTCCAAAGACGTGTTCTACCTTTTATGCGGCATTTCCTTAATCATGCACCATGCAATCTGACCTATACCAAGGATGACCACATCTGGATCGACTTTGCTCTACGAACCATGCCGGGGCAGTCCATGAGAAGCATTAAACAATTCCTAAGAGCTAAATACGGCGAGAACAGGCAGATTACAGATGACAATTACGACAAATCTCTGGCGGTTAAGTGCATCAACGGTACATTTGTTGGCAGAAAGACGGATGGCGTCATCGCCTACAAGGGAATTCCCTTTGTGGGAGCGCAGCCTGTCGGTGATCTGCGCTGGAAGGCACCGGTTGACTATACCGCTGATGATGGGGTATATGAGGCGTATTATATCGCGAAAAGCCCCCGCCAGCATGAGACTTTAGACGAAGAAGCCAGTCTTTATGTTCAAGGTGAAGACTGTCTGAACCTGAACATATGGAAGGCGGAAGATGCCGGCGATGAGAAAAAACCAGTCATGGTATGGATTCATGGCGGTGCCTTTGAACTGGGCGGAACTATTGACCCGCTGTATGAGGCCCACAATTTTGTAAAAGAGAACCCGGATGTCATTGTCGCCTCCATTGAGTACAGGGTTGGGGTTTTCGGATTCTTCCATCTGTCCCACCTGCCGTATGGTCAGGATTACCCGGATGCGCAGAATCTGGGCCTCCTGGATCAGATGATGGCATTGAAATGGATTCATGAGAATATCGAAGCCTTCGGCGGCGATCCCGGCAATGTGACGATCTGGGGTGAATCCGCCGGCGCCGGAAGTGTGACGCTGCTGCCGCTGATCGAAGGGTCTCATGAGTATTTTCAGCGTGTTATCGCCCAGAGCGGTGCCCCTGTGTTCACACGGTCCACAGAAGAGGCCATAGGCTGCACCAATGTGATGGATATCCTCGGGTGCAAAACTGTTGCCGAACTGCAGGAGGCGGATGTCGAGAAGGTCTTAAAGGTATGTGCCGCGAAGCTTGGACTGCGCGTATTGCCGGAGAGGGACGGCAATTTACTGCCTTCCGACCCTTATGAGGCCTACATAAACGGAACTGCGAAGGATCTGGAGATCCTCCAGGGATGCAATAAGGATGAAATGGGTTATTTCATATGCGGCTTTGGCCTTAAACCGTACACTGCCTGGGCTGCCGATGTTTATGATGTAAGATGCTATCTGAACCGCGAGCTCGTGCTTCTCTGCGAGCGCGAGCATATCCGCCGTCTGTGACACCGAAGGCCGCATCTGGGAAGCCTGACAGAGAGACTGCCCTGCGCGGCATATGGCTGATCCCGGGCGGGATCATCATGAACACGCCCGCTGAGACGGGACGCGGGAAAGGGGCTCCTGAAGAGCCTCTTTCTCTTTGCCGTGATTTCTGATATAATGATTCGGCAGAAAAGAACAGGAGGTAAATGAATGAAAAAAATGCTGTGTCTTCTGCTGGCCGTTCTGCTGCTGGCATCCGTCGGCGCGCCCGTCCTCGCGGAGGGGACCGGTGAGGATGAAATCGACTATACCACCGGGACGCCATGGATGGACATCGACCTGGAGGGAAACGTCACCCCCGACACACCCACCGACCTGAAGGACAACTATGCGCTCTGGGTCAACAAGGACAGGATCCTCAGTATGGAATACCCGGAGGGATATATCGCGGCCGGAAACACTTCTGACGTGAACTATAAAGCCGACCAGGATCTGAAGGCCCTGTTCGGCGGGGAAGCACCGGAAGATCACGATGCCCGGCTTGCCTATGACTATTACTATCTCCTCAGCGACTGGGACGCCCGGGATGTCCGCGGCGTCGAGCCACTGAAGGATATGGTCGCTGCGGTGGAGGGCATCGCCGACCTTGACGCGCTGACCGCGTACTTTGTCAAAACACCGTGGGAAGACCGGCTTTCCGCGCTTTGGAGAGAGAAGGTCCGGCAGGACCCCGACAAACCCGGCTGGAATATCCTTTCCGTCAATGCAGGCTACAGCTTCCTGAACGATCCCGCAGAGTACCTCGAGATGACCGAGGACGGGAAAGCGATCAAGGAAACCGTGGATGCGTTCTGCATGGAGATGCTGGCGAAGTTCGGCTACAGCGAGGCCGAAGCAGAGCAGAAGATCGAAAACTGCTTTGCCTGGGAGACATTGCTGAATACGGCCCTGGCAGAGGCCGAGGCAGCGGCAGACCCGGAGGATCCTTCTGCTTTCGATGTGCATTACACCCGCGACGAGCTGCTTGCGGCCACCCCGAATATCCCGATCGTTGAGACCCTCGAGAAGGTCGACGGCTACCCTGTCCTGGAACAGGTCCTGCTTCCGGAGCCGGCCGCCATTGAATGCCTGAACAGGCTCTATACGGAGGAAAACCTGCCTCTGATGCGGGACTATCTCATCCTGCACGGGATCTACCTGATGGCGGAGGCCCTGGACTGGGACAGCTACGTGCGGGCCTGCGACTGCCAGGAGGTGGCCAGCGGCGGTGCGCATATGGAAGTGAGCAGGGAAGACTATGCCAACTCTCTGGTCTACGACGAGATGAAAGGCATCGTCGGCTGGCCGCTCTCCAAGTACTATGTGCAGCAGCATACGAACCCCGAGGACAAGGTGCGCATCTCGGAACTGGTTGACGAGATCGTCGACGCCTATTACGGGATCATTGAGGACGCCGACTTCATCTCTGCCGAAACCCGCGCCGGCGCCGTTGCCAAGCTGGACTGCATGGCCAAACACGTGCTGTATCCGGACAGCTGGGAGCCTTACAGCTTCGAGGATGTGAACTTTGCCTCGAAAGAGGAGGGCGGCCGCCTGTGGGAAGCCTGGCGCGCCATCAAAAAGCATGAGCATGAAAAGACGATTGCCGAGCTCATTAGCCCCATCGACAGCACGGTCTGGGACCTGCTGCCGTGTATAGGCAACTGCGGCTATACGCCCGGCGCCAACGCCATTTCCATCAATGCCGCTTATGCGCAGGCCCCCAATTACCGGCCGGACATGACGGATGAAGAACTCTATGCGTATATGGGCACTGCCGTCGCGCATGAGATCTCGCATGCCTTTGATGCCTTTGGCGCGAAGTTCGACAAGGACGGGAACATCACCGACTGGTGGACAGAGGAAGACTATGCCGCCTTCAACCGGAAGAACGAAAAGCTGATCGCCTATTTTAACGCCATGCACCCATGGGAAGGACAGGACTTCGACGGCGAGATCATGGTCGGCGAAGCCTGTGCGGATATGGCGGCTGTCAAGTGCATGCTTCGCATCGCCGCCGGAAAGCCGGATTTTGACTATGACCGCTTCTTCCGTGCCTTCGCCGACCGCTTCGCCACGAAAGAGACCCTCTTTATGGCGATGGCGCGCCTGGCGGACGAGCACCCCATGGCATACCTGCGCATCAACACCACGCTGCAGCAGTATGATGAATTCCTGGACTTCTACGGGATCACCGAGGGCGACAACATGTATCTCGCACCCGAAGACCGGGTCACCGTGTGGTGAGCAACGGGAAGGAGGTCCGTGAGACGGAGGATTCTGTGAATCTGACAGTCAAAAAACTGCTTCGCTTTTCTCAGGTCGAGAGGATCTATGCCTCCCGTTTACAGCAGGATTTCGCCCCGGACGAAGTCCGCCCCCTGCGCCTCATCCGCAAATCCTGGGACCGGGGTGAATACCCGTGCTACGGTCTGTATGACGGGCGTAGACTGCTTGCCTATGCCTTTCTGGCCTGTATGGGAAGACGCTGTGTCCTGGATTACTTCGCCGTGTCCGAAGAACACCGGGAGGAAGGCCTCGGCTCGGCCTTTCTGAAGGAGGTTACCGCCAGAATCCCGGATGCCGAATGTGTCCTTGTCGAGGTCGAGGACCCCGACGGGGCGCAGGACGAAGAGGCGCGCAGCCTGCGCCTGCGGCGGATCGCCTTTTACCGCCGCAGCGGCTTTTATGATACCGGCATCCGCTCGTGCTCCTTCGGGGTGGATTTCTGCATTTTGAATGCCGACTCCGAAAACAGACTGCCCCAGGCCGAGCTCCGCGACTTCTACTGCGCAATGTACCGCAGCATCCTTCCCCGCAGGATCTTTGAGGCCAACTTCCGCATAAAGGACCCGTGCCGGTAAGAAAACCAGGCTCCGGTTTCTAAGCGCCCGCAGTTGCCTGGTCAGGGGCTTAAGCTTTCACTTGGCGCGCACAACAGAGACTGATTGGGAGGATAAAGCATCATACATGCGAAAAAACTGCCCGATGGTGGCATCGATCTCACACTTGTAACAAAAACCTTGAAGCAGTAGAGAGAATATGGTATTCTAATCCAGGAGAGTATGTGTATGATAACCGCTTTCATTGCTATGAGGAGGTGTTGAGCATGTCATATGCAGCGCTTGAGAAACAGCTTCAATCACTGCCGGAAGAGTACTACGAAGAAGTATCACACTATGTTGAATACCTTCTGTTCCGGCAAAAAAACGGAAAGAAAAAGAGTGGCCCTTCGTCAAATGAAAGCTTTTTCGGGAGCATCAGGAATATACCAGACGGAATGACGGTACAAGAGGCAATGCGCAATGAATGGGCTTGAATACCTGGCCGATACGAACGCCGTTCTTTATTTGCTGGGTGGAAATGCATGTATGGCTCCTTATCTTGGCAAAACTCTGGCTGTATCGGTTATCAGCGT
>ONGJ01000148.1 GCA_900317375.1 uncultured Eubacteriales bacterium
AAGACGATGAACGAAATGACGCATGAACACCATGAGGGCGGCTGCCCAGGTTCGAGGATGATGCAGTTTGCACAGACTGAAGCGGATAATGCTCCCGTAAGCGCAGGAAAGCCTGTTTCCCGCCTGGCACAGTGGCCCTGCCAGATCAAACTTCTGCCGACTCAAGCTCCCTTCTTCGACGGTGCAAAGCTGCTGATCGCGGCAGACTGTACAGCATAGGCCTATGCAAATATGCATGAGGACTTCATGAAGGGCAAAATCACCATCATTGGTTGCCCGAAGCTGGATGCGGTGGATTATTCCGAAAAGTTGACGGCAATCATCCGGGATAATGACATTAAGAGCGTGACCATAGTCCGGATGGAAGTTGCTGATCAATCGATCATTTGTCCAGGATCCTTCCGCTTCGATCCAGCCAGTTGGAGCGGCGGAAGTAGAGCAGCATCATGATGCTGGTGAGTGTCCAGGAGCATACATAGGTCAAGCAGAGCACAGGGAGCGTGTGGAGGATCTGGAAAATCGTGACGACCCACAGAACACGAAAGAACACGAAAGGCGCAAATGCCCAGACCGATGATAACGACCGGGCGAACCGCATCACCGGAGCCGCGCAAGACCGCGGACAGGACCTCGATCAGCGTCCAGGTAAAGTAAAAGGGGACGAAGTACAGAATCATCTCCCATGTGGTGGAGATAACGGCCGGGTCCTCCGTCAACAGGTGCAGGAGGGGGTTTGCCGCGAGCAGGATAAGTCCGCTGAGCCCAATGGTGATGCCGAAGTGAAGGAAGAGACCCTGTTTCACACAGAGCTTGACCCGGTCTTCTTTCTTTGCGCCCAGATTCTGGCCGACAAAGCTGGTGATCGCAGCACCCAAAGCATTGCTCACCGCCCAAAAGATGCCGTCGATTTTCGAGGTCATAGCCCAGGAGGCGACGACGACCGTGCCGAGAGAGTTGACACCGATCTGCACGATCACATTGGAGATGCCATACATGGTGTTCTGCAGACCGGAAGGGATCCCGAGCCGGAACATGTTGGAGAGATAGACGCCCCTGAGCTTCATCTCCCGGAAACTCAGCCGGTAGGGCTCGCTGGTTCGCATCAGCTTCCGCGTGAGCAGGAACATATTGACCACTTGAGCGATAACCGTAGCGACGGCAACTCCCGCGACGCCCCAGCGGAATAAGACGACAAACACAACGTCAAGGATAATGTTTGTCACACAGCCGATCACCATAAAGACGAAAGGACTGAAGGAATCGCCGACAGAGCGGAGCATGTTCGACTCAATATTCAGAACCAAAACAAAAGGTACGCCGAGAAAATAGATTCGGAGATACAGCGCCGAGAAACGCAGCGTATCTTCCGGGGTCCGGAGCAGACGAAGCATCGCGGGGGCGGTGATGAGGCCCAGAGCCATCAGGAAAACGCCCATCAGTGCAAAGACCGCGACTGCGTTTCCAGCCGCGATCCGCACATCTTCCCTGCGTCCCGCGCCGTAGATCTGGGCTATCACGACGGAGGCGCCGGCTGTGACAGCGACAAAGAAACCGATGAGAACATTGATGATCATAGCGGAACTGCCGCCTACGGCTGCGAGGGCGATCGTTCCGACAAAGCGGCCAACGATCAGTCCGTCGACCGCGTTATACAGCTGTTGGATGCAGGTGCCGGCGGCAATGGGGAGGAAAAACACCACAAGGCGCTTCCAGACGACGCCGGAGGTAAGATCTTTATGTTCGCTCTGTGTTTTCATGCTTTCTCATCCTCGGGCGCGATGGCGGCAGCGGTTTTCTCATCCCGCGCCTCAAACCAGCACATGGCAAAATCTGCTACGGCGGATGTCAGCGGCTTGATGTCCCAGCCGGTGGCGTTTACGGTAAGGTCGAACATGCTGCTGTCACTGCGGCGTTTTCCGGTCAGGACTTCTCTGGTCCGGCTTCTGCTTTTGTCGATCTGGCGGATGTTGCGAAGGATCTCCTTTTCCGTCAGTCGTTCGGAGCGGGGGCGCTTCAGCTCATAGACCATGCATCGTTTCAGCCTGGCCTGAAGATCGGCGCAGACATATACGCGGAAAGGGTGATGCTCCTGCAGAATGACGTCTGCATCCCGGCCGACTATGATGCAGTCATTGCCGGCTTCCGCGATATTCTGAATGATTTCACGCTGCCGCAGGAGGAGCCGGGTGCGCATACCGTGGTCGAAGCCCAATTGCGCGAAGCTGTTGCGGTATGTCAGCTGCACGTTGTGCCAGCCATGGTGGCTCAGGGTCTCCCGCACATGTTCCGGACTCATTCCCTGATCCTCCGCGAGGGCCTCAATGATCTCTTTATCATAATAGTCCCAGCCGAGAAGGTCCGCGAGCCTTTTGCCGAGTTCACGCCCTCCGCTGCCAAACTGTCTGCTGACTGTGATGATTCGCATGTTGTTGACCTGCCTTTCGGATATTTCTATCAAATCTGAGATTTATCCCATTGTGTAGAATTGCTGCCCGCGCGGTGCCAAACGGTGTCCGCTTCTGCAAGCTAAAATCTTCCGTGCGGATAAACAAAGCCTAAAAACCAAAAAAAACACAAAGAAAAGGGTACGTTCCAAGCGACAAACGGGAATCTGTCATGTTGTGCAGAATGAAAGCACGGTCTCAGTGTCGTTTAAGCGGGTCACTTTGGGGAAGTATTGTTCAGTTGCCTTGTTCCACAGCGTTTTTGCAGCGATGTTCTTTTCATTGTATTTGATTTCCCAACAGCCTTTGAACCGTTCAAATATCATTTCCGCTGCTTTTTCCGCAAGATGTTTTCTCCGATACACTGGAAAAACTGTAAATTCTGCCAGCACATAATCCGGCTTCTCGTTCAGATTGGAATATGGGTGGATCATGGCAAAACCCACAAGTACTTGCTTCTCGTCAAACAAAAAGAACGCTTTGCGCTTCGGGTCCGTGAAGTAGGCATCAAAATATCCATAATTCAGATTGCCCAGCGTATCCATCTCGTCATCATAGAAGTTTGTCATCTCATACAGATACTTTTGATTGATATTCCACAAGAGCTCCCTGTCTTGAGGTTTAACGGCGAACACCTTCATTCCTTTCGTCCTCTCAAAACCCGATCTATCGAGCTGAGTATACCATACGCCGGCAGTGATAACAACAAGAAGCCACTTTTGTCTACCGAACAAAAGTA
>ONGJ01000063.1 GCA_900317375.1 uncultured Eubacteriales bacterium
GAAAAACAGAGGTTTGGGGAAGCGGGGCTGCTGTCGGCGGCCGCCGGCGCTCCGTCGGCAAAGCCCGAACAGCTTCTGCCCTTTATCAGGCGGCAGATCGACCTCTTCGCGGGACAGGAGCCGCAGTATGACGATATCACCATGATGGGCCTGCAGTATCTCGGACCGTCAGAACAGTAAAAAAGTGCAAAAAAAATACAAAACACAGAATACACAGAAAGGAACAGGAACATGAGCGCAGAAATTGCAAGAAGAGACTTCCTGAAGGCGGCGGCCGCCGGCGCGGCGGGCATTGCCGCGGCAAGCGTCTTCGGCGGCGCCAGCGCCTTTGCCGAGGATCAGGCAAGAGTCTTTGAAGGGAAAAAGAAATTCGCCGGCATCGGCAGTATCCGTGAGGTGACGGAGGACATCCTCTACGTGGGGGCCAGCGACCGCCGCATCCAGCTTTTTGAAAACGTCTACCCGATCCCGCGGGGGGTGGCCTACAACTCGTATGTGCTGCTGGATGAGAAGACGGTTCTCTTTGATACGGTGGACCGCTCTGTCACCGGCCAGTTCTTTGAGAATCTGACCGCTGTGCTGGACGGGCGCGAGCTGGACTATCTCGTCGTTGACCATATGGAGCCGGACCACAGCTCGGCCATTTCCGAGGTGCTGGTGCGCTGGCCGAACGCGACAGTCGTCTGCACCAAAGCCGCAGCCCTGATCCTGAACCAGTTCTTTGCCTGCGACATATCCGACCGCTCGATCCTTGTGGACGAAGGCGACACCCTGAACGTCGGCAGACACACCCTGACCTTTGTCATGGCCCCCATGGTCCACTGGCCCGAGGTGATGATGACCTATGACGACGTGTCAGGGGCGCTTTTCTGCGCCGATGCGTTCGGCAGCTTCGGCGCCCTCAACGGCAATCTCTTTGCAGACGAGGTCGATTTTGAAAAAGACTGGCTTCCGGATGCCCGGCGCTATTACTGCAACATCGTAGGCAAATACGGCCCCCAGGTTCAGGACGTCCTCTCAAAGGCCGCTTCGGTCGACATCAGAATCCTCTGTCCGACCCACGGCCCCGTCTGGCGCGAGAATCTCGGATGGATCCTTGAAAAGTACAGCCTCTGGAGCAGCTATACGCCAGAGGAGAAGGCTGTCATGGTGGTCTACGGTTCGGTCTACGGCGGCACTGAGAGTGCCGCGAACGCCCTGGCGGCGCAGATTTCGCAGAAGGGGATCGCCGATGTCGCGGTCTACGATGTCTCCAAAACCCATGTGAGCGAGCTGATCGCCGAGGCTTTCCGCTGCAGCCATATTGTCCTGGCCGCCATCACCTATAACATGGGCATCTTTACGCCCATGAAGAACTTCCTGCTGGATCTCGAGGCCCACAACCTACAAAACAGGGTCTTTGCCATCGTGGAAAACGGAAGCTGGTCTCCCGCCTCCGGCAGACAGATGAAGGAGATCGTCTCGCGCCTGTCAGGCTGCAGCATCGTGGGTGATACCGTCACCATCCGCTCGAGTCCCGACAGCGGTGATTCGGACGCCCTGATCGCGCTCGCGGATGCGGTTGCGGCCTCCGTGACGGACGAAAGTGCAGTACCCGAAGCGGCGGAGGCCGCGGCAGGGAAGAAGTGGGTCTGCAAGATCTGCGGCTATGTGTATGAGGGTGACGCGGTCCCCGAGGACTATGTCTGCCCGATCTGCGGCGCCGGCCCCGACGCCTTTGAAGAAGCCTGAATAAAGCCATTCCTCGCCCTGCATGGGACCAGCTTCCGGGGAATGCCCGACTATGGCTTTCTGCCGTTGCGCGGAAGAGCACATTACACCTCGCACCAAAGCACTGCGCCGCGCTATAAAGGGGAAAGGGAACCTACCCCACTAATTGTGAGCGCCCGCAGGATGTACTTCAGGGGCAGAGACCATCTCTTGGCGCGCACGGTACGAGTTTCCGGGGAGCATTAAAATAATTAGAAAATTTCAAAGAGCTTTGATTGTATGAGAAAACGTTATCTGTTTTTTGACATCGACGGGACGCTGCTCGCCGGAGGATATGCCGGCTATATACCGGCATCGGCGAAACGTGCCCTCCGGAGACTGGAGCAGGAAGGCCACTTTCTATGCATCGCCACCGGCCGGGCCCAGTGCATGGCCCTGCCCTATATGCAGGAGCTCGGCTTTCAGAACATGGTCAGCGACGGCGGCAACGGCATTACCGTTGACGGCCGCCTTCTCGGCATCGAACCCCTCTGCAAAGAGGATGTCTGCGCCCTGATCCGCGAGTGTGACGAGAAGGGCATCGCCTGGGGAGTTCAGATCGACAACAGCGACACCCGTCTGGTTCCGGACGAGCGCTTTTTTCAGGAAACCCGCGACGGCTACCTGAAAAACCGCGTCGTCCCGGGCCTGGACCCTGAAAAGCTCGAAAAGATTTACAAGGCTTACATTGTGTGTCCCGAACCGGAAGAGCAAAAGCTGGAAGCACTGAAAAAACTGCCGTGGTGCCGCTACATGCCGGAATACTTCTTTGTCGAGCCGCTGGAAAAGGCAAAGGGTATCCGCCGCATGATGGATCACCTGGGTGCCCCCTACGGGGATGCGATCGTCTTCGGCGACGGCGACAACGACCTGTCCATGTTTACGGACGACTGGAACAAGGTCGCCATGGGCAACGCAACGCCGCGCCTGAAGGAAAAGGCTGACCTGATTACCACGGATGTTGACGACGACGGCATCTGGAATGCCTGCGTCCGCCTTGGCCTCTTTGAACCCTGAGAAAGGAAAAGCAATGGAATTCTCAACCCTCCTTCAGATCATCCCCATTCTCGGCCTGGTCATGTACATGTTCTATATGACCTATTTCTACGCATTCCCCATGTTCATCCTCAAAATTCTGCTGTTCTACGGCCATGTCCGCTACCGGGGCAGCTTTATTACCTTCCGCGGCGGCAAAATCACCGTCGAATGCAAACGGGACGGGAAGCCTGTCGTGTATGAGCGTCCCCTGGAGGTGGACCCCCTCTCGCGGCACATGCCCATGGACGTCTGCAATGAATTCCGTGACCTGCTTCGCGAGATCCGGAAAGGGAGCGCCGTGACAGCGGAACAGGAAGCCTTAAACGAACTTTCGGAAGTACAGACAGTGGAAAAGGACAGCTGAAAACGGCTGTCTTTTTTATGCCTGAAACGGCAGAAAACGCTTGCTTTTACAGAGGGGATACCGTATAATTTAAAATTACAATTTACTGCTGAAAGGAACATCATGATGAGAAAAAGAATTTTAGCCCTGCTGCTATGCCTGATCCTGACGGCAACGGTCTGCGGCGTTCCCGCTTTTGCAGAGAACACGGTGACCGTCGAAGAGGCGGTTCAGAGCATCCTGAACGATATGAGCAATACGGATGACAGCTGCACCAACGCCTCCCAGCAGGCCGCAAACGGCGCTTACAGCCTGGCCGAGATGCTCCATCTCGGCGCCATGATGAAGGCGGAGAACGAACAGCAGTCCGATATGCTCAACAGCATCCTTGACGGTATGTATACCACTGACAAATCGACCACCGATGCGGAACAGCAGCTTGCCAACGGTGCCTATGGCATCAGCAGCCTTCTGATCGCCATCGCCACCATGATGGATGAGGAGGGGAATTTCGGCGAAGACATCCGCCGGATCAGCGAAGAATGCGACAACTATGATACCAGCGCGGCGAACGCGGCCCAACAGGCCTATAACGGCCTCGATGCTTCCGTAAAGCTGCTGGCGGTCATTGCGGCGGAATACTGCACAGAGCAGTCCCAGTTGGATGCCCTCAACAGGATGCTGGACCAGTACAGTCAGAACGACAACGCCGTCGAGACGGTGTACCAGCAGCAGGCAAACTGCGCCCAGAGGATTTTCGAGTTCCTGCAGGTTATCGCCGTGCTGAACGACAGAGAGAATGCCTATGCCGAGCAGATTGATGCCCTTGAGGACGGTCTGATCGAGGCCGATCATGCCGCTGACAATGCCACCGCCCAGGTGGCGGCATCCCTCTACTTCAGCACCCGTATGGCCGGCATCATCGCCTTTGAGTTCGACGCCTGAGAGGGAAGGACAATTCCGAGATCAGCCATCTCCCCGGGGCTCTCCGGGGAGCTTTGGGCGGATGTCCATCGGTTCTTTCCCGATCGGATCATTACTGCTTGTAAGGAAGTAAACAGAAAATGGGAAAACGGCTGTTGTTGGACTGCACTCTCCGCGATGGCGGCTATATCAACGACTGGGAATTCGGTCATGACAATATGGTGAGCATTTTCGAGCATGTGGTCGGCTCCGGAGTGGACTGCATAGAGATCGGATATCTCAACGGCAGCAGTTCTTTCAATCCGGACCGCAGCGTGATGCCGGATACGGCATCGGTTCAGAGGATCTTCGGTCAGCTTGACCGAAAAAATACCATGGTTCTCGGAATGATCGATTTCGAAACCTGTGATTTAAAAAACCTGCAGCCCTGTGCGGAGTCCTTTCTTGACGGTATCCGTGTGACGTTCAAGAAGGACAGGCTGGTTCCGGCAATGGCGTTTTGCCGGGAGGTCAAGGCGCTTGGTTATAAAGTGTTCTTTCAGCTTGCCTCCATCACCGGTTATTCTGACGAGGAACTGCTTGAAGTATCCAGACTGACAAATGATGTGAAACCATATGCGCTGTCGATCGTTGACACCTACGGACTGATGGAACCGGAAGAATTGAAACACGTCGCCGGAATTCTGGATGCAGGGTTGGATCCGGATATCACACTCGGCTTCCATGCACATAATAATCTTCAGCTTGGATATATCAACACGGCGACAGTTCTTGCCCTGGAGACGGAACGTGACCTTCTTGTCGACGGTTCCCTATACGGCATGGGAAAAAGCGCCGGGAATGCGCCGCTGGAACTTGTCGCTCTGTACATGAATGAGCATTGCGGGAAGCGCTATGAGATCACCCGGATGCAGGAAGCAATCGTCACCAGTGTGATGGATTTTCAGAGAATAACACCGTGGGGCTATCAGCTGACCTATTACATCGCAGCAGCAAACCGGGTACACCCCAATTATGTGCGGTATCTGATGGACGAGCGTACATTGCCCGTCACGGTGATCAATGAGATCCTGCAGAGGATTCCTGACGATCAGAAGCTCGAAAAAAACAGGCAGCTGATTGAGCAGCTTTATGCTGACTGGCGAAAAGAAGCCTGTGATGATGCAGAAAGAATTGTTAAAGAAGATTACGAAACATGAAAACAGTAGCTCTCATACCGATTAAACTGGGATCGAAGCGCCTGCCGGGAAAGAACATCAAACCGTTTTTTGACGGAACGCCTATGATGGCAATGATCCAGCGGGCGTGTCTGAATGCAAAGAATATCGATGAAGTCTATGTCTATTGTGATGATGATGCCGTTAAGCCCTATGTTCTTCCGGGCGTCAACTATCTCAAGCGTCCGGAGTATCTGGACGGTGACAACATCAATGCCAATGACATCATTCGTGAATTCATGAAAACAGTAGATGCGGACATCTATGTGAATACACACGCAACGAGTCCGTTTGCCAAGGCATCCACCCTCGAAGAATGTGTCGATAAGGTGGCGTCGGGGGAGTATGACTCGGCTTTCTGTGCAGAGCCGCTTCGCATCTTCCTGTGGGAAAACGGCAAACCGCTGAACTTTGATCCGAGTAATTTTCCCCGGACCCAGGATCTTCCGCTTATTTACGCCGAGACTTCCATTGCCTTTGTATTTACGAAGGAAAGCTTCCTGAAGCATAATCGCCGTCTGGGTTCAAAACCCTTTGTGAAAGAGGTCGGCAAAATCGAAGCAATGGATATCGATTATCCCGAAGATTTTGAAATCGCCGATGCCGTCTATAAGGAGATCATCAAGAAAGCATAAGCGTTTGAATAACCGACTCCTCCTTTTTAGAAAGAAGAGATAAAGCATGCCGAATCTGGAATCGATTATCATCACCAACTGCATCGGGATCGCCGTTGTCATTCTCACCCTGGTCAGCAGCGTGGAAACCCGGCGCAGCAAGACGCCGGATACCAGACTGCTTACGGTGATGCTGCTGATGATTGCGCTTTCCTGCTTCATGGAAGCCTTATCCTACATTGTCGACGGAAAGACCTGGAGCAGCGCCCGGGCCCTGGGGATGCTGAGCAACACCTGGCTGTATCTGTCGAACCCGACCTTTGCCGCCATATGGTGCCTGTATGTGGACTATCGGATGTATCAGAGCCTGAACCGCCTGAAGCGCTTCCGCCCGCTGCTCATGCTGACGGGGTTCATCTGGCTCACGATCATCGGCAATATCTTCGGAGGGTATCTGTTTATCATCGACGAGCAAAACTTCTACCACAGGCTACCGCTGGCGTATGTGTATTTCGCGATACCGTTTCTTTATGTCGGGATCAGCATTGCGGACGTCTACGGCTACAAACGCCGACACGGCGGGCTCAGCTTCTTTCCCATCTGGGTGTTCGTGATCCTGTTTATGATCGGCTGCATCATTCAGGCGAGCTTTTACGGGATCTCGGTCGCCTGGTGCTGCCTCGCCCTTGCCGTGGCCGGGGTGTATATGAGCCTGCAGAATCAGCTGCTCTACCACGACCCGCTGACCGGGCTGTACAACCGCTATTATCTGAATTATATGTTCAGCTCCACAGCGTGGGGGCGCAGCGGAACGCATGCCGGGATCATGCTGGACGTGGATGAATTCAAAAGCATCAACGACCGCTTCGGGCATTCCGTCGGGGATCTGGCGCTGCGCGATACTGCCGATATTTTGAAGGAAAACATTCCGGACAACAGCATTGCCATCCGCTATGCCGGCGACGAGTTTATCGTCCTGATGCGTACCGGCGATCCGGAAGAGGCTGAGGCGGCTGCCCGGAACATACAGAACGCCGTGCAGGCGTTCAACGGACAGAACAAACGCGTGTTTCAGCTCTCCCTTTCCATGGGGCTTGCGTTTTATCAGGCCGGGGTGACGTCCCAGGACCGTTTCCTTGAGGAGATGGATCAACTCATGTACAAGGACAAGCAGAAGAAGTATGAGGGCGGTTCGCTCTCCGAGCGCCGCCGGGAGCGGAAACAGCCGTCATCCACGGAATAAAACAGAACGAAATATCCCCTGCACAGCCGGTGAAACAGGCTGAGCAGGGGACTTTCATTTAAGAAGGATGCCGGATATCCTATCGAAATCCTGCTTGACAGGTGGGATATCAGAGAATAAAATTGTCTTGATAGATTTGACAGAATTGTGACACAAAGGTGATGATCCCCCTATTATACTGTGCCCGCTGGACATCGTCATCTCCGTCAAACCCGGCGCCGTGCTGCTGGCAGCCGCCTTCTGCGTACTGGTGGGCGTCGTGTTCGGCCTGTATCCGGCGAACAAGGCGGCAAAGATGAAGCCGATCGAGCATGACGGTCATCGCCAGAATCACCGCGGGCGAGAGAGAGAATGTCGCCGCGGTTCCTCTGGCTGCCCTTGACAACATCAGGGGGCAGGATGTTCTCTATACCGCCGGCGACCCGAAAACGGGAACGCTGAGCGACCCCGCGGCTGTCGAGCTGGGGATCTCGGACGGCGATTACGCCGAGCTGCTCGGCGGCCTGGAAGAGGGCAGCGCATTTTATTATTATCCGCATGATTGATCCGGCTGCGGTCAGATGGACCGGGCGCCTGGAAGGACACGAGGTCATAAACTGCGGCATGAACGGACTTGCCGTCCCGCGCACCGGCGGCCCTTATCTTGAACTGATCCGGTCAAAGTCGCCGCATCTTGCCGTCGTGATGCTCGGCAGCAACGATCTGCTGGAGGGTGCCGATGCCGCCGCCACGGCAGACCGGATGGACACGTTTCTCGCTGACGTCATGGCCACAGGGGTGAGGGTCCTGCTGCTTGCACCGCCGCCCATGCAGCGCGGCGAATGGGTACAGAGCGATACGCTGATCGAAGAATCGGAGAAGCTTCGTCAGCGGTACAGGAAACTCGCAGAGGAGCGCGGCTGCTTTTTTGCGGATGCCGGGGACTGGGGTGTGGAGCTGCTCTTTGACGGGGTCCATTTCTCGCCGGCGGGGCACGCGGCATTCGCCCGCGGCCTGTCAGAAGCATTGCGGGAATGCGAAAGCAAAATCGGCTGATGGATGGGTGAGGGGCTGTATGATCAGAATATCCCTGCTGACCGGAGAGCTTGTTTTTACGGCGCTCTGGCTCCTCTGCCGGGCTGCAGTATGGGTCCGGCAGGGGAGAATCGACTGGAAAAGGGAAGCAGAGCTGCTTTTGATGTACATTAACCTTGCGGTTCTGATCCGTTTTGTCTTTTATCCCTTTTTCAAGGTCAACGGTCAGGTGCAGCCGCTGGTCATCGATCCGGATAAGCTTTTTCCGCCGCGCATCAACTGCATCCCCTTTCGAAACATCATCGATTATGAGATCAGGCGGGAAGCGGTCATCAACATCATCGGGAACATCTGCCTGTTTATTCCCACAGGCATCCTCCTGCCGGTTTTATACAGGCGGCTGGACAGCTTCCGGAAGGTGCTTTCTGCCGGTGCCGGTCTGTCGCTTGTCATCGAGATCATCCAGCTGCTGCTTCCGAACAGCGTGACCGATATTGACGATCTGATCCTCAACACGGCCGGCGTGGCGATCGGATATGGAATCTATACGCTTGTAAAAAGCAGGAAAGGAAAAGATGGAAACCGAAAGACTGATTCTGCGTCCGTTTGAAGAGACCGAAGAGGATCTTGCGCTGATCCTGGCGCTGTATTCCGATCCCGATATTATGCGTTATGTGCCTTACGATCTGCTGAACAGAGAACAGGCAAAAGCGCATCTGAAACGGATTGCGGAGGAATGGCATCGGGAAAAGGCCAGAAACTTCGAGATGGCAGTCATCCTGAAGGATGGCGGGACTCCCATTGGCCGTGCGCATTTCCATCTGCAGGAGGAGAACGACTGTGCGATGATCGGCTGCATGCTGCTGAAGCCCTGGTGGGGCACAGGACTGGCGGGGGAAATGGTCCTCGCGATGATCGACCATTGCTTTGATGATCTGCACCTGCACCGTGTGATCGCGATGTGCCATCCGGACAATATCGCCTCGTGGAAAATGATGGAGCGCTGCGGTATGCGGCGTGAGGCGTACTGCCGTAAGAATGTCCGCTACATCAAAAACGGACAGGAACGCTGGGAGGACGAACTGAGCTATGCGATCCTTCGGGAAGAACGAAAAAGGGAGAAAGAGGCTCGGAAACGGACGAAGAAGACGGAAATTGCAAAACGCGTGACGCTGTGATATCCTGCGCATTGCTCCGGCGGCAGGGGAAAAGCGCTGCCGCGGAACAGTCTGTTATTTTTGGGAAGGCGGATACGATGAAGTGAAGCAGGAAGGTCTGCGAAACCAAACCATACTGCGCTATAATGTGGCGGGGGTCCTGATGAATGCGGTTCTCAGCCTGACAAAGCTGATTCTCGGTCTGACGATCCATTCCCGCTCTGTGGTGCTCGATGCGCTCAACGGTTTTTCCGACACGGTCTCGTCGCTGCTGTCGATGTTTTCCGTTCTCTTTTCATCCAGAGGCTGTGACCGCGAGCATCCCTTCGGCTACGGCAGGCTGGAGTATATTACTTCGCTGCTCAGCGCGCTGCTTATCCTTGCTTTGAGTCTGCATGCCGTCGTCAGTGCGGTCAGGGAACTGATCCATCGCAGCGCCGCAGTGCCGGAATATAACCTGGCGATCGTGCTGCTGATGCTGGTCTCCCTGGCGGTAAAGCTTATCTATGGTTTTCTCGCACGGCGGACCGGGAAGCGGATTCATTCCGTGGCGCTGATGATCAGCGGGACCGAATCCCTCGGGGACTCGGTGGTCTCCGCGGCAATACTGGCGTCCATTGCGGTATACCGCTTGACGGGACTGAATTTCGAACCCTGGCTCAGCATCCTGATTTCGCTCTTCCTGATGAAAACCTGCTGCGATCTGATCCGCGTCTGCGTCAGCAAGCTGCTGGGGACGAAAACCTCCCCGGAATTCTGCACAAATATCAAAAAGATGATTGTTCAGGAGCCCGAGGTCCTGAATGTTTTCAACCTGGTCATTCATAATTACGGGGAAGAGCTGGTTGTCGGCTCCGTCGACATCGAGGTTGACGAGACGATGACCGCAGTCGAGACCACGAAGCTTGTCCGCAGAATCATGCGCAATTCCTCTCTGAAAGGGGTACGGCTTTCCTCCGTCGGCGTGTACGGCTCCAGTCTCCGGGACCCCGAGGCCGCCAGGATGTGGGACAGCATTCTCCCAGTCATCCGCAGCCGGCCCGAATGTATCCGGGCGTATGCCTTCTGCTATGATGCGGGAGAACATGCCGTGTCCTTCGACGTGGTGGTGGAGCCCTCCATACGGAATAAGGAGCGGGTGATCCAGTCCCTCCGCAGCGAGCTGGAAGCGTTATTCCCCGGTACCGGGTTCTATATACAGACGGCGCTGGATGTGTAAGGCATCGGGTTTCCCGGCCGCCGTGAATCTGACGAATATAAGAGGGACACTGCCATGAAAGTTGTATTGGACCATCTGACCAAGCGGTTTCCCAGCCGCAGCAAAAAGGGCGAGGACGTGATCGCGGTCAACGATTTCACGTTCGAGATCCCGGACGGACAGCTCATCGGCCTGCTGGGGCCTTCCGGCTGCGGGAAGAGCACCACCCTCAACCTGATCTGCGGTCTGGAGGCGCCCACGGAGGGCAGGATTTTCTTCGGCGAGGAGGATGTGACCCATCTTCCGCCCGAAAACCGCGGCGTGGGTCTGGTTTTCCAGAACTATGCCCTGTACCCGCACATGACCGTCCTGCAGAACATTCTCTTTCCGCTGCAGAACCTGAAGGGCGAGGCAAGGCCCTCGAAGGAGGACATGCTCCGGCGTGCCGAAGAGGCGGCCCGCCTGGTGCAGATCGACATGCTGCTGGACCGGAAACCCTCCGAGCTCTCCGGCGGCCAGCAGCAGCGCGTCGCCATCGCCCGCGCCCTGGTCAAGACGCCCCGGGTGCTGCTGCTGGACGAACCCCTGAGCAACCTGGACGCCCGCCTTCGCCTTCAAACCCGCGAGGAGATCCGCCGCATTCAGCGCGAAACCGGCGTCACCACCATTTTTGTCACCCATGACCAGGAGGAGGCCATGAGCATCTCCGACCTGATCATCGTGATGAAGGACGGCGTCCTGCATCAGATCGGAAAGCCCCAGACCGTCTATGACGAACCCTGCAATCTCTTTGTGGCGACCTTCCTCGGCACCCCGCAGATCAATCTCTTTGAGGGAAGGGTGGAGAAGGGCACCCTTTACATCGGCCGGGATGCGGTCCTGCAGGTCGACTGCCCGGACCGGGAAAAGCTCACGGTCGGTATCCGCCCCGAGGGCTTCGTGCTGCAGGAGGACGGACCCCTGTGCTGCACGCTGCAGGCGGTCGAGGTCATGGGCCGCGACCACAGCGTGGTGTCGACGCACCCTGCCGCCCGCAGCGCCGTCATCCGTTCGATCATCCCCTCCGAAGAGACGCCGCAGGGAAAGCCGGATACCGTGCGCTTTCGCCTGAAGCCCTTCAAGACGCATCTGTTCGATGCCGAAACGGGCGCGCGCGTTCCCTTCACCGCGGTCTGACGGGAGGCAAGCATGCAGAAAAAGAACTGGAAAGCCTGGCTGTACCTGCTGCCGGCCATCGCGTTTCTGGGCGTGTTCATGGTCTACCCGCTCATCGACGTGTTCGTCTACTCCTTCGAGGAGGGCTACAACTCTGCCTCCCAGACCTTCTGGGGCACAGGGCTCTACAACTATTCCTATGTGCTGCACGACCCCTATTTCCTACAGGCGGTGAAGAACACCTTTATTCTGGTCATCATCACCGTGCCGGTGTCGACGGGCCTGGCGCTGCTGATTTCCCTGGGGCTCAACTCCATCCGGCGCCTGCGCGATTTCTTCCAGACCGTGTTCTTCCTGCCCTACGTGACCAACACCCTGGCGGTCGGCATGGTCTTTATGATCCTGTTTAAAAAGACGCCCTACTCCGACGGCCTCATCAATCTGCTGATCCAGTTTTTCGGCGGCCGGCCGGTGGACTTCATCGACGGCCCATACTGGGCCAAGATCCTGGTCATGTGCATCTACACCGTCTGGGTGGTCATGCCCTTCAAGATCCTGATCCTCACCTCGGCCCTGGCCTCCGTGCCGCAGGATTACTACAACGCCGCCAGGGTCGACGGCACGCCGCCGCTGCGCATCTTCACGCGCATCACCCTGCCCATGATCGCGCCCATGGTCTTTTATCTGGTGATCACGGGCTTCATCGGCGCCTTCAAGGCCTACAGCGACGAGGTCGCCATCTTCGGCACCAACCTGAATGCCGCGGGCATGAATACCATCGTCGGCTATGTCTATGACATGCTCTACGGGGACAGCGGCGGCTATCCCTCCTACGCCTCTGCGGCGGCGCTGATCCTCTTTGCCATCGTGCTGACCATCACGGTCATCAACCTCATGATCAGCTGCAAGAGCACGCAGTTCTGAAGGGGGGCGGCAGGATGGATTACGAAAAAGAATCGCTGCGTGCAAAGCGCCGCGGCAGGGTCCGCCGGGTCATCACCTATGTGCTGCTGAGCATCTGGGCGCTGATCGTCCTCTTCCCGTTCTACTGGATGCTGCTCACCTCGGTCAAAAGCTACAGCGCCTACAACGCCGAGTATATCCCCAGCTTTTTCACGCTCTCGCCTACGCTGCAGAACTATGTGGACGCCTTTACCACCGTGAATCTGGCGCGCTACTTCGCCAACACCGTCATTTTTGCCCTCGCCACCACGGCCATCATGATGGTCGTCATCATCTTTGCCGCCTATGCCTTCGCGCGGCTGGATTTTCCGGGGCGGGACCTGGTCTTCGGGCTGTTTCTGTCCCTGATGATGATCCCGGCCGAGCTGGTGGTCATCACCAACTTCGTGACCATCACTAACTGGGGCATGCGCAACACCTTCTGGGGTCTGATCCTGCCCTCGGTCACCTCGGTCTTCTACATCTATCTGCTGAAGGAGAATTTCGAGCAGATCCCGGAAGAGCTGTACAAGGCGGCCAAGGTGGACGGCACCTCGGACCTCAAGTACCTGTTCAAGGTGATGCTGCCCATCTCCCAGCCCACCGTGGTCACCATTGTGATCCTGAAGGTCATCGAGTGCTGGAACAGCTATGTCTGGCCCCGCCTGATCACCGATGACGAGGCCTACTTCCTGGTCTCCAACGGCATTCAGGAGATCCGCGAAAACGGCTTCGGCCGCGAGAACATCCCCGCGATGATGGCCGCGGTGGTGGTCATCTCGGTACCACTGATCGTCCTGTTTCTGATCTTCCGGAAGAAGATCATGGCCGGCGTGTCGAGAGGGGGGACCAAGGGATGATCAGACGCCTTGCTGCCGTCCTGCTGTGCCTTATTTTGCTGCTGCCGCTCTGCGGCTGCCACGGCTCGAAAGAGCGCATCGCTTTTGCCGTGCCGGAAAGCTTTGACAGCTCCCGCACGTACGAGATCAGCTTCTGGGCCAAGAACGACACCAACAAGACCCAGACCGCCATCTATCAGAAGGCCATCCGTGATTTCGAGGCCCTGTACCCCAATATCAAGGTAAACCTGCGCCTCTACACCGACTACGGCAAGATCTATAACGACGTCATCACCAACATCGCCACCGATACCACGCCGAATGTCTGCATCACCTATCCCGACCACATTGCCACCTATATGACCGGCGCGGACGTGGTGGTGCCGCTGGACGACCTCTTTTCGGACCCGAACTTCGGCTTCGGCGGGAAAGAGCTTCGCTTTGACGGGCCCCGGGCCGACGAGCTGATTCCGGAGTTTCTGGCCGAGGGCAAAATCGGCGGCATCAGTTATGCCGTGCCCTATATGCGCTCGACCGAGGCCTGTTATATCAACAAAACCATGCTGGAGAAGCTGGGTTATGAGCTGCCCGATGTCCTGACCTGGGACTTCGTGTGGGAGGTCTCCGATCTCGCCGCCCGCAAGGATGCGGAAGGGAACTACCTGGCAAACGGCCAGAAGGTCATGATTCCTTTTCTCTACAAGTCCACCGACAACATGATGATCCAGTATCTCCGGCAGAAGGGCGCGGGCTATTCCACCCCCACCGGCGAGATCCTGATCTTCAACGACGACACCGAGGACTTTCTCTACACCATCGCCGGGCACGTGGAGCAGGGGGCCTTCTCGACCTTCAAGATTTCGTCCTACCCGGCAAACTTCCTCAATGCCGGCCAGTGCCTTTTCGCGGTGGATTCGACGGCCGGCGCTACCTGGATGGGCAGCGACGCCCCGCTGATCGACATCGCGCCGGACAAGCTGGTGTCTTTCGAGACCGCCGTGCGGCCGATTCCCCAGCTGGACCCTGCGCACCCGACCATGATCTCGCAGGGGCCCTCGCTGTGCATCTTCAATAAGGCGGATCCCCAGACCGTGCTGGCCTCGTGGCTGTTTACGCAGTTTCTGCTGACAAACGACGTTCAGATCGCCTATGCCGAGACCGAGGGCTACGTCCCCGTCACCTTAAAGGCGCGGGAGAGCGCCGAATATCAGGATTATCTGTCGCGGGCAGGGGAGGACAACGCTGCGCATTACGACGTCAAGATCGCGGCGACGAAGCTGCTGATCGAGAACACCGCCAACACCTTTACCACGCCGGTTTTCAACGGCTCGGCCTCGCTGCGCGATGCCGCCGGTCAGATGATCGAAGAGGTCACCAAGTCCGTCCGCCGCAAGCAGACCGTGGACGACGCCTACATGCAGCAGCTGTTCTCGAATATCAACTCCCTCTACCGCCTGGACCAGATCCAGACCGCCGGTGCGGGCGGCCCCGCCGACCTCGGCCCGCTGCCGAAGACCGCGGTGGTGCTTCTGTCCTCCCTCGCATTTGCCTGGGTGCTGATCGGGTTGTATTTCCTCTATGACACCCTCCGGCAGCGAAAAAAGCAGAAATCCGCCGCCGATCCCCGAGCGAAACCTTGATTTTCTTCGAAAAGAGATTATAATAAACGCGTAAAACATCCTTATGAAGGAGAATTATGATGAAAAAGCATCTTGCCCTGATTCTTGCCCTCGCCATGTTCTTTGCGCTGACCGCCTGCGGACAGTCGGCCGCCCCCGCCGCGACTCCCGCCCCCTCGGCCGAACCCGAGGCACCCGCTGCCTCCGCCGCCCCGGCGGAAGAACCCGCCGCCTCGGAGGCTCCTGCCGCCGAAGCGCCTGCCAAGCTCATGAGCTATGCCGACTTTGCCGCTGCCGCGGTCGACAGTCCTGTCAACGCCGAGGCCTGGGTCCAGGCCAAGCTGACCTGGTGGGACAACAAGACCTCGATCTATGCGGCTGACAAAGACGGCGCCTATTTCCTGTATGACATTGCCTGCCCCGAAGCGGATTATGAGAAGCTGGTCCCCGGCCAGAAGATCGCCTTCCAGGGATACAAGGGCGAGTGGTCCGGCGAGGTCGAGGTTGTCGACGGCAGCTTCAGCTTTGTGGACGGCGACAGCTTTGTTGCCGAGCCGCTGGACATCACGGCCATGCTGGGCACGGACGAGCTTGCCTCGCACATCAACCAGGCCATCAAGGTCACCGACGCCGTCGTGGCCGACAAGGGTGACGGCGCGGCCTTCTTCTTCAACTATGACAACTCGGGCGAGGACGGCAGCTGCGACCTCTATTTTGACCTCCAGATCAACGGCGCCGTCTACACCTTCGTTGCGCGCCGCTATCTGACCGTTCCGGGCAGCGAGACCTACGAGGCCGTGAAGAACCTCAAGGTCGGCGACACCGTCGATGTCGAGGGCTTCCTCTACTGGTACGAAGGGCCCCAGCCCCATATCACCTCGATCACGGTGAAATAATCCGTCTCCCGCAGCGGAATAAGGATATAACCTGACATCACTCCAATAAGCAGACACCCCGGAGAGCCGTCTCCGGGGTTTTTATATCATGCGCCCGGCGGCGGGAAGTCACGGGGAACGCACCCATGAGATCGGCATTCGAAAAGCGGTCGGAGCAAGACGCCGAAGCATCCTGATGCTGTTTCTGATGGAGTCCGTGGTGCTCTGCCTGCTGGGCTGTCTGATCGGCGTGATCCTGTCCTATCTGGTGATCTACGGTATGGCTGGTTTCCTCACCGGCATGGACATCGTCATTTCCGTCAGACCCGGCGCCGTGCTGCTGGCAGCCGCCTCCCAATGCAGCGCGGCGAGTGGGTACAGAGGAAAGCGCTTATCGAAGAATCGGAAAAGCTTCGGCAGTGCTACAGGGCCCTGGCAGAGAAACGAGGCTGCTTTTTTGCGGATGCCGGAGACTGGGACGTGGAGCTGCTCTTTGACGGGGTCCATTTCTCGCCGGCGGAGCACGCGGCATTCGCCCGGAGCCTGTCAAAGGCATTACGGGAATGCGAATAGAGAAGCGGCTCGGAGTCTGCTTTCGGAGATCACAATCGTTCGGAAGGAAAACCCCGTCATCGGCAAGGGAATAAAACAGGGAAAAAGACCGGTATATCGCCAGCAGGGAACGATCGCTCCCCGACGATATACCGGTCTTTTTTATGGGCCTTTTGTGTATAAGAGACAGAAACAGGTGATCGATCTTACTGCGCAGCAAGATATGCAGTTTTGACTGTGCCGCCGCTGAGCTCTACTTCAAAGAACATGCCGGAATTCTTCCTGCTTTCAAGAAGCTCCGCAAATTCTTCCTTCGTAATGGTCTGGTCGCCTTCTTCGGTGCCCTTCCGGTACACAGTATTCTCATCCACCTTGAAAACATGCGTCAGGTCTGACGAGATGGTGATGGGATCCTGGTCTTTGAAGTTTCTGCAATCCATCGATCCGCATGCTCTCAGTTCGTCATCTTTCAATGATGCCTCATAAACGACTCTGTAGAAAACGCCATAGTCGTTCGCTGTACCGATCCGTTCCCAGTCAGAGGCAAGGAGAAAGGAACTCATAAAGCCGTCTGCCGTCTCATATTCAACGGGTGCTGAAGAGCTGCTCTCTGAAGAAGCCTGTTCATCCAGCGGCTCAGCCTGCTGCGATGTGCCGGGCACCGATGCCGTCTCTGCTTCTGCCGGCGCAACCGGCAGGGACGGTTCTGCCGGTTTTCCCTTGCCGCACGCGCTTAAGAGTGCGGCTGCGCATAAGATGGTCAGTATGACAGCGGTGTTCTTTTTCATGAACATATATGCATTCACTCTCCTCAATATACTGGAATTGCTTTACGCTGTACAGCTTTCGGATTCAATACAAATCCCGGGCTGCAGAGAGGATTATATCATAAAACACCGCCGCAGACAAGAAGACGGCCCGACGGGGGACGCATAGGAGTTCCGGGCTGAAAACCGAAAAAATCAACTACAGAAGATGTGACAGAATATCAGCGTGCTGATTCTCCGGCCTGCGAATTTTTGCTGCCCCACTACCACGGTCCTGTTTTTTATGGTATACTCAGCAAAGGCTTATATTTTTGGAGGATATCATGGAACGTAACACCGATCATGCTGGAAAGCAGATGAAGATCTATATTATCCGGCACGGGGAAACCGATATGAATGCCCGGGCCGTCATGCAGGGCTGGATGGATGAGCCGCTGAACACAAGCGGACGGGACCTCGCCGTGATCACCGGCCGGGCCATGCGCGGCATTCATTTTGACGGCTGCTTTTCAAGCCCCCTGGTCCGGGCGAAAGAGACGGCCGAGATCGTGCTTCGCGAGAGCGGGAACGACATCCCCATCGTCACGGATGACCGCCTGCGGGAGATCAGCTTCGGGGTCATGGAGGGCAGAAAGCTGGAAGAGATGGGGGAGGCCGGGCTTCTGTTTTTTACGGACCCGTTTCGCTTTGAGGGCTTCCCGAACGGGGAGACGGTCCGGGACATCTGCAGAAGGAATCAGGATTTCCTGATGGAACTGTCTGCAAGGAATGACGGAAAGACCTATCTGATCGGCTCGCACGGCTGTGCGCTGCGGGCGATGGTGAACAGCCTGTATCCCGACCCCTCGGACTTCTGGCGCGGCCATGCCCCCTATAACTGTTCGGTGACGATTGTCGAGGTGCGCGGCGGCGTGCCGCAGCTCGTCGAAGAGGACAAGGTCTTCTATGACCCGGACCTGATCGTCGACCACTACCGGCGCTGAATCCGCATCGCCGATGCCGGACAGTCTGCTTCCTGCGGAGACAGAAGGAGCAGGACCCGACACGAAGGGAGGGGAGAGCATGGACCGGCTGCGCTGTGTGGTCGAGCGGGTGACCTATCAGAATGAGACGAACGGATACTCCGTCATCAAATGCCGCGCAAAGGGCTACGCGGACCTGATCACCGTGGTGGGCTCCATGCCAGAGGTGCATGTCGGCTCGGTTCTCACGCTGAGCGGCGAGTGGACGGTGAACCCGAAATTCGGGCGCCAGTTTACGGTTTCCGGCTTTGAAGAGACGCTGCCTGCGACCGTGTACGGGATCGAAAAGTATCTGGGCTCCGGCCTCGTCAAGGGCATCGGGCCGAAATTCGCCGCCCGCATTGTCCGTGCGTTCGGCGCCGAGACCCTGAACGTGATTGAGGAGGACCCCGATGCACTGCTGCGCGTGCCGGGCATCGGCAAGCTGCGGGTGGAGCGGATCAAAAAGTCCTGGGACGAGCAGAAGGAGATCAAGAACATCATGCTCTTCCTTCAGGGGCATGACGTGTCCACCACCCATGCGACGAAGATCTACAAAACCTACGGCAGCGACAGCATCCGTATCGTGCAGGAAAACCCCTACCGCCTGGCGGACGATATCTGGGGGATCGGCTTCCGCACCGCGGATACCATCGCCGAAAAGCTGGGCGTGGAGAAGGAAACCGCCGTGCGCCTGCGCAGCGGCCTGCTTTATACGCTGAACAGGCTCAGCGATGAGGGACACTGCTATGCGCGCCGCGATCAGCTGCTGAAAACCGGGGCGGAGCTTCTGGCGGTGGAGGAGAGCGTGCTTCCGGCTGTGCTGGATGAGATGGTCCGGCAGGACGATGTAAAGACCGAGATGATCGACGGGGAGGACTCCGCGCCCGGCGAGACGGCTGTTTATCTGCCGCCGTTCTGGTTTGCCGAGACCGGCACCGCAAAACGCCTGAAGCAGATTTTCTCTTCCCCGGCCTCCGTAAAGGTGAAACCGCAGGGCCTGGAGGAGAGAATCCGGCGCGTTACCGGCCTGAACTATGACCCGGCCCAGATGGACGCCATCCGCTGCGCTGCCGGGAGCAAGATCCTGATTCTCACCGGCGGCCCGGGTACCGGCAAAACCACCACCACCCTCGGCATCCTGACGGCCTTTCGCCAGGCAGGGGCGAAGATCCTTCTGGCCGCTCCCACCGGCAGAGCGGCAAAACGTCTGTCAGAGACCACGGGCATGGAGGCCAGGACGATTCACCGGCTGCTGGAATTCAAGCCACCCGAGGGCTGCCAGAAAAACGAGCAGAACCCGCTGGAAGGGGACGTGCTCATCCTGGACGAATGCTCGATGATCGACATCATGCTGATGTACAGCCTACTGAAGGCCGTGCCGGACAGCATGACCCTGATTTTTGTCGGGGACGTGGATCAGCTGCCCTCCGTGGGCGCCGGCAACGTCCTGCGCGACCTGATCGACGCGGGCGTTTTCCCTGTCGTGCGGCTGACCAAAATCTTCCGGCAGGCCGCCGCCAGCCGGATCATCACCAACGCCCACCGCATCAACCGGGGCAGGATGCCGGACCTGAGCAACGGGAAGCAGAGCGACTTTTTCTTCCTCGAAGAGGAGGATCCGGAAACGGCTGCGCAGGAGATCGTGAGGCTCGTGAAGGAACGGCTTCCGCGTGCATACGGGACCCGGGATATCCAGGTCCTCACCCCCATGCAGCGCGGTGCGGTCGGCGCGGCGAATCTGAACCAGGTGCTGCAGGCGGCCCTGAACGCCGAGGCCGCGGGTCTGCGGCGCGGCGGAACGGATTACCGTCTGCATGACAAGGTCATGCAGATACGCAACAACTATGACAAAGAGGTGTTCAACGGGGATATCGGAACGGTCTGCCGCGTGAATACCGAGGACCGCGAGCTCACGGTTTCCTTCGACGGCCGCGAGGTCCTCTATGATGTCACGGAGCTGGACGAGCTGGTGCTTGCCTACGCGGCCACCGTGCACAAAAGCCAGGGCTCGGAATACCCGATTGTGGTGATGCCGGTGCTGATGACACACTATGTGATGCTCCAGCGAAACCTCGTCTATACCGGGGTCACGCGGGCGAAAAAGCTGATGGTCATGATCGGCAGCACAAAGGCCCTGGCCCTCGCGGTGCGGAACGTCACGGTCACCCGCCGCAACACCATGCTGAAGGAACGGCTGAAGAATCCTGCTTCCGCAGGCCTTCTGTACTGATGCGGGATGGTATTTTCAAATTGCTGCAGTCGGGAAGCCTGTGATACAATCAGGTGTACGAAATGAAAACCATGAAAAAACAAATCCTGTTTGCCTGCCTGACCGCGTTTGTGCTGCTGATTCTGTCAGGCGCGCTTCTGATCCGCCTCAGCGTTTCCGCTGTACCTACGGAAACGGCGGAGCCTCCAGCGTGCTGATCTATCTGCATCCCTACGATCAGCTGGTCAGGCAGAGCGTCGGCGAGGCCCTGCTGGTGAGCGCCGTCATGTTTCTGCTTCTGATGGAGATCGTCTGCTATCTCATTTCGGTTATGGACTGTGTCTCTAGGGCGGATCCTTCCGAGCCGCAGAAGCTGCAGAAGTATCTGCCGAAGACGCTGAAACGCAGAATGCTTGCCGGCGGCGCACTCGGCATTGTGCTTGTCTTTCTGCTTGCCTTCATGATCCGCAGTCTCGGCATGCTTTACGCCGAGACCGTAGAAAACCGGACGACGGTGAGGACCCTTATCCGGGAACTGCGGGAAAACGAGAGCAGAAGACAGGAGAACGTCACCGAGCTGGAAGAGGAGTGGTATCTCTACTATGCCGGTCAGCTTGCACACCTGATCTCGAAATACCCCGCGTTCGGCAGCAGAGAGAAGCTGCGGGATTTCGCCGACAGCGTGTCGGCTGACTATGTCATGCTGTTCGATGCCGATGGGAAAGAGACGGCCTGCAGTCACGATTACTACAAATATACGCTGGGCGCGGAGGAGGGAAGCGAGCTGCATGCGTTCCGCTGCCTGCTGAAGGGCATCCCCAGTGTCAGGGCGGATGCCGGACAGGACGGCATCACGGAAACGCCGCGGCGGCTGATCGGCGTCACGGTGCCTGACAGAGGCGGCAATCCGGGGGCTCTGCTGCTGTCGGTTTCTCCGCAGCGCCTCGGCAGAACAGACGGGGCATCGGATCCGGGTGAGCAGCTCCCGCTGCTGACGGCGGAAGGGACGCTTTGCCTCGTTGCGGATCAGGACGGAACAATCATAGAGGCCAGCGAGCCCCGGTATATCGGGAACACGGTTATGCAGTACGGTCTGTCTGAGAACAGTCTCCGGGACGGCTATATGAGCTTTTTGGCGCTGGAGAATGTCCGCTGCTATGCCGTAACGGTCAAAGAGAATGAGGAGATCTATTTCTTCTTCAACGAGGTGTCTTCGCTGCTCGGCAGTGTCGTTCGGTACGGATTGCTCGCGGCGGCGGCATATGCGGTGATTTTCCTCCTTCTGCTCACAGGCCTGCTGCACGGGTACGGGGAAAGAGTATTCACCTCAAAGCTCCGAAGCGCCGTGGAGAACGCCCTGGATCGTGCACCGCGCATTTCGTCCACCCACGAAAGACAGTATTCGCAGAGGCCGTTTTCCGGGCACTGGAACTCTCTCTTCCTGAACTGGAAGCAGCTGATGCCCGAGGAACGGGCCGGCGGCGTTTTTTGCCTGTGTCTGTGCGTGCTGATCCTGAGCTGCCTCCTGATGGAACTTCTTGATGAGCGTCTGTCGCTCTTCGCCTTTATCCTGAAAGGCGACTGGATGCGCGGCTTCAACCTCTTCTCGCTGTGTGCGGTGCTGATCATTCTTCTGCTTGCCTTTCTGGCAGATTACCTGCTCCGTCAGCTCCTTCTGCTTGTGACGCTCTTTCAGAGCGGGAGAGCGGAGACAATATGCCGTCTGGTCTACAGCTTTGCCGGGTATTTTCTGGCCTTTGTAAGCATCTATTGTTCTTTCACCTATCTGGGCTTTCCGACCAGCGCGGTGCTGGCCTCGGTGGGCCTTGCCACACTGGCGCTGACCCTCGGTGTACAGGGCATGGTCGCGGATATTGTCGCCGGTGTCGCCATCGTGTTTGAGGGCGCCTTTCTGGTCGGCGACATTGTTGAAGTGGAGGGCTACTGGGGCAGGGTCGAGGAAATCGGCATCCGGACCACGAAACTGATCAACAGGACGAACGACGTCAAGATCATTGAAAACAGCCAGATCAAGAATCTGGTCAATAAGACAAAGTATTATACCGTCTGTATCGTGAGGATCACCGTCTCCGCGGAGGAATCGCTCGTACGGATTGAGGAAATCCTCGCAGAGAATCTGCCGCTGATCGGGAAAAAGTATCCCGGTTTTCTCTCCGAGCCGCAATACCGCGGCGTATCCCAGGTGTGCAGCAAAACCGTCGTGCCGTATAGGGCCTCGATGGAGCTGCAGATCGAAGCAGACTGCAGGGAAGAGGACAAGGATGCGCTCACACGGGCGCTGAACCGTGAGCTGATCCTTCTTTTCGAGGAGAAGGGGATCCGCCTGATGTGAAGCAGCATCCCATTTCTGGAAAAGACAGGATATCCGTTTCGTTTCATGGAAAAAGGATCGCATTTGCGATCCTTTTTCCATGTCTGTTGGCAGCTGCGTCCGCAGTCAGGGAACAGGCCATGAAAGGCGGTGCAGATGTCCCTGCTTTTCAAGACCGGCATAGCCCGTGTGGCGGAGGGCCTCGTAGAGGGCAATGGCCGCGGCGTTGGACAGGTTCAGCGAGCGCTCGCCCTCTGCCATCGGAATGCGGACACAGAAGTCCGGATGCCGGACGAGCAGCTCCTCCGGCAGACCGGCGCTTTCCTTGCCGAGCATCAGAAAGTCCCCGTCCCGGTAGTCTCCCTCGGCGATGGTTCTTTCCGCCTTGGTGCTCAGGTACCAGATCCTCGCGCCCGGATGGGCGCCGAAAAAGGCATCCAGACCGTCATACTCGCGTACCCGCAGGCGCGGCCAGTAGTCAAGGCCTGCCCGGCGTACGCTTTTTTCATCGGTGGAGAAGCCCAGCGGACGGATAAGATGTAGGCCGGACCCGGCGCAGAGGCAGGTCCGGCCGATGGCCCCGGTGTTGCCGGGCTGCTCGGGCTCATGAAGGACGAGGTCAATGCTCATTGGCTTCTCTTCATCAGGCGGATGTCGTTCCCGTAAAAGGGGAGCTCGAGGAACTCTCCGAACAGGCGGGAACAGATCTGAGGGGAGTAGCGGCGGCGAAGCTCGTCATCCGAACAGTTGGTGCTGATGACGGTGTGAAGCGAGCGGGTAAGCCGGGTGTTGATCAGCGTATACAGCGCACTGGCGGCAGCGGGGGTCGCCATCTCGGTGCCGAGATCGTCCAGGATCATCAGGTCGCAGGAGAGCATGCGCTCCGCGCGCAGTGCGGCCGCCTCTGCTTCCTCCGGGATGCGCGAGAATTTCTGCTTTTCAAAGGCTTCCAGGGCCGCGGATGCCGTGTCATAGCAGACGGAATAGCCCCTCTCTGCAACACTGCGCGCAATGCAGGCCGAGAGATAGGTTTTCCCCAGACCGGATTCCCCGCGAAGCAGTAGATTCCTGAGGTTTGCCGGAACATCCGGAAAGCTGTCGGCAAAGCCCCTACATGCAGAGAAGACGACCCGCATGGCGCTGCGCGCGCTGACGCCGCTTTCCTGTTCGGGCGTGTCGGGATACAGGCTGAGGTCGAAGCGCTCGAAGCTCTCGTCGCCGCTGCGCAGCAGAACCGACAGCTCTTTCGTGAGTTCCCGGTTATAGCGCCTTTCCATGCAGGCACAGAGTCTGCCATCGACCATGCCGGTATCGCCGCAGGCTTTGCAGCTGACGATCTCGTCCAGATAATCGATGGGAAAGCCCTGCGCATGCAGCAGCTCCGCCTTGCGCATCTGCAGGTCCAGGTTCTCTTTCTGCAGCTTTTCAAGCCGGTGGCTCAGGTCCGCGGGCTTTGACAGCGTCAGGCGTACCAGGTCGGACATCTGGCTGCGCATGCGCCGGTCGATGCTTTCTATCTCAGGGATGCGATGATAGATAAGGTCCGTTCTTCGCTGCTGCTCCGCCTGGTTCTCCCGGCGTTCGTCCTCCAGCGCTTCACGCGCTCTGGCAAGAAGCCTTCCGTCGTGCGTCATGTACCGGCTCCTTTCATGATCTCTGCGATTTCACCGATTTTTTGGACATCAATGCCCTTCCCGCCGGAGGAGGGGACAGCGCGGCCCGTGCGGGGGGGCGGCCCGTCCTTTTCCAAAATCTCCTGCAGGGTGTGCAGCTTTCTCTCGTGCCAGTTCTGCAGAATGCCGTTGGTATAGGCCAGCGAGCGTTTTCCCGTCTTGGTGACCGCCCGGTCGTAGGCCAGATGGATCTCCTCCGGGCCGAAGCCCCAGTCCTGCCACTGGGCAACATAGAGGCTTTCGGTATCCGTAAAACCGCGGTCGCGGATGTCCAGGGCTTCCTTGATCTGCGCCTCCATGCCCTTCCGCTCGCGGACCCTGCGGATATGGTTTTCGGCGGCGTCGAAATCCGTGATCTTCTTCTCCGCCCAGACCTGGGCCTCCCGCTCAAAGGCGCGGGCGGTGGGGCGCCGGCTTTCGCCGTATTTCTCGCGATAGCTGTCCGCGACGAAATGCATCAGTTCCATCATCACGTCTGCGGGCAGGTCCAGATGGTCGTAGATGCCGAGCATCTTGATCAGGTCCGGCGTGCTCAGCGCTCTGCCCATGATCAGCCGGGCTTCCTTCAGAACGGCGGAAAAGGCGCTGTCCTGCTCGCTGCGGATTCTGACGTCCTGTGCCGTATACTCCGGAAGCTCCTGCGCCGGGGCGATCGGGTTCTCTTTGGCAGGGGGATCTGCCGCCGCGCAGCGGGGAGCCGGACCGACAGATATACCGGACCGCGGGGCTTCCGCCGAAAGCGGCAGCAGCCCGCACATCTCAAGGCGCTCAAAGGCCTCGTTCAGGCGCTGCCTGGGCATGAAGAGATCGACCCCCGCCTTTTCACGGTCTGTACAGCCCGTGCGGCAGAGATACAGATACAGCAGCGTCATGTCGCCGTCCCGATGACTGATCAGGAGGTCCGCCGCCGCCAATGTGATGAGTTTTTCCGAATCCTGTCTGTTCATATTGTCTTCTGATCCTAATCAGCCGGTCCCGTGCGCGGCAAGGGAGAGTGCTGCCCCTCATCAGGATACTGCGGCCGCTCACAATTGGAAGGGAAGGTTTCCGTTCCCATTTCATGCGCGGCGCAGTGTTTTGGTGCGAGAGCGAAGCTGCTCTTCTGCGCAATGGCAGCAGGCCAAAGTCAGGCGCCTGAAAAGCGCTCCCAAAGAATTATTCACAGTTTATTCGCAGGGCCTTCAAATTATAGCATGAAAAGACCCTTGCCGCAAGGGGCAAAGCTGTGGTATAATACAATGCTTTTGTTGCAGCAGCCTTTTTGCCAAATGACTTTCGGAGGTACGGAAATGATGGAACTGCTTGCCCCGGCGGGCTCGCCGGAGGCTGTCATAGCAGCGGTATGCCCGCCGTTCGGCGCACAATTTCACACCGGAAGAGTTTGAAAAGGCGGTGCGCTACTGCCGCCTGCGTGCCTGCAAGGTCTATGTTACGCTGAACACGCTGGTCAGCGACCGCGAGATGCCTGCCGCGCTGGCGGCCGCCGGCCTTGCCTCGGAGAAGGGCGCGGATGCCGTGATCGTACAGGATCTCGGTCTGGCCCGGGCGATCCGGAACGCCTATCCCGATCTGCCCGTGCATGCCAGCACCCAGATGAGCATCCACAACCTCGCCGGTGCCGTGGCTGCCCGCGAAATGGGTATGACCCGTGCGGTGCTGGCGCGTGAGCTCAGTCTGGAGGAGATCCGTTTTATCAGCGCGCATGCCGGCATCGAGACAGAGGTCTTTGTGCACGGCGCTCTGTGCTTCTGCCATTCGGGCCAGTGCTATCTCTCGGCCATGATCGGCCGCCGCAGCGGCAACCGCGGCATGTGTGCCCAGCCCTGCCGCATGCAGTATTCCCTCGGAGGGCGCATGGACGACTATCCGCTCTCTCTGAAGGACAACTGCCTCGCCGACCGCCTGCTGGCGCTGGAGGAGGCAGGGGTGCACTGTGTCAAGATCGAAGGGCGCATGAAGCGCCCGGAGTATACCGGCATTGTCACCGGCGTCTATGCCAAGCTTTTGAAGGAGAGACGCAGCCCGACTCCGGACGAGATGGCCATTCTGGAGAGGACCTTTTCGCGCAGCGGCTTCACGCAGGGCTATCTGGACGGCGACAAGACCGACATGCAC